>DAOVWI010000089.1 GCA_030636765.1 Gemmatimonadales bacterium
CGCGCGCCTCCTCCGTGCCGACCGGCTGCTGGGCGAACGTGCTGGCCACCATGCTCTGCCACCCGGTCCACGTGGGGCTCACGTTCCACAGATCCATTCGGCAGGAGCGCCGGGCCGCAGACGCCGCGAGCCGGTCGAGGGCGTACGCGTACGGGATGGCAGCCTCGTTGCCCTCCAGCGTCGCCGGGTCGATGGCCCCGAGCTCTTCGAGCCAGGCGTCCTCGCGCTCGTGCCACTCGGCCAGGCCCTCGACGCTCCGGTCCCCCAGTCGGTCGAAGGGGACGTTCGGATACCCGACCTCGTACGCCTCCTCCGGGAACTGGTGGTAGTAGCCGTCCACGTACTCATCGGCGATCACCACGGTGCGGGCGACGGGGTCTCCCGCACCGGAGGCGCCGGACGTGTCGCCGCCGCCTCGCTCGGCCCGCTCTCCGCAACCGCCCGCGAGGAACGTCGAGGAGAGAAGCGCGAGCGCCAGGGCGGCCGGCCGACTGCCGCCGACCGTCGGGAGTCTGCCGCTGCGTGCCGGCCGATGCCTCATGGATTCAGTACCCAAAAGATCGCCTTGTAGCTGAAGACGGTGAACGCGATCCACTCCCCATTGGGAGAGTATGCGGGGTGTGCCTTGTCGGTGGGGTCGGACGTCACCTGCTGCGGCTCGCCGCCCGACATCGGAACGCGGAACACCTGCAGGTGTCCGTCCGGCGCCGGGGCGATGTAGGCCGCCCACTGAAAATCGGGCGACACGCTGATGCCCGAGAAGAGCTGGTCGCTCCGGTACTCGTAGATCTTGCGCGGCGGGCCGCCATCCAGAGCCACGACGTAGATCGCCTTCGTGCCGCTCCCGTCATCCCATTCGAACGCCAGCTCCTGGCTGTCGGGCGACCACTCGGCGATCGACCCGGCGCCGACCAGGCCGCCGAGCGGGATCTCACGTTGGGAGACGGTGACCTCTCCCGATTCCTGATCGACGCCGATGACATAGAGGACGCCCTGGCGCGCGTTGTCCCGCTCTATGAAGCTCGGGAAGACGATCCAGCGGCCGTCGGGCGACCAGCGTGGCCAGCCGGTTTCGTGCCCGTCACTGGAGATCCTGCGCGCCTTCTCCGAACCGTCGGCCGGCTGGAGCCAGATGTCGTCCGAGCCTTCCGCATGCGAGTGGAGGACGATCCACTTCCCGTTCGGCGACCAGTGCATGCCCTGGTCCTCGGATTGGGAAGCGCGGACGACCCTCCCCGGCTTGTCCTCCGGCAGCGAGCCATCGAGCGTGATGTATCCAAGGTGCTGGGCGATGTCCGGGTAGTTCAGGTCGTCCAGGACGCGTCGCCAGCTGCCGAACGTGAAGCCGATGCGAGAGCCGCTCCCGTCCCAGGACGGTGTCTCGGACTGGAATGTAGTGATCGCGAGGCTCATGCCACCGGCCGCCGGCACCATGGCGATGTGCGCGCGGTAGTCCTGCGTCTTGAAAAGAATCCGGCCGTTGCGTGACACCGAGGGCGCGTACGTGTCGCGGGTGAAACGGGTGAGCTGGTCCTGTCTCGGGTTGGCTCCGCTCCCCGGCACGCCATGCACCCACAGGTCCAGCGTCCCCAGTTCGTTGGGAGCGGCGTAGTAGAGGCGGCGGCCGTCACCGGAAAAGGCGAACGGTCCGTACGCGACGGGCGAGAAGCCACCGGTCGCGGCTCCGCCGCAGCTGAATTCCATCTGCGGGTGGAGGTCCCGATTCTCCTTGGACAGGCAGGCGATGTCGCTTCCGCCGCCCCGAAACGCCGGAAAGCGGAATCGCCGGTCGATCTGCCGCACCTCGGCGTGGGAGCCATCGGGGTCGAACAGCCACACGTGGGAGCTCTCGCCCTTGTGCACGATGCCCGCCACACGCCCGCTCGACGACCAGGTGAGCTCGTCCAGCTCCTCGACCTTGACGCTGAAGGGCCGATCCACGAAGCCGACCGCATCCGGCTTGCCCGCTACTCGCAGGCTGGCGCGGCCACCTCGCGTCTGCAGCTTCATCCCTTCCGGCCAGAGCGGCCGGCGCTCGCCGGACTGGATGTCGAAGACGAGCCAGCGGCTCTCGCCACGGTTGAAGCTCCGCTCCCGGGCCGCCACGTGGCGGCTGTCCGGGAGCCACTGGAGGTCCGTGAATTGTCCCTCCGCTCGGGCGAGGTCTCTGATCGGCCCGCCGTCGATCCGCTGGATGCCCAGCCGGCGACCGGCGGCGAAGGCCAGCCACACGCCGTCCGGAGAGATGACGCCCAGCGGATCGCGGTACGCGACGGGGCCGAGCTGACGCACCGTGCCTACGTACTGCAAGCGGGCCGTCACCTCGGGGGGCGCCCGCCCGCGTCCCTGCGCGGCGACCTCGCCCGCCGCGATCAACTGGAAGCAGACGACCCCGATCGCCACGATGGGCGGAACGAGGCTCCGAGGGGTGGTTTCCAGCCGTCGAATCGTCATGCGGCAAACTTGCCGACCCGTGGCCGCGGAGCAAGCATTTGACGAATTCGGCGTTCGTGCCGTTATACGTGTGAGTTGGATGGGTAGGGCCGTGGGCCCCGCCAAGCTAACGTTGCTAACGCGGAGGCGATGATGTCGTTGACCGTACGAACGGCCCTGAGCGTGCTCAGGGATGCCGTTTTCCTTGGCGCCATTTCCATCGGCGTACCGATTGTGCTGCTGGGCTATCTGAGCGTAGTACTCACGAGCGTGGGCTCCCCGGCCTGACGATGCCGGGCACGACACCCGCGGCTCGTGCCCTGCACGGGCCGGTCAGGGCACACGCACCTGACACGATCGAGAGTCGGGAGGGGGCCAGGATCGCGCCACCAAAAGGCGTCGAAGGGTGGATCGGCCGCTACGGGGCCGAGCTGAGAAGACACCTGACGAGGATGCTGTCGAGCGAAGCGGACGTGGATGATCTGCTCCAGGAAGTGTGGGTCACCGCGATTCGCCGGCCGCCCGACACGGGGCCGGGCTCGAACGTTCGGGCCTGGCTTTACCGGGTGGCCACGAACGCCGCCCTGGATTGTCTTTCGAAGGACCGCCGCCGGTGCTGCGCCCTGGACGGGCGGCTCACCCAACTGCTCCCAGAACGGACCGCGACTCCCGGCGACGGCCTGGACGGTCTCAGTGAGGCGGGCCGTGAGCGTGTTCGCGAGAAGGTGGCGCTTCTGCCTCGGAAGCAGCGGGAAGCGGTATGGCTTCGCTGGGTGGAGGGGCAGGACTACGCGACGATCGCCGAGCGGCTCGACTGCTCGCAGGCGAGCGCCCGGGCGAACGTCTACAACGGACTCAAGCGGCTTCGCAGTGAGCTGTTCGAAATCTGGAGGAAGGAGAACGAGCGATGATCGGCGAGGCTTACGTATGCAACGAGGACGACGTTCTCGCCTACCTGGCCGGCGAGCTCGAGTGCGAGGACGACCTCGAGATGTCCGTGCACTTGGCCGAGTGCGGCGAGTGCCGCGATTGGGCGGCCGACTTCAGGGCGCTGGACCGGGTGATCCCCGCGTGCTGCAAGGACGAGGCGATCCACTGGCACTCGTTCGCGAGCCCGTTTGGGACGATGTATGCGGCTGCCACCGGCAAGGGCGTGGCGCGCATCACGTGGCGGGAGCTGGGGGAAGAAGGGTTCGTGAGGGAGCTCGAGAGCAGCTTCCCCTGCCGCCCGGTGGTGCGGGACCCGGAGGCCCTGGCGGACGTGGAGCGGGAAATGACCCAGTACTTTCGTGGCGAGCGCACGGAGTTTGACATGGAGGTGGACCTGAGCACGCTCACCGAGTTCGAGCGCGACGTGCTCGCGGAGCTGACCGAGGCGATCAAGTTCGGCCAGGTCCTTCCGTACTCCGAGCTGGCTCGGCGGATCGGGAAGCCGAAGGCCGCACGGGCGGTTGGGAACGCCGTCGGGGCGAACCCGGTGCCGATCGTGGTTCCCTGTCACCGGGTGGTGCGGCTGGACGGCGGTCTCGGCGGGTACGGTGGGGGCGTGGAGTACAAGGAACGCCTTCTGGAGATCGAGGGAAGGGCGGATCTGCTGAGAGCGAGCTGACGGGCCGGAGGGCTCGGCGCCGGCGGGTCGGGTGGCGGCGATCCGATGCTCTGACGTGCCGGGCGCCGGCGGTCGCGCCAGAGCCCCGTGAAACCATTTGGCCGGTTCATGCGTCTTACTAAGCAGAGGAAAGTAGAAGGGGTTGGTGGAAGGGTTGAGGAGGAAGACGATGATGATCAAGAAGACTCGGAGGATCGACAACGTGGAAACGCCCATAGATTCGCGAGGCGACGCTTTCCCGGCGCTCATTCCTCGCCCGGACGTGCGAGCCTACGCGGTAACCAGCGTCGTGGTCGCCTTTTTGCTGACGGTCTTCACGATGGTCCTGCCCGCAGCCGCCTGAGGGACGCAAGAGCCCCGGGCGCCTGAGGGACGCAAGAACCCCGGGCTATCGGAAGGGCTGCCACTCCACGTCGCCCAGGATCCGACGCGCGATCCACGGAACGGGCGGCGCGCCCCTTGCCATGAACTCGTCGTGGAAGCCGAGCAGATCGATCTTCCCGCCGCGCGCCTCCGTCAGATCCGCCCGCATCCGCCGAATCATGATCTTGCCGAGCGTATAGTTGAGGTACTGCGGGTCGTAAGTTCCGCGTAGCGCCTGCTGGTGGGCGTTCACGGAGTCCTGGTAGGCCAGCGCCCGGAACAGCTGCTCGGACTCCTCCACGCTCATCCCCTTCGTGTGGAGCCCGATCGAGGAGAGGTAGCGCACCGCGCGGAGCAGCGCGTCCTGCACGACCGCGAGGCCGAGCCGCGGGTTCATGTCGGCCAGGCCCTCCCGCCAGGACATCTCCTCGGTGTAGTGCGCCCAGCCCTCCGTTGTGACGTATGCCGTAAGCAGCTGCTGGGCCTTCGTGGGCGAGCGGTTGAGGTGCGTCCAGTGGTGGTAGTGCCCCGGGTACGCCTCGTGCGCCGACGTGTTGAGGATCGTCCAGCGGTTGTTGCGGCGGAGGAAGTCGCTCCTGGCCCTGGCCGACCAGCTCTCCTCCACGGGGTGGATGAAGTAGAAGCCGGTGTTCGTGGCCTCGAACGGGCCCGGGATGATGATGTAGGCGAAGTTGGTGCGCCGGAACGCCGGGATCTCCTTCACTTCGACCCCGCCCGGAAGGATGGTGCCGATTCGTCCCGCCTCGAGGAACTCAACGAGGCCGGCGATGTCGCCGCCGGCGGTCGAGACGATCGCCTCGGCGTCCGGGCTGTCCTCCCCGAGCACTGCGAAAGCCGCCTCGATCCCCCGGCCGGGCGCGATGCGCTCGGCCAGCGAGTCGCCGAGCGCCTGGAGACGGGCCAGCTCGGTTCGGCCGATCTCCTCCAGTTGGTCGACCGGGAGGTCCACGTCGGCCAGCAGCGCGTTCATCTTCCGGTACCGCTCCGGCCCGAGCGCGTAGTCGCCGCTCGCCGTGGGCTGCACCTCCTCCGCCAGGTACGCGGCGTAGCGCTCCAAGGCGTCCGCGGCCGCGTCCCGTGCCGCGACGAAGCGCCCCTGGAGCTCCGGGTTCTTCACCGGGGCGAGAGCCTCGGTCAGGTTGTCTCGCAGGAAGCCGGGTAGGCCGCGGTACGTGACGAGCGCCGTCTCCACGAACGGGGCCGGAGGATTCACCACGTTCTCACGAGCCGCCCCGACCAGATCCGGGAATGCATCCAGCCGCCCGACGATCGCTTCCATTCGCTCCTCGAGCGGCGCGTAGTCGAGCAGGAGCAGCAGCGAGAGATCCATCTGCGAGGCGTAGAAGCGCGGGTCCTTTCGGAACGTCCCCACCTCGTCTAGCCAGAAGAGCTCGCCCTGGACGTGGCGAAGGATCAGCTTGCGATCCAGGGCCGCATCCGGCGAGAGCGTGCTGGGATCGATCGCCTCCAGCCGTGCCTCCAGCCCGCCGAGCGCGTCCACGTACTCCTGGATCGCTCCCGCGTCCCGCCGGCCCGTGAGCGCGTCGTACTCGTGGAGACCGGCTTCCGCGGCCTCGCTCGGATGGAAGCCGAAGAAGACCTGAAAGAACTCCTCTGTGACGGCGTCGAAGTCCGGCGAGTCCATGGCGTCCGGTCCGGAGTCGGGAGCTGCGCAGCCGAAGCCTCCCAGGCCGATGAGAAGACCGGCGAGGAG
Source organism: Gemmatimonadales bacterium (assembly GCA_030636765.1). Classification (GTDB taxonomy): domain Bacteria; phylum Gemmatimonadota; class Gemmatimonadetes; order Palauibacterales; family Palauibacteraceae. Next base: position 6,141 of record DAOVWI010000089.1, read on the forward strand.
ACAGGGCGTGGCTCGGGTGTCCAGCATTATTGTGACAACCTGTCCAACGGAGCGTCAAACGGCAGCGCATCGCGGCCCGTCAGAGCGGGCGGTGGCGAACGATGCCGAACCGGGCGGCCCCGGGCAACTGCGGGCGCCGGCGTAGTGAAGGAAGTAGCTTGAATGCGCGTGGTCCAGAGGCCACGCTGATACGCCCGGCCCCCGCGAGGCCGCGGGATAACGACGCTCGGAAGCAGACGGACGAAGGCGCGATGTCGAAAGCAGAAAGAACCGTTGCTCTCGTAGCGCTCGGAGCGCTCTTCGCTCTCCCCGGTCCCCTCGCCGCTCAGCACGCGCCCGATCCGGGGGCGGGCGACGGAGTTTTCCAGGATCCCTGGCAGGTCACGGCCGACCAGTGGCGCGAGGACCTCCGCTTCCTGGACCAGGCGATCCGGAGCCGGCATCCGAACCCGTTCCACTCCGTGTCGGAGGAGAGCTTCGAGGCGGCGATCGGCCGGCTCGAGGGGCGCATCCCCGAGCTCACGTACCCGCAGATTCTCGTCGAATTCTCCCGTCTCGTCGCGATGCTGGGAGAGGGCGACGGCCACAGCCGCGTCCGCCTGACGCCGCACTTCATCACCTCCGGAGGTTATCCGCTGCGCCTCTGGCTCTTCAGCGACGGCCTGTTCGTCCGTTCGGCCGACCCTCGTTACGCCGGCCTTGTCGGCCAGCGGGTCGTGTGGATCGGCAACGCCAAGACGGAGGACGCGATCGAGCGGCTGCGCGCGATCGTCCCGGGCGACAACGAGGCCCAGAAGAACCTCCGCATTCCCTTCTACATGACCATGCCCGAGGTGATGGAGGGGGTGGGTCTGGTCGAGGAGAGGGGACGGCTGGCGATCGTGACGGAGAACGAGCTCGGCATGCAGTCCTCGGCCGTCGTCACCCCCGTTCCGTTTCCCGAGACCCATGAGGGGACCATCACGAACCTGGCGTACAAGCCGCTTCGCCTCGGGGCGCCGGACGAGTGGCCGAGCATGCGGGACATGGAGGAGAGCCCTCTCTATCTCCGCGATCCGAACGACTGGTACTGGTACGAGTATCTCGCCGATGAGCGCACCCTCTATGTCCAGTTCAACGTCGTCGGGGACAAGGAGGAGGGAGAGTCGGTCGAGCAGTTCTTCGACCGAGTCTTCGCCCTCGCCGAGAGGAACGACGTCGAGCGCTTCGTGCTGGACATCCGGCTGAACGGAGGAGGAAACAACTTCCTGGCGCGCCCGATCTGGTACGGCCTGGTGGGGAACGAGCAGCTGAATCAGCTCGGGAAGCTGTACGTGATCATCGGGCGGGCCACGTTCTCGGCGGCCCAGAACCTGGCGACGATCCTGGATGAGCACACCGAGGCCGTGTTCGTGGGAGAGCCGACGGGCGGGAGGCCCAACGCCTACGGGGACGCGCGGGCCGTCACGCTGCCGAACAGCGGCCTTCGGGTCTCGATCTCGACCCTGTACTGGCAGGACGCGATGCCGTGGGATGATCGGGCCTGGGTGGCTCCGGAGATCGCCGCGGACCTGACCTCGGCCGACTACGCGCGGAACCGCGACCCGGCGCTCGAGACGATACTCGCGCTGAGTCCCGAGGAGGCGGGCCGGCCGTTCATCCAGCGGCTTCAGGCGGCGTACCAGGCGGGCGGCCTCGAGGCGGCGGTCGAGGCGTATCTTGCGTACAAGGCGGATTCGGCGCACCGGTATGTCAGCACCGAGGGCCCGATGAACGGCGCCGGCTACTTCCTGTTGGAGGAGGGGCTCGTCGAGGAGGCGATCCGGATCTTCCAGCTGAACGTCGAGGCCTACCCTGATTCGTGGAACGTCCACGACAGCTTGGGGGAGGCCTACATGGCGGCGGGCCAGACCGGGCTTGCGATCCAGAGCTACGAGAAAGCGCTCGAGATCAATCCTGACAACGACAATGCCATTAGTATGTTAGAGAAACTGCGATCCGAGGAGGAAGGATGATCCGCATGATTCTCATGCTCGCCCCAGTGCTGGCTCCCGGCGTCGCCGTCGCCCAGCAGCAGCCACAGGCCGCCTACGAGTCGCCGGCCGCGACGATGCCGATCTCGTCGAACTCCGAGGAGGCGATCGTTCACTTCTGGGCGGCGGTCGACGAGCTGGACAACATCTACCCGCTCCGCGCGACGGAGCA
>DAOVWI010000269.1 GCA_030636765.1 Gemmatimonadales bacterium
CGGCGGGACGGGGCACGGCCCAAGTGATCGTGAAGTGGGTGACGCAGATGTCGACGGAGCACAGCGGCCTCACGGGCTGGGAAACTGATCAGAACGGCTGGATCGACTCGGCGGTCGTGACGCTGACGCTTCTCCGCAGGGACGGGGAGCCGGTGGACCGGCACCTGGCTCGGCGGATCGCCCTTCACGAGGTCGGCCACCTCATCGGCCTCGGGCACAGCGAGGACGCGGGGGACATGATGTTCCCGACCAGTGAGCAGACGCGTCTCTCCCCACGTGACCGCTCCACGGCGCGGCTCCTGTACGCGGTCGAGCCGTGGGTCCTTCTCGAGCCGGGGCCGTAGGTCGCGCCCCATGTCGCTTCGGACGGGGTGCAGATGAAGATCTATACGCGAAAAGGCGACGCCGGATCGACCGTGATGCTGGGCGGCGTGCGGGTGCCGAAGCACGATCCCCGAGTCGACGCGTACGGCGCCGTGGATGAGCTGAACAGCCATGTGGGGTTGGCGCTCGCGCTGCGGCAGGGAGACGTGCCCCCTACCGAGCGCGCCCTTCACCTGCAGGAGGACCTTCTCATCATCGGTGCCCGGTTGGCCGCGGCGGACCCCGGAAGCGCGCTTAAGAAGGGGGTGATCCCCGATCTTCGAGCGGAGAGAATCGGCGAGCTCGAGGCATGGATCGACGAGCTCGACAGCTCCCTGCCCCCGCTGGATGCGTTCCTCCTTCCCGGAGGCTCTCCCGTCGGCGCTCAACTCCAGGTGGCGCGGACCGTATGCCGGCGCGCGGAACGCGCCATCAGCGGCCTGCTGGAAGATCAGCCTGAGCTCGGTAAGCTCGTCCTTCCGTACATGAACCGGCTCTCGGACCTGCTGTTCGTGCTCGCCCGCGCCGCCAACCGTGAGGCCGGAGTGCAGGACCCGGAGTGGAGGCCACGATCGTGACGTCGCCCGCGGGCTCGGCGGCGGGCTTCGTCCTCCTGGTGGCGGCGCTGGGATCGGCGCCCACGGCGTGCCGGATCGAGGGCGGTGCTCCCGTGGCGGGGACCGACACGATCCCGGGTATCGAGACGCAGGTGACTCGGATGCTGGAGAGCTCCGCCGGGGCGTGGAACCGTGGAGACCTCGACGGCTTCATGGACGACTATCTGCGCTCGCCCGCGACTACGTACATCGGCAGCTCAGGCCGCGTCGCGGGCTGGGAAGCGATCCGGGCGAGGTACGCTCCGCTCTTCCAGGCTGGCGCGTTGCGTGACAGCCTTCGCTTCGAACAGGTGACCGCTCGGCCCCTCGGCGAGGACCATGCCCTGGCAACCGCCCGCTACGTGCTCTTCCGGGAGGGGAACGTCACCGGTTCCGGGCCGTTTACTCTCGTCCTCTGGAGAACCGACGAGGGCTGGAGGATCGTGCACGACCAGAGCGCGTCGGACCCGCCCGCCGAGGAGGATTCGACGAGCCGCGCCGACGGATCCTCCGGGTGACGGCGGCGCTCGGGCGCCCGACGCGACTGCTGGATGGCCGGTCCGATCTCGCCGCGTGCGTGCACTGCGGCCTTTGCCTCCCGGCCTGCCCGACCTAC
>DAOVWI010000271.1 GCA_030636765.1 Gemmatimonadales bacterium
ATGTTATTAGAAGTAGAATCTAGTTCTAGTAATGTGTGGTCGACCGGATCGGCGCCGCAATCTCTACCGGTCGAGCTGCTCGATCCAGTCGACCGCCTCGCGCAGGTCGGGCACCTCCACGGTCGGTTGGACGTCGCCCGCCGCGGCCCGGCCCTGCCGGTTCACCCAGATCACCCGAACCCCGAGAGGGCGGGCGGCCCCCACGTCGTGATAGTAGCTCTCCGCCACGTGGAGGAGCCGGTCGGGCCGGCCTCCCACCTCCTCGAGAGCCCTCCGGAAGTGAGCCGTAGCGGGCTTGTAACTTCCCACGCTTTGAGCCGTGACGACGAGGTCGAAGGGCACGGAGAGCTGGCGTAGCGTGCCGGCCAGCAGGTCGTCGTCGACGTTGGAGAGGATGCCGAGCCGGTAGCCCATCGAGGCCAGTCGTTCGAGCGACGGGTTCGTGTCGGCGAACGGCCTCCAGCCGGGGAGGCTCTCGGCGAGAAACAAGTCCCTCCCGGCCGGGATTCGCCAACCGAGCAGCTCGGCCACCCGGGCGGCCGCTGCGGCGAGCACCTCTCGGTACGGCCTGAAGGGGCCGCCCTCGACCTCCGCCTCCGCACGCTCGTAGGCGTCGAACAGACGCGCTTCTTCCACGCCCGCCGCTTCGGGTACCACGTGGCGAAACGCTTTCGCGATGCCCTGACGCCAGTCTATGAGGGTCCCGTAGCAGTCAAACGTGATGAGATCCGGCCTCACGAGGAGGGGGCTTGAGACGGCTCGTCGCTTCCGCCGCCCGGTTCGCTACTCGGTCCGCCGGCCGGTTCGGCGTTCGCTGACGGAGCGGCCTGGGCGTTCGCTATCGGGGCTGCTTCCTCCGCGTCCTCGCCGGGCTGCACTCCCTGCTTGACGAGCATGTCCTGGAAGCCGGCAAGCACTTCCGGGTTCAGATCCGTGCCCGAGAGTTCGCTGAGGTAGCGGAAGATCTTCTCCACGGGCCACGGACCGCGGAACGGCCGCTCCGTTCGCAGCGCGTCGAACACATCACAGATCTGCACGAGCTGGCTCACCGGGTGCGGACGCCGCGGGTAGCGCAGCTTCGGATAGCCCCCGCCTTGCCAGGTCAGGTGATGCTCGTACGCGACCACGGCGGCAAACTCCGTCTGCCCGCCGGAACGCAGGATGATGCGGGCGCCGTCCTCGGGGTGACGCTTGATGATCTCCCACTCCTCCGGGGTGAGCTTGCCAGGCTTCTGCAGCACCTCCGCCGGCGTGTACGCCTTGCCGACGTCGTGAAGAAGCGCGGCCTCGCCGATGTCCTTGACATCCTCACGGGGCACTCCGACGGCCTCGGCCAGGGACATCGACAGGACCGAGACGTTCAGCGAGTGAACGGTCGTGTACTCGTCGTTGCGGCGCACGGGAATGAGGAGCTCGAGAAGAGGCCGGCCGTACTGGAGGACTATGGAGAGGGATTGGACGACGGCCCTTGCCACGGCCAGCGAGATGAGCCCCCGATTCTCCGC
>DAOVWI010000229.1 GCA_030636765.1 Gemmatimonadales bacterium
CCTTGATCACGATCGTGACCGTGCCTTCGGCGATCCTCTTCTGGCTCGTCGTTCACCCCAACGTCCGTCTCTGGCGTCGCCTCGGGCTGTCGCTGAGCTACACCCTGTTGGTGGCGCTGACGGTGGGATTGGCGGTCGGAGTGTACCTGCTTCGAGAGCCGATCCTGTCGGTGGACTTCGGGACGAGTTACGTGCTCGTCGTTCTGGCAGCACCGATCTACGGCGCCGCCGTCTGGCTGTCGCTGCGCATCCGGCGACATCTCACCTTCCGCACCTTCGTGGGCGTGCCCGAGTTGTCCGCCCGGAGCGATGGAGGCGGGCTACTCACGGAAGGCGTATACGCCCGAGTGCGCCATCCGCGCTACGTGGCCGTTCTCTTCGGCCTGATCTCCACCGCGCTCTTCTCGAACTATCTGGCGCTGTACCTCATGGTCCCGCTCGGGGCCGCCGGCTTGTGGTTGATAGTCCGTTTGGAGGAGAGGGAGCTCGTGGAGAGGTTTGGCGATGAGTATGAGATGTATCGGGATCGCGTCCCGATGTTCGTGCCCCGGAGAGGCAGCATGACCGACCTCGGTCCTCAGTAGCCCGGCCACCCGCTGATGCGCCAGGAGAACCGGTTCTGCGAGACGTCTGACGGCGTCCGCATCGCGTGGTCCAGCATGGGCGAGGGCCCGCCTCTCGTGAAGGCGGCGAACTGGCTCAGCCACCTCGATCTCGACCTGGAGAGCCCGGTGTGGCGCCACTGGCTGCGAGAGCTCTCCCGCAACCACACGCTCATCCGGTACGACGAGCGTGGGTGCGGCCTCTCCGACTGGGACGTCGACGAGTTCTCCGTGGATGCATGGGTGCGAGACCTCGAGGCCGTGGTGGAGGCAGCGGGGCTGGACCAATTCGCGCTCCTCGGGATCTCCCAGGGCGGCCCCGTCGCGATCGCGTACGCCGTCAAGCATCCGGAGCGCATCTCCCACCTGGTCCTCTACGGCACCTACGGCCAAGGATGGGCGAAGCGAGGCGTCGATCCCGACGCCTTGGAGGAGCAAGAGGCCCTGATGACGCTCACCCGTGTGGGCTGGGGACGCGACACTCCGGCTTATCGGCAGGTCTTCGCAGAGCTTCTCATGCCCGATGCCGACGAGGCGCAGTTCGATTGGTTCAACGAGCTGCAGCGGGTTTCCGCCTCGCCCGAGAACGCGGTAAGGTTCCAGCGCGCGTTCCTGGAGATCGACGTCGCGGAGCTCATGGACCGTGTACCTGTCCCCCCACTGATCCTGCATGCGCGCGACGATCTGAGAGTGCCGCTCGAGGCCGGTCGCGCTTTGGCCGCCGCGATGCCGGGCAGTCGGTTCGTGTCGCTGCCGAGCCGGAACCACCTCCTGCTCGAGCACGAGCCCGCGTGGCGCCAGTTCCTCCAGGAAGTGCGGACACACCTCGGCGTTCCGCCGGAGCCGGCAGGACCGGCGGAGGCGACAGAGTCGGCGGAGACGACCGAACCGACCGAGGCGGCCGAACCGAAGGAGGTGGGCATCACGGCTTCGACCAGGAAAGACACGCAGATGGCCGGCGGGCGGGACCTCCTGGATGTCGAACGGCGGCAGCGAGTCGAGGAGCTCTTCGAAAGCGCGCTCGAGTTGAGCCAGGGCGAGCGAGAAGCGTTTCTGGAGTCGGCGTGCGTAGGGGATCTGGAGCTTCGCGCGGAGGTCTCTGCCCTCCTGAAAGCCCATGAACGGCCGCGCGGCGTTCTGGAGGCCTCGCCCGCCGGGACGCCGACCGACGTCAAGCCCGAGGAGGTGCGGACCGCACCGACGGTGTCCGGGTTCGAGTCGCCTGACCCTGGGGAGTCCGCTCAGAGCGGCAGAATACTCTCGCGGCTCTGGCAACGGCTCTTCGGTCGAGCCGACCGACCGCAGGGCACGCCGCCCTCTTTTCCGGGAGAGTTGGCGGCGGTCGCGATCGGCGGCCGGGTCGCCCACTACGAGGTGGGGGAGCGAATCGGGGGCGGCGGTATGGGTATCGTGCACAGAGCCCGGGATACTCGCCTGGACCGCACCGTCGCCCTCAAGTTCCTCCCGGCCCACCTGAACGCGGATCGAACCGCCCGAAGCCGGTTCCTGGTGGAGGCGCAGGCCGCCGCCGCTCTCGACCATCCTCATATCTGCACGATCCACGAGATCGGCACGGCCCCCGACGGGCGGCTGTTCATCTCCATGCCCTGCTACGAGGGCGAGACGGTTCGCGAGAAGATCGAGCGCGGTCCGCTCGACGTTGAGGAGGCCGTCGAGCTCTCGCTCCAAGTGGCGCGCGGCCTGGCGAAGGCTCACGAGGTCGGCGTGATCCACCGGGACATCAAGCCGGCCAACGTTATGGTCACGACCGACGGCATCGCGAAGATCGTCGACTTCGGGCTCGCCAAGCTGAGTGGAGTGGAGCTCACGAAGACGGGCTTGGCGATGGGCACCGTGGCGTACATGAGCCCCGAGCAGGCCCTGGGCTCGGATGTGACGGCTCGGACCGATCTTTGGTCGCTCGGCGTGATGCTGTATGAGATGCTGGCGGGAGGGCGTCCCTTCACTGGTGAGAACAGCGTTGCCATGCTCCACGCAATCCTCAAGCGGGAGCCGGATCCCATCGGTCAGCGACGCTCGGGCCTTTCCCCCGAGCTGGAGAGCCTGGTCCACTCCTGCCTTGTGAAGGAGGCGGTCGACCGGTGCCCAGCGGCCTCCGAGCTGGTGGAGCGGCTGGGGGCGCTCCAGACGAGCACC
>DAOVWI010000247.1 GCA_030636765.1 Gemmatimonadales bacterium
AAGTCGATCGGGTTCAGCAAGTTCAACCGGTTCCTCACGGAGTCCGCGTCGCGGGGCATTCTCGATCTTCACAAGGCCGCGAACGGTCAGTACGAGGTCGCGGCTGGCGCGCGGGTGGCCGAGTACGCGGGTGGAGGTTCGGCGCCGGCCGCTTCCGCGCCGGCCGCCACGACAGTGTCCCAGCCTCCGAAGAAGGAAACGGACAGAGGTCCCAGCCGGCGGCGCGGGCGTGACGAGCGGACCCGGACCCCGAAGGCCGAGGCCCGGCCCGGGCGGCGCACCCGGTCGCGAGACACTCGAGAAGCGGTCATGTCACGCGAGGCGCCGCCTTCAGTGGACGAGGACAGGCTGCGTGCCGCGTACGAGCTCCTTCGGTCGGTAGTGGCCGAGAAGGCGGCTCGCAGCGGCTCGGTGCGCGACTCCGAGGTCAAGCGACAAATGGTCGAGAAAGACCCGAACTTCGACGAAGCAGCCCTGGGTTTCCGGAAGTTCTCCCGTTTCCTTCGCCAGGCGCACGACGAGGAGGTCATCAACCTCGAGCGGACCGGCGAGGGCAACTACAAGATCTCCGCTATCGCCGCCGACGACGCGGTCGTGAAAGAGACACCTCCGGCCGATGCCGCGGGGCAGGATTCCGGTCAGGAGAAGGGCCGCAGCCGCGCCCGCCGCTCCCGATCCAGCAGTCGGCGGGGCCGAGATTCTGGTGGGTCGAGCCGAGATGCCGATGAGGCTCCCTCCACCGCCGTTGCGGGCGACACACCGGCCTCCGAGGAGTCGGAACCCGAGCCTCCGGTCGAGGCCGCACCCGAGCCCGTTGCCGAGGCGCCGGTCGCCGAAGCTCCGGCCCCGGAGCCGACGGCCGAGCCGAGCGCATCGGAGGCGGCCCCAACACGCCTGACGGGACGGAGACGCCGTTCCCCGAAGCCGAAGGCCGGTCCGACGGTCGTTCCCGGTCCGGTAGACTCGGGAGATGAGCCGACGAGCGACGTTGCGGCAGAGGAAAAGAAGGACTCGGCCCCGGTTCGGCCGACGACTCGCACGATGGGGCGTTTCCGGCGCGGCTCGCTCGGACCCGGTGCGCAGGGTACGGGCGCCGCCGCTTCGAAGGGTCCCTCCGCGGATGGCGGGTCCGATGACCAGACGGCCGCCTCGGCGGCTGCCGCTGAGCCCGCATCCGATTCCCCCGGGGCGCTGACCTCCGGCCAGGAGGACATGGTGGAGAGAATGGCGCGGGGCTACCAGGGTGTCGGGCGACGTACAGCCGAGCGTCTCGTCGAGGAATTCGGGGATCGAGTCCTCGATGTCATCGACAACGAACCTGGCCGGATCGAGAGCGCTCTGCCGAAGGGCAGAGCCCAGGCGGTGATCGACGGCCGACGCGCGGAACGAGAAGCCAGCGACGGCTAGACAGCCGCGCGATTCGATGTCGATCGGGAGTGGATGGAGAAAAGGGGCGCTTCGAGCGCCCTTTTTCGCGCGTCCCGCCCGCGTGGTTGCGCCGGAGCTGCTCGGAGCGCTGCTCGTGTCTGAGGTGGAGGGAGTTCGGACATCGGGCCGGATCGTCGAGGTCGAAGCCTACGAAGGCCCGGACGATCCGGCGTCTCACGCCGCCGCCCACATCGGGCGCACGAGCCGCAACGAAGGCCTGTTCGGTCCGCCTGGTACGGCCTACGTCCACCTCAACTATGGCATTCACTGGTGCTTCAACGCCGTGACCGATGCCGAGGGGAGCCCGCACGGCGTGCTGATCCGGGCGCTGGAGCCAACGTGCGGCGAGACTCACATACGGTTGCGGCGGGGCCGCGATGAGTTGACGAACGGACCGGCACGGCTGGCCCAGGCCCTGGGGATCGGGCCTGACCTCCAGGGTCATCGCCTGGACGAGCCGCCCGTGTGGATCGAGGGGGGCACGCCCGTGCCGGCACTCTCCCTCGTCACGACGACGCGGATAGGGATCACGAAGGGTGCGGAACTGTCGCTGCGTTTCTACGATTCCCGAAGCCGCTGGGT
>DAOVWI010000095.1 GCA_030636765.1 Gemmatimonadales bacterium
AACTGGAGGCACCCAAGCTATGCGAAGCGGGCATCCAGAGAGGCAACGTTACCCCACTTCCAACCCAATTTCCTGATTCAGCGTCAAGTTCGAATACCGCACAACTTCTAGTGCGGTAACACGTTGTGTCAGTCGGGGCGCCGGGATTTGAACCCGGGACCTCCTGAACCCCATTCAGGCGCGCTACCGGTCTGCGCCACGCCCCGAGAAGAAGAAAGCCCGCGTGGACCGCGAGCTCCGAGCACCGGGCCAAGTTAGAGCGTGCCGGCCCGCCGCGGTAGACCGGGCGGCCGGCGAACTGCGGCCCCGCCTCGCTACAAACACCTCCGCAGGAGCGGCTGCTCACCTCGACGAAGCTCATACGGCCCGATCGTCGTTCCGTCTTCGACCAGGATGGCGGACAGCGTAAGGCGATCACCGCGGAGAACACCCATGTAGCGGGCCGCTTCAGGGATCGGCGGGTCGTCCTCGCGAACCGGCCCGCCCGTGCCCGGCGTGAAGGTGCCGTCCACGTCGAACGTGCCGTCGGCAGAGAACGTCATCGGCTCCTCGATGCGCCCGGTCGCGCAGTCAAAGTCCAGGTCGGCGCCCGCCTCCCTCACGACGAGCAGCACGCCCAAGCCTCCAAACGACTCGCCGGTGGAGATGCCGATGATGGTTCCGGAACATCCCGCGAGCCCCGCCAGACCGATCACGACCGCCGGCAGCAAGATCTCACGCATGCGTGGCCTACACCCCTCCGTTCGGAATGTCACGGAAAACGCAGCCTCCAGCGCGGAATTGCCAGGCCCACCAGCGCACCCAGTGCGGCGCCGCTCGCGGCGCCCAACCCCCCGGCCGCTGCCACCAGCCCGAGCGTCGTACAGCTGGATTCGGCGCAGGTCACCTCCGAGATCAACGCGCCGTATACGGCACCGAGAACGAGGCCCGCGCCCCCTCCGATGAGCGCACCCCGGGCTGTCGAGCGGCCGCGCGTCCAGAGCCGCCCGATCTCGGCCGTCGGCATGCTGACGCTGCTCACCCCGATCCCGAGGAGCAAGCTCCCATCCTCCATCCCCAGGTACCGGCCCTCGGCCGTGGCCTCACCGTCACCGGTCTCGATCCGAAGACGTTGGTCCGGAACCAACTGCTCGAGCACGGCTTGCAGTCGAGCGCCACCGGCCTCCTGCGAGCCCTCCCGCGAGCCCGCCGGCGTCTGACCGAGCAGCACGGTTGGAATCAAGACCGACACGGCCGCGAGGAGCTGGCGGCTCTTCTTCCACACGGAGCATTGATGTTGGGTTCCCACGGGTATAAGTACCTCTACCGTGTCTCTTTACTACATAAACGTCTCGGTGCACCTGCTCGCGGCATTCCTCTGGCTCGGCGGCATGTTCTTCCTGGCCGTGGTCGGAGCGCCGGTCCTCCGCCGTGTCGAGCCCCCCACGCTCCGGAGGGAACTCTTCTCGCGGATCGGCGTGCAGTTCCGCATCGTGGGCTGGATCGCGATCAGCGTGCTGCTCCTGACCGGCGTCGGCAACCTCTACCTCCGCGGTCTCCTTACCTCCGGCGTGCTGGGAAGCGCCGGTTTCTGGAGCAGCTCGTACGGTAAGGCCCTCGCCGTGAAGCTCGTCGCTGTGCTCGTGATGCTCGTCGTTCAGGCCGTCCACGACTTCATCTACGGGCCCCGCTCCGGCCGCCTCGATCCGGCCTCGCCCGAAGGCCTCCGGACCCGCAAGATCGCGGCCTGGCTTGCTCGGCTGAACGCGTTGGCCGGGCTGGTCCTCGTCCTGGCCGCGGTGCGGCTCGCGCGGGGCTTGTGAGCGAGAAGCAGTTCACCAGCCGCTTCGGCGTCTCCCGGGAGATGACCGGCGAGGAGATCAAGGAACTCCTGGCCCGCAGCTGGTGGGGCAGCCTCGCCACGGTAGAGAAGGACGGACCGTACGCCGTGCCCGTCATCTACGGTTACAACGGGCGAGACTTCTACGTGGCCAGCCGCCCTGGCCGCAAGATCTCCAACCTCGAGAAGAACCCGGCGGTTTGCCTGACCGTGGTCGAAGCGGAGAGCCTTGGAGCGGCGTGGTCCTCCGTGGTCGTCCTCGGGAACGCCGACCTCGTGCACGGCTTTCGTGGACACATGGCCGCGATTCGGGCGCTGCGCGGTCAGGTGGGTCGGGGCGGGAAGGTTAACCCCAAGGATGTCGCCCGAATGGCGGAAGCTCGGGTCATCCGGATCTCGCCGCGGCAAGTCACCGGGCGCGTCCGAATCGGCTAGACGCGCTACCAGCTCGGCCACGTACGAATCGGCTAACCGCCGCTAGGTGGTCGCCGTCCGAATCGGCTGGCCACCGTCGGTTGTGCTAGGAAGCGCCCGCCGCCTCCTTCGGCGCCCAGGCGGCCGGCACGTAATCGCAGAACGGCTCTTCCTCGAGATAGTCGCCCGTCATGGCGTACGCCCGTGCCCGGCAGCCGCCGCACACGGTGCGGTACTCGCAGACGCCGCATCTGCCCTTGAGCAGGTCGCGGTCGCGCAGCTGCCGGAAGAGCGCAGCGTTCCGGTACACGTTCACCAGATCATCCGTCCGCACGTTGCCGGCCGAGACCGGCAGGAATCCGGACGGGTAGATCTCGCCCGTGTGGCTCACGAAGGCGTAACCATCTCCCTCGATCACGCCGCGCGCGCGCCCGATCCCGTCCTGAAGGGAGTGGAAGAGACCCGCCGTGAGCGGATCCGGCGCCTCCTCCCGCTGGCCAGCCCGGCGCTCGGCGACCTGTCGCTGGAGCACGACGCGCGCGTAGTGGGGAGCCGCCGTGGCCTTGATGTCGAACGGTGCGGTCTTCGAGAGATCGTACAGCTGGTGGAAGATCGCCTCGAACTGCTCGGCGCCCGCCACATCCTCCACCTGGGCCCTGCCCGTCGGAACGAGGAAGAACACCTCCCAGAAGACGATCCCGAGCTCGGCCATCAGGTGGCAAAGGCTCGAGAAATCGTCGAGGTTGTACCGGCTGACCACCGTGTTCACCTGAGTGCTCAGGCCGGCCGCCTGCGCCTGCCGTAGGATGCGGAGCCCTTCGTCGAAGGAGCCCTCTACCTGGCGAAACGCGTCGTGGATCCTCGCGTTGGATCCATCGAGGCTCACCGCAAGCCGGGCAAGGCCCGCTCCCTTCAGCCTCCGGAGGAGCCCCGGCGTCATGCGGGGCGTGGTCGCCGGCGTGAGTCCCATGCGAAGGCCAGCATCGGCGCCGTACTCCACGAGCTCGACCAGATCGGGCCGCCTCACCGGGTCGCCGCCGCTCAGCACGAACACGATCGGGCCGAAGCGCCGGACCTCGTCCATCAGGCTCTTCCCCTCCGCCGTGGTCAGCTCCAGGGGGTCGCGCGCGAGAATCGCCTCGGCCCGACAGTGCTTGCACGCCAGGTCGCAGGCCCTCGTGGTCTCCCAGATGACGAGGAATGGGGCTCGGGCGAAGTCGAGCTGCGCGGCGCGGCGGGCCGAGTGGCGGTGCCGGGCCGAGTGGCGGTGCGCCGATGCGCCGTTGGAACCGTTCACGGCCGCGGCCTCCCTTCTGGTGAAGCGTAGGAGTCAATGGGGCCACCCGGGGAGCCGCTCGCGGCTCCTCCGGATGGCCGCCGTCCCGTCCCGCATCACATGACCACAGGCACTACATGACAGCGGGTCGAATCAAAGCTACCCCTTTCCCAGGCGCAGCGGTGTCGGGAAGAAGCGGTGAAGGTCGGTAGGGATACTGCCGAGCGGAGCGTAAGGAAAATGCTTACACGGCCGCCGCCTGTGGGGCCTCCGAGCGGGACCTGGTAGGCCGAGCGGGCCCCGCGGGCCGCGGATACCGCCCGGGCTCAGAGGGCGTCGAAGAACTCGACCATCCGAGCGCGCAGCTCCTCATCGGGCAGACGGCCCCGGGCGGCGCCCACGTTATCGACGAGGTACTCCATCTTAGCGGTCCCCGGGATGACGCACGTGACGGCGTCGTTGGCGAGAAGGAACTTCAGAAAGAACTGTGCCCAGCTCTCGCAGTCGAACTCCGCCGTCCACCCCGGAAGCGGCCTGTCGCCGACCGCCCGAAAGAGCCGACCCCGACCGAACGGGAGGTTGATCAGGACGGCGATCCCCCGGTCGGCGGCGAGAGGGAGCAGCCGCTGCTCCGCCTGCCGGTTGGCCAGCGAGTAGTTGAGCTGAACGAAGTCCAGCTCCTCGCTCCGCATGACGTCCTCGAACGTCTCGTGCTGCCGGTTGGACGAGGTCGTGATCCCCACGTAACGGATCCTGCCGGCCTCTTTCCACTCCCGCATCGTCGCCAGCTGCGTCTCGGTATCGACCAGGTTGTGGACCTGCATCAGGTCGATCCGGTCCGTGTGCAGGCGGCGCAGCGACTCCTGCATCTGATCGATCCCCGCCTGGCGTCCGTCGGCGCGCACCTTCGTGGCCAGGAAGAGCTCCTCCCGGTTGCCGATCTCCTGCACCAGGTCGCCAACCACGACCTCGGCCGCGCCATAGGAGGGAGCCGTGTCGATGACTTTCCCGCCCAACTCGGGAAACGCCCGCAACACCTCCATGAGCGAGGCCCGTTCGGCGGCTGACGTTCCGACATCGTAGCGCCGGGCCGTTCCGATGCCCACGGCGGGCAGCAGCTCTCCGGAAGACGGAATGGGCCGCTGCAGGATCGCCGGGAACGTCCTGCCGACCGTGCCTAACGCCCGTTCGACCGCCGAGCGGCCGCCCAGCAGGACAGCCGCTCCCGCGCTCGCGGCCGTTCTGAGCATCTGTCGTCGTGTGAGCCTCATTTCGTTATCCCCCCGGGCACGTTCGCACGCGCGATCACCGTCTGCTTCCGCCCGATCCAGAGGGCGACCAGCAGCCACACGCCGGCGATCGGCACGGCCGCGAACGCGATCCCAGTCATGGTCAGCCCGATCCAGCCCATCGCCGCATACGACCACGCCCCGATCTGGTCGCCTGCCCGATAGACGAACGTGTCGATGAAGTTCTTGGCCTTGTACTTGTCCTCGCGGGAGACGACCGTATACAGCGTCTCCCGTGCGGGCCGCGCCACCGCAAAGTTCCCGGCCCTCCTCAGCACCTGGAACGTCACCAGCACTCCGACGGCCGGCACCAGGCCCAGGCCCGCGAAGCCGACCATGCACAACAGCGGGAGGAGAGCCAGCGTCACCGCGACGCCGAGAAGCTTGATGATCCTCCCCGTCAGGAACACCTGGGTGCCCACGGTCAGGACGTTGACGAGCAGATCGATCCTGGCGAAGAAACCGGTTCGCGCCGCTCGGCCCTCGAACACCCGCTCCACGATCTCGGCCTGCTGAAAGTACAGGAAGGTCGCCGTGATCGTGTACAGCAACATGTAGGCGACGATGCCAAGAAGATACGGCGACCGGAACACGTGGCCGACGCCGGCCAGCACACGCCCTCCGATCGGCTCGCCCGGATCCTCCTTCGGAGACGCCGTCCTCGACGTCATCTGCGGCAGGGCCGATAGCCTCCGCACGGAGAGAACCGCCACCTCGAGAAGCAGCACCGAGCCCAGAAGCAGGTAAACAGGCTGGATCCGCGCTACCAGCGCGGCGGTGAAAGCCGAGCCGGCCACGGCGCCCAACGTCCCACCCACGCCGATGAAACCGAAAAGGCGCTTCCCCTGCTCGACGCTGAACAGATCGACCATGAACGCCCAGAACACCGACACCACGAACAGGTTGAATACGCTGACCCAGATGAAGAAGGCCCTCCCGACCCAGATCGTCTGCGATTCGGGCAGGACCTTGAGCAGCGCGAAGAAGACGAGGATGTTCGCCATGAAGAAGCGGTACGTGATCGACACGAACCGCAGTCTGGGAAGACGGGAGACGAGCGCCGCGAAGGGTGGGTGAGCGATCAGCATCCCGACCAGCGTGCCCGTGAACAGCCAGGGCAGGTTCCGGACGCCCCCGGCGATCCCCATCTCGTCCCGGATCGGGCGCAGGACGTAGTAGGCCGCGAGAACGCAGAAGAAGTAGGTGCAGGACCAGAGCAGAGCCCTCACCTCGTCGGACCGGACGTCGACGACCCGGTAGAGAAGCCGGGTCGGCGCGCCGCTGCTCCTCCTCACCCCTGGGGGGATTCCTCCCGCGAGTGCCACGCGGCGAGAACGTCTGCCTCCCGCTCGGCCGGCAGGCCCGCCCGCATCTGCGAACGCCGCTCCTCCGGCAGCGTCTGGAACCACTCCAGAGTGTCCCGGGCCGTTTCGGCCAGCGGCTGGAAGGTGAGACCCTCGGCGATCGCCCTGCCGCATTCGACACGTGCGAAGCCCTCGAAACCCTCACGCGGCGGAACCCACACGGTCATGTCCATCCAGGGCCGCACGTCGTGCTCGGCCAGGAAATCGGCGTCCACCCAGGTGAAGGTGGCGTCCCCGCTGGTGACGCCACGGATCCCGTACAGCATCTCGCCGATCGTCATCGGGGACGCGGGGCCCGTCGCGTTGAACACTCCCGTCACGTCGCCTTCCGCCAGTCGAATCATCCAGGCGCCGAGATCGCGCCCGTCCACGAACTGCACCGGATCCGACGGATCGCCGGGCGCCATCACCTCGCCGCCCCGGTGGATCCTAACGGGCCAGTACGTGAAGCGGTCCGTCGGATCCCTCGGCCCGACGATCAGGCCCGGCCGGACGATCGTGGCGCGACCCGGGAACGCCTTCTCGGCCTCCTGCTCGCACAGGGCCTTCAGGGGTCCATACGTCTCTCCGGTGATCTCCTCCACCGTCGGATCGTCCAGAGTTCCGAGCGGCGCCGACTCGTCCAAGCCGATCTCGCCGAAGCCGGCGTAGACCGAGATCGAGGAGGTGTAGATGTACTGCCGAGCGGAGCTACCAAGGAGCTGGGCGGAATCCCGAACCCACCGCGGGATCGAGGCCGAGTTGTCGATCACCACGTCCCACTCGCCGCCCTCGAGGGCGGTTAGATCATCGCTGCGGTCGCCGCGCAGCTTCTCCACGTCGGGGAAGAGCTGCGGGTTGGTGCGCCCCCGATTGAACAGCGTGACCGTGTGCCCGCGCTCCAGGGCGTAAGTGACCTGGTGCACCCCAAGAAAGCTCGTCCCACCGAGGACGAGGATCCGGAGCGACTCCTCCGCTCTCGGAGCCTCCAGCGAGGCGGCCACCGCGCTGCCGGCTCCCCGGGCACCGGCGACGCCTCGCGCCAGCGGTCCGACGCCCAAGCCGCCGACCGCGATCGCGGACAGGCGGACAAAATCCCTTCTGCTGGTAGACATCTATCGGCCTCAGGAGGTCGCTGATCCGGCCTGCAATCTCAGTGATGACGAGGGCTGAAGCCATAGGAGACGAAGGTGGGAGAATCGGGGCGCCCGGATTTGAACCGGGGACCTCTGCGTCCCGAACGCAGCGCTCTACCGGACTGAGCCACGCCCCGAGAAAGCCACCGGTCGGATTTGAACCGACGACCGCTCGATTACGAATCGAGTGCTCTACCCCTGAGCTACGGTGGCGCGTCACATCGCGCCGGCCGAGCCGACCCTCCAGGTGCCCGTCAGCTACGACGAATGGAGCCGGCGGGACTCGAACCCGCGACCTCTTGAGTGCGATTCAAGCGCTCTCCCAGACTGAGCTACGGCCCCTCGTGCGCTAGAGCGGGGCTGACGGGACTCGAACCCGCGACCTCCGGTGTGACAGACCGGCACTCTAACCAAACTGAGCTACAGCCCCCAGGGGTTTTCATGGGGCCTACTGGACTCGAACCAGTGACCTCTACGATGTCAACGTAGCGCTCTAGCCAGCTGAGCTAAGGCCCCAAGAAACGCGCGAGCGGGACCCCGATCGAGGCGCCCGCTCGCAACTTTTCAAGCTACCCGCTGCCTCTCGAACGGTCAAGATAAACGCCCCCGAGCGGGCGCCGGAGCGCCCTGACCGTTACCCCACTCGAGGGCCAGGTTCCCGGCGAACGCTCGAGGCGGTCAGCCCCCGGCGCGACCCTGCAGGTAGCTCACGATCCGCTGCGTCTCCTCATCGTCCA
>DAOVWI010000210.1 GCA_030636765.1 Gemmatimonadales bacterium
CCATCCCGACGTCCTCGACCACCCGGGGCCGAACGTCCTCCTCAGAGGCTTCGGCGACAGCTCCCTGGACTTCACCCTGCGCTTCTGGACGCAGCGCTTCGACGGGTTTGCGCGGATCCAGAGCGAGGTGACACGAGCCGTCCTGGACGCCCTCCGGGAGGCCGATATCCACATCCCCTTCCCGCAGCGGGACTTGCACGTGCGGTCACTGGATTCGACGGTGAAGGATGCGCTGACGGAGCTCTAGCAGGGTCGCTCAGCGACCTGCCGGTAGGGCACTTCCCGACACCGCTCTTCCGTTTCTCCTACACGAGCCTCGGTGTTCCCCCGACAGACGCGGCTCACCGGCGGAGCTAACTTGGTTCGGAGTTTCGATCTGCGCACGCCGTAACGACCGAGCATCGCGTCGCGATTCCGCCGGCCCGCCGGCAGGGCGTGCCTTGCTCGCGACGGCCGGCGCGACGAAGACGCCGCAATGCGGCCGTCGGCGTGAGACTCGCCAGCATCGGGAAGGGTCGATGCCGAGGCGACAGCGGAGAGATGACCATGACAACGAAATCCCCGGCTCGTGAGGGACCCTCCCCTGCCACGACGGCAACGGAGGCGGGGGGAGAGATCGTTCGGACGCACCAACACACCATCGAGATCGTGTCCGATTCCGGGGAGGGCGCCCAAAAGTGCGGCCAGATCTTCGGCACCGTCTCCGCCAAGATGGGAAACGGCGTCTGGACGGTCGAGATCATACCGGCCGAGATCCAACCGCCGCCGCGGCTTCCCGACGGAGCCAGCGGAAACCGGATCCGGATAGGCACGGGGCCGGTTACCAACTGGGGTGACCAGACGAACCTGGTCGTCGCGTTCAACGAGCAGGTCCTGCTCGCCCGACACCGCCTCGACGCCCTCGCGGACGACGCGATCATCCTCCTGGAGAACATGTGGGCGACGGATCCCGTCGAGGCGATCCAGGCGGAGTGGCGGGCCGCCATGGAGGAGCTGTCCGCTTGCTCCTACCGCATCATCGAAGTCCCGATGCAGGAGCGGTGTCTCACCGTGGTGGAAGACCCGCGGAGGGGGAAGAACATGTTCGCCCTCGGCATGCTCGCCTATCTGTTCGGCCTCGACCTCGACCTCGTGCAGGACCAGATCGCGCAGGCCTTTCGCAAGAAGTCCGAAGAGATCTTCGAGCGGAACGTCCAGCTTCTTCATCTTGGCCTCGAATGGGCCCGGGAGCACCTGGACTTTCGGATCGAGGTCCCGCGCGCGCCCTCTGTGGAGCCCATGGTCGTGATGAACGGCAACCAGGCGATCGCGCTCGGCGCCATAGCCGCGGGCATGGAGCTGGCGGCGATGTATCCGATCACACCGGCCACCTCCGTGTCGCACTATCTGGGAGATGTCTTCGAGACGTTCGGTGGAGTGGTCCATCAGGCCGAGGACGAGATCGCCGCGGCGGGGGTGGCGATTGGTGCCTCTTACGCGGGGAAGGTCGCCTTCACGATCACCTCGGGTCCCGGTCTGGCTCTCAAGACCGAGTTCCTCGGGCTGGCCGTCATGACGGAGACGCCGCTGGTCGTGGTGGACGTCCAGAGGGGCGGGCCGAGCACGGGATTGCCCACCAAGGTGGAGCAGTCCGACCTCCTGGCTTCGATCTTCGGGCAGCCGGGCGACACGCCTCACGTGGTCCTCGCTCCGGCAACCATCGAAGAGTGCTTTCAGAGCATGATCACGGCCCGTCGGATCGCCGAGGCGTTCCGGACCGTCGTCATCGTGCTGACGGACGCCAACCTGGCCACGGGAGTGCAGCCGTTCCCGCGTCCACAGCCGGATCCGGCGTGGCTGGCCTCTCCTCCGGATCTGACGCCCGTTGCGAAGGGGCTCCGGCCCTACGAATGGGACGAGCGGACCGGCCTCTCGCGGCGCATCATCCCGGGGCAGCCGGACGGGATGCACACGATTACGGGCCTCGCTCACGACGAGGTGAGCCGCGTGGCCTACACCTCCGCAACCAACCAGAAGAGCTCGGCCATGCGGAGCCGGAAGATCGCTGTCCTGCAGCAGACGCTGACCCCTCCCTCCGTGAACGGTGACGCGTCGGGCGAACTGCTGATCGTCGGCTGGGGCAGCACGAAGGGAGCGATCGAGGAGGCGGTCGAACGAGCGCGAGCCGAGGGCCTCTCGGTCTCCTCGGTACACCTCACGTTCCTCTCGCCCCTCGAGCCGGGGCTGCGGGCGATCTTCGATCGTTTCCGCAAGGTGATGACGGTGGAGCTCAACTACAGCGACAATCCGGACGATCCCTTCATCAACACTGAGAACCGGCGGCGCGGCCAGCTCGCGTGGTTGCTGCGGGCGCACACGCTGGTGGACGTGGATTGCTGGACGCGGGTGCTCGGTGAGCCGCTCCGTCCGGACGTGATACACGAGGTGATTCGGGCCAACGTGGCCGGTGGAGGGGACGAATGAACACGACGGGTTGTTCGCTGCTTCAGCTCGTTCAGGGCGACGAGCGGGAGTTCAGCATGACCGATTTCGAGGGCGCCCGTGCCAGGTGGTGTCCGGGCTGCGGCGACCACTCGGTGCTGGCC
The DNA here is from genome assembly GCA_030636765.1 of Gemmatimonadales bacterium. Taxonomy (GTDB): domain Bacteria; phylum Gemmatimonadota; class Gemmatimonadetes; order Palauibacterales; family Palauibacteraceae. The sequence goes on from DAOVWI010000210.1 coordinate 2,586, forward strand.
TCCGTGCAGCGGCTCCTGGCGGCGGAGAGCCTGGCTCCGGAGAACACGGTGTTCGTTTCGGGCATCGGCTGCTCGAGCCGATTCCCTCACTACATCAACGCGTACGGATTCCACGGACTGCACGGGCGAGCGCTCCCGGTGGCGACCGGAATCAAGCTGGAGAGGCCCGAGCTGGCCGTCTTCGTGGTGATGGGGGACGGAGACTGCGTGTCCATCGGCGCCGGCCACTGGATCCACGCGACGCGGTACAACGTGGACATGGTCGCCCTGATGCTGGACAACGAGATTTACGGGCTCACCAAGGCGCAGACGTCGCCGACCACGCCTCAGGGCTACCGGACGAACACGCAGCCGCGAGGGAGCTACCTTCCGGCCCTGAACCCGCTCCAGGCCACCCTCGGCTTCACCAACGCCTCCTTCGTGGCGCAAACGGCCGAGTGGATCCCCACCCACCTCTTCGCGACGCTCCAGGCGGCATACAGACACAAGGGCTTCGCCTTCGTGCGCATCCTGCAGCGTTGTCCCGTGTACACCGCGGACATCTTCCTCCAGCACGTGCAGAACCCGGAGCTGGTCGTGCTCTTGGAACACGAGGACGGACTCGTGCTTCCCGAGCTGGAAGGCATCTTCAAGGAGCGGATCCGCCACGATCCGAAGGACCTGGACGGGGCGCGCCGCCTGGCCGCGGCGGACGAAAAGGTCCG
>DAOVWI010000169.1 GCA_030636765.1 Gemmatimonadales bacterium
CCCACCCGTCAGCCGGTGCCAGGTCGGACGATCGCTGGAGGATGGAGAGCAGCTGCTCCCGGGCCGCCTTCACCTTCTCCCTCTCGGGTCCCGGATCGAAACCCGAATCCTCATCGTGCCAGAGGCAGAAGCGGCCCACCACCTCGTCGCACCGACGCGGCGTGGGCCCGTTCCACCAGGGCAGGCTCCTTCGCCTCTCTCGCTCGAAGGAGTGTTGAGCGTCGCGGGCCGCGTCTGCGGCAGCGCTCGCCACCCGCTGCGTATCCCTCGCCACCGACAGCGTGTCCCTCGCCACCCGCTGCGCGGCAGGGAGGGCGACGGCGAGGACCACGGATCGGGCGGCAGGCGGCGACCACGCCGACGCAAGCACCATCAGCGCGAGGGAAGCGACCGCACTCAACCTTGCGACGCGCATCCTAAAACCCCATGGGGCTTACCGGGAGGCAGCCGCCTCGTCGATGACCCGCCCATCCGCGTCGATGAGATGGATCGGCCCCAGGCCGAGCTCGCGGATCGGACCCTCGATCGCCGCGCGATCACCGACCACCACCCAGACGAACCCGTCCGGAACGATGATCTCGCGGGCGGCCGCCGACAGCTCGGCCAAGCCGAGCGCCCGCAGCTGCCGGCCGTAACGCTCGTAGTAGTCGTCCGGCAGGCCAAACGTCACGATCTCCGTGATTCCACCCTGCACCTCTCCGTTCGTCTCCCACCGGCCCGCCATGCTGCGCGTCTCCAGCTCCTGGACCTTGCTCAGCTCTTCGCTGGTGATCGGCTCAGGACCGAGGATCCCCCGGAGCTCGGCGAGTAGCTCGCGCAGCGACTCGGCCGTTCGGTCGGTCTGGACGGGTGCGTACACGATCATCGGACGCTGGGCCTTGGTGTCCGGTATGAAGGTGAACGCGCCGTAGGCCCAGTGCTTATCCTCGCGAAGGTTCATGTTGACGCGAGAGGTGAACGTCCCTCCGAGGATGTTGTTGACGGTCTCGATCGCCACCTCGTCCGGGTTAGCCTTCGGCACGATCAGGCTGCCCCCTATGATCAGGGACTGAACGGCGTCGGGGCGATCCAACAGGTAGACCACCGAACCGCTGCCGCCCGAAACCTCTCCGATGTTCTTCGAGGGCACGTCACCCGGATCCCACCGCGCGAAGAGCCGTTCCAGCTTGGGCAGAAGCTCAGCCAGGGTCACATCTCCGACCACGACGAGCCGGGCGTTCCCCGGCCTGAACCAGGTGCGGTGGAACTCGACCAGGTCCTCTCGAGTGATGCGGCTCACCGACTCCTCGGTGCCGGACCCCGTCAACGGATTGGAGTAGGCGTGGCCCTCCCCGTACAAAAGTGCGGGCAAGATGCGAAAGGCCATCGCCTGGGGCTGCATCTTCTCGCGCTGGATCGCCGCGAGCTGCTGCTCTTTCAGGCGATCGAAGTCCGCCTGCGGAAAGGCCGGGTCCAGGATCACATCGGCGTAGATCTCCAGGGACGCGTCCAGCTTCCCCGTGAGCGCCGTCAGAGAAACACTCGAGGCGTCGAGACCGGATCCCGTCCGGAGCTGCGCACCCAGCATGGCCAGCGCATCGCTGATCTCGAGCGCGGACCGGGTCGCCGTACCCTCATCCATCATGTCCAGCGCGAGGTCCGCGGTGCCCGGAAGCCCGAACTGGTCCGCCGCGAAACCCGCGTCGACGAGGAGGTTGAAGCTCACGAGCGGGACCGCGTGCCGCTCAGCCAGGATCACCTCCAGGCCGTTGGCGAGGCTGGCCCGCTGCAGCTCCGGGAAGTTGACGTCAGGGGCCGGGCCGGGATCGGGCACCGCCGATCGGTCGGCGTCCTCCTGAGCGACCCGGAACTCCGGATACGGTTGCACCTCGAGAACGTACACACCGTCGCTCAGCCACTCGCGAGCGGCGGCAAGCAGGTCGTCGGCCGTCGCGTTCTGCACCCGGTTCAGGCGGATCTTGTAGTAATCGGGGCTGCCCCCGTACACCTGGCTCGTCGCGAGCACGTCCGACTTCCCTCCGAAACCACCGATCCTCTGGGCGCCGCGGACCTGCCGGGCGCGGTACTGCGTCTTGACCCGCTGAAGCTCCTCTGCCGTCGGGCCCTCCAGGAGAAAGCGTTCCATCTCCTCGTCGATCGCGGTCTCCACGCCGGAGAGGTCCTGACCCGGTCTGGCCGTGCCGCGGATCTGGAACTGACCGCCGATCTCGCGAAGCGAGACGAACGCGAAGACGTCCGTGGCGATCTGATCCTCGTACACGAGGCGCTTGTAGAGTCGCGACGACTTGCCCTGCGCCAGGACGTCACTCACCAGGTCGAGGTAATCCGCGTCCGCGGAGCCCCACTCCGGGACGTTCCACACCATGTAGATCCGCGCCTGGGGGACCCGGTCCTGCACCGTCTGGCGCTTCTCACCCTGCATCTTCGCGATCCACCGCTGGGGCTTCGCCACAGGCGGGCTCGCCGGGATGCTGCCGAAGTACTTCTCGACCTTCTCCTTCGCCGTTTGGGCGTCGATGTCGCCGGCGATGACGATGACGGCATTGTTCGGCCCGTAATACCTCTTGAACCACTCCTGCACATCCTCGAGCGTGGCCGCGCTGAGATCCTCCATCAGGCCGATCGTGGTCCACGAGTACGGGTGGTCGCTTGGATACGTGCTCTCGCTGAGCAGCTGCCGGACCACGCCATACGGCTGGTTCTCGCCCTGGCGTTTCTCGTTCTGGACGACACCGCGCTGCTCGTCCAGCTTCGCCTGATCGATCGCGCCGAGCATATGGCCCATCCGGTCCGACTCCATCCACAGAGCCATGTCCAGCGCCGGCGTGGGCACGTTTTCGAAGTAGTTGGTTCGGTCCGGGTTCGTGGTGCCGTTCATGTCGGTCGCCCCCGCCCGCTCGAACGGCCCGAAGTACTCGTCGTTATAGTTCTCGCTCCCGTTGAACATCAGATGCTCGAAGAGGTGGGCGAAGCCCGTCCGGCCCCGCTTCTCGTTCTTCGATCCGACGTGATACCAGACGTTTACGGCAACGATCGGTGCCTTGTGGTCCTCGTGCACGATCACCGTTAGCCCGTTGTCGAGCACAAACATCTCGTAAGAGACCTCCACCTCATCCGCCTCGCCCACCGCCTCGCCGGTCTCCTGGGCGTACGCCGCCTGGCGCGCCCCCAGGAGAACAGCAGAGAGGACGAGCACGGAGTACGCTCGCTTGCTCCACATCATCTCGTTCTCCTTCCCTTCACCTGTCACTTCACGTGTCAGTTGTTTCGTCGATTCGCGTGGCGGCGGCACCTCCGCTCCGCCGCAGCGTGCTGCCCTGTCACAAGCGAGCGCGTACAAGCGCGGAAGGCAAGCCCCGAAGCGGGACCGCCAGCGGCGCTCGCCGAACACGCTGGCGCCGGAGCTTCCCATGTCGTACCTGCGTATTCGATCGACAAAGGAAGGCGGGACGGCCATGGGACAGTTCTACATTCCCATCATCGTGGGGAGCACGCGGCGGGACAGGCAGACCCCGAAGGTCGCCCGCTTCGTGCAACGGCGACTCGGCGAGCGGGAAGGCGTCTCCACGGAGTCGCTGGACCTCCTTGAGTACGATCTCCCAATCATGGAGGAGCGGCTGCGCCTTCGCGAGGACCCACCGCCGGGGCTGGAGGAGTTCGCGGGACGGGTCGGCAAGGCGGACTCGCTGGTCATCGTCACGCCCGAGTACAACAGCGGCTACCCGGGCGTGCTCAAGAACGCGCTCGATTACCTTCTGCCCGAGTACCGACGAAAGCCCATCGGCATCGTCACGGTCTCGGCCGGGCCGTGGGGGGGCCTGAGCTGTCTTTCCCAGCTCCGTCAGGTCACCCTCGGGCTTGGGGCGTTCCCGATTCCCGCCAGCCTGCCCGTTCGATTCGTACGGGACGCGTTCGAGGAGGACGGCACTCCGACGGATCCCGCCTACGAGAAGAGCGTCGGGCGGTTTCTCGACGAGCTGCTCTGGTTCACGGAGGCGATCGCCGCCCGTCGGGCGCTGGACTAGTATCGAGTATCCGTTGACACACCGGCGGCTTTCTCGAGCTCGCGAAAGCGGGATTCCCGCATCAGGAGAGCCGGCTCATCGTGGCAGCGGTGCCGGACGCAGACCACCTCATCGTCGCGCAGAACCGCCAGCAGCAACTCGAACCAATCCTGCCGGGCCCGACTCGATCCCACCGTGCGGTGCGCGGGGAAACCTGATCGGTCCGCGCTCCGATCCGCCTCGCGCCACTTTCGCTTCATTCGGTCCAGCTCGAAGCAGAAAGGCCGCACAGGATCCACGCGACGAGGGGTGGACTCGAACCAGAGTCGCTTGTCCCTCTCGAGCACCTCTCGCTCCGCCCGCAGCTTCCGCCACCCCCGGAGGACCTCTCGCGCCCGTCTTTCTACTTGCGCAGTTGTACAACTAGAGAGGCGGAGGAGGTGGAACCGCAGCCGTTCCCTTCCGTCGTC
>DAOVWI010000070.1 GCA_030636765.1 Gemmatimonadales bacterium
CTTCCAAGCTGGTGTGGCTGGTCGGCGTGCTGTCCGTGCTGTCCGTGCTGGGGGTCAACCTGGGACCGGCACTCGCCGGCCTCGGAATCGCGGGATTCGTGCTCGGGTTCGCCCTTCAGGATTCGCTCGCCAACTTCGCGGCCGGCTTGATGATCATGATCTACCGTCCCTTCGACGTCGGCGACCTCGTCACGGCAGCGGGAGTCACGGGAACGGTCAAGGACCTGACACTCGTTTCGACGGTCATCACGACGCTGGACAATCAGCTCCTCATCGTGCCGAACGGGAAGATCTGGGGCGATGTGATCAATAACGTCACCGGGCAACGCGTACGCCGGGTCGACATGGTCTTCGGGATCGGCTACGAGGACGACATCGAGAAGGCTCAGCGCATCATGGAAGACATCCTGACGTCCCACGCGCTCGTGCTGGACGATCCCGAGCCGGTGGTCAAGGTGCACAACCTTGGAGAATCGTCCGTGGACTTCATCTGCCGGCCCTGGTGTAAAACCGATGATTACTGGGACGTCCACTGGGACGTCACCCGGGCCGTGAAGCAGCGCTTCGACGAGGAGGGTGTCTCGATACCGTTTCCGCAGCGGGACGTACACGTGTACACCGCAGGCCAGCCGGCGGCAGTCGAGTCAGCCGGAGCGGAGACCGCCCGGTAAGCTCGCGGCCGGCGCACAAGCCTGCCCGGGCGACGGGAATCGCGGTCGTAATAGCTGCTGGACGCGCGAACCCAGATCTCGAGACCCGCCAGATCGGCCTGAGCCGTCAACGGGGTCCGTCCGGCCCGGTGATCACGAGCTCCTGTACGTCGGTGAAGCTCGGGTTGGTGAAGTCCACCAGCGCCAGGCGGTTCTCGGTGATGGTGAGATTGCCGACTGCCACGTCACCCAGTCCTTCCACCAAGAAGGGAAGGGGCTGATCACGTCGCACCGGTATGATGACGACCGAGATCCGCTTTTCTTCGGCTCTTAGTCTCTGATTCAGGAAACGTTCGAGCACCGGTGCATACTCGGCGATGATCCCGCGCTCACGAGCCCCATCGACGAAGTACTGAGTTGGGCTGTAGACGGTCAGGAGCCGCAGGAACCCCCGTTCGGCCATGCCGTCCAGGTCACCCGTCCACTTGGACAGCCGCTGGATGCGAAGCCAGGGGTCTTGCTCCTCCGCCGGCGTAGCTGCTCCGATGCCTGTCGAATCGGACGCTGCGGACGCCATGTCCGGGCTTGAGTCATCCGAAGATCGCGAGTCGGAACAGCCGATCATCGTTATCGCCAGAGCCGTGGCCAACATCCGCACCGTCAAAGGCCGGCTTCTCACGCAGCTCCTCGGATCGCCCTGATCCTCTTTAGCGCGTCCGCGCCCTTCCGGTAGGCATCGTAGAGGTCGCAGGCACGCTGCATGTTGAGCCAAAGGTCCGGGGTCGTCTGGAACAGCTTCGCGAGCCGGAGCGCCGTGTCGGGCGTGATCCCGCGCCGGCCGTTTACCAGATCGTTCACGCGCTGGAACGGCACGCCGATCGCGGCGGCGAGCTGGGTCTGCGTCATCTCTAGCGGCTCCAGGAACTCCTCGCGGAGCAGCTCGCCTGGATGTGGCGGCGCCCTGTGTGTCGGTATCCTGACCATCGTCTTCCCCTTTCCTTTTGGGTCCCTTCAGTGGTAGTCCACGACGCCCACATCCTCGGGACCGACGTCCGTCCACCGAAAGCAGATCCGGTACTGATCGTTTATCCTGATGCTGTGCTGGCCCTTCCGATCGCCCTTGAGGGCTTCCAGCCGGTTGCCGGGCACGTTCCCCACGTCGGAGAGATCTGCCGCATAGTCCAAGAGTGAGAGCTTGTTCAGGGCCCGCTTCCAGAGCTCGCGCGGAAGTGTGCGACGGGACACCTTCGAATTGCGGCCGTTGAACAGATCCTCGGTTCCCATATCTGCGAATGACCGTATCATACAGTAGCATAATAGCACAGCTATCGTATTATATCAAGGCACCCCAATAAAACGTAAGGCCTGGAACGGAAGCAACCGCTGCCTTCACGCGTCTCCCCCCGAGGAAAGTCCCCACACCTGGTGGCAAGATCCTCCCGACAGACGAGCCAGGTCACGACGATTACCATTGAACTGACCGTGCCTTCCGACCATACAGATCCGGAACGAGAACCTCTCGTCCACGCCCGGCACAGGTGAGATCAGATGAAGCCGTTTACCTCCCTATCAGTCTTTCTGCTCGCGCTCATTGCCTTCGGCCACCTGCTGCGGGTTCTGACCCGCTGGGAGATTATCATCAACGCGACGGTCATTCCGATGTGGCCCAGCGTGCTTGTCTTCCTGGTATTCGGCGGGCTGGCCGTCATGCTCTGGCGGGAAGCAAAGCGAGCGACGGTGGGTGACATCCTTGAGGCGGTCGAGCGACTCAAGGCTTGACACACGGTTCCCCAACCCACCGCTCAAGCGCCCTCTAAAGAGACCTTAACCTAGCTTTGAGACGGACTTAACGAGGCCTAGCGTACCGTTGCGCTCAAAACAGGGTCAGACAGGAGTCGTGAGATGAAGAAGAGGAACATCGTCGGAATCGGAACCGTCTTCGTTGCTGCTGCGGCCGTCGGGGCCTTCAGCATGCTTTCCGAAGGGGAGAACGGACCGGCAGGCCAGTCGCTCTCGGATGCGGCGCCCGAGATCGTCGTCTACAAGGGGCCGCAGTGCGGTTGCTGCGACAAGTGGGCCGAGCACCTGGACGCGGCAGGTTTCAAGGTCTCGGTGAAGGAGGTCGACAACCTCCAGCCGATCAAGGCCCGGTACGGCATCGGGCCGCAACTGTCCTCGTGTCACACGGCGGTCGTCGAGCGTTATGCGATCGAGGGGCACGTGCCCGCGGACGATATCCTGCGCCTGCTCAGGGAACGTCCTGCGGTCACCGGGCTCACAGTGCCCGGCATGCCGATCGGCTCCCCAGGGATGGAGGAAGGACCCAAGGAGGCATATGACGTCCTGACGTTCGACGCGTCCGGCAGGACGGCGGTGTACACTCGCCGCTGAGGAGGCCATCATGTCCTGGCGGGGAGTCAATCGAGGAGTCCCGACGGGGGAAAGACACCGAACCAGTCTCTCTCCATCTGCTTCAGGAGGGTGACTAGAAGCTGCTTCCTCGGCTGCTCTTCGGTTTCCTCCGCCAGGTCGAGGGCCGCCCGGACGAGGATCGTGCGCGTGAGCACGGCGTCCCGCTTGGTGGCGTACTTCACGGCCCGCCCGACTACCTCCTCCACGGTCTCTTCCAGGGCGCGGCGCAGTTCGCGTCCGATGAGGCCCGGGAATGGCGCGTACGCCTCCTCGGGGTGCCCCGAGATGACCTTCCTGACCAGCTCGCTCCGAGCCGCCCTCGGCGTCATCCCGCCTTGCACCCTGACGGTGATTCCGATCAGCGCCTTTCCCCCGAAGGCGATCACCAGGCCGACGAAAAGGCCCGAGAGGGCGATCAGCGCGACGAACATCCGGATTTCACGAGCCTCGTGGCCCGCTTCCTCGGCCTCGGATGCGGGAAGCTCCTGTCGATCCAGCCGAGCGTTCTCGGAGGCCTCGGCATGAGGGTGTATGGCGAAGAAGATCGAGCCTGTCGCCAGGAGGGCCAGAAACGGAAGGAGCAGCTTGCCCTTGCTTCTCGGTCCAGCGAACATGAGAGCCTCAACGGTGCGTGTACAACCACCGTGGAAGCTATTCGATGGGAGTGTCGGGGCAAAGCCGGAAGGGGTTGAATACCCGCAGATGGCCGAAGCGTCGGCGGTGCTGAAAGTCCTCTGACAGCAGGCGGTCCGCCCCTGAGTCTATTGCGGCCTGAACGATGAGGGCGTCCCAGAACGACAGGTGGTGTCGACGCTCGAGCTCGACGGCCGAGAGGATGGAGTCTCCGGTGTTCACCACGACCTCCCAAGTCATGTAGTCTTCCAGGACGCTGCGGGCTTCGCGCCTCGAGATGGGGTGGGCGGCCCTGCGCCGAACGTTGATGTAGAACTCCTGGAGCACCTGAGTGCTCAGCACGCCGGAGCGGTTCTCCCACAGCTCTGCGACGAGCCGACGAGCCTGATCGAACTTCGCGCCGGCTCCGCGGTCGTGGGCGTAGACCAGGATGTTCGTGTCGACGAAGGCCTTACCGGTCATGGAGTTCGTCCCGATCCTGCGGGGGAGTCCACCCGAGGTCGTAGCCCTTCTCGATTCTTCGGAGCGCCCGCCTGCGCGCTGCCTCGTACGCCTTCTCTGCGCGCACCAACGCCTCGAGCTGCGTCGCCAGCATTCTGCTCACCGATGTTCCGCGCTTGGCAGCCAGGATTCTGGCCTCACGAATGAGCTGCTGCTCCATTCTCAGAGTGATGTTGGTCTTCATCCCACCCTCAATCTTGCGCCGGCGCCGCTCAGTGCACGTTGCTACGTGCTGCACAGTATTACGTGCTACCAAGCGGCGGGTTCCAGGGTCGCGAGCTTACGGCCAACGCGACGTCGTTGTCGCCCTGGGGGTTTCTGCTGGCGGGCTCTGGAACCGGGAACACGAGCGGGGTGCTTGAGGTTATACCCCACGGGGTATATACTGTGAAGGCGGTATCCGAGACGGAGTTGGGTAGTTCACCGGGAGCCGGAGCAAGGAGTGGACAAAGGATGATGCCGACGTGTGCACCGACGGTGTATCTGGATGAAGCCGTGGAGCGAGCGCTGACCAACCGCCTGAACCGTCTGGAAGGGCAGGTGAGGGGGATCAGCAGAATGCTTTCCGAGCACCAGAGCTGCGACGACATCCTCGTCCAGGTCGCGGCGGTGAAGAGCGCCGTGAACGGTGTGGCCCGGGCCTTGATCGAGGGACACATGGAAACATGCGTCCTCGAGCGCGTGAGGTCCGGAGAAGGCGAAGCAGCATTCGAAAGCCTAAAGGGCGCCCTCGGCCAGTACCTCCGGCACACGTAGGATGGTGCTTGTGAAGCCGGCACTCTCGACTCTCGGCGCCCTCGGGGCGGCGATCGCCTCTTCCCTCTGCTGCACCGGGCCCCTCCTGTATGTCGGTCTCGGCATCGGTGGGGCAGGGCTCGCGGGCACGTTCGAGCCGCTCAGGGCGTGGTTTCTCGGTGGGACCGCCCTGTTCCTGGCTGCGGGCTTCTACGGTACGTACGGGCGGCGCTTCCAGTGCGTCGCGGATGAGAAGGCGGAGAGGAAGCGCAGGCGCGACAGAATCAGGCTCTGGGTGGGAACCGCCTTCGTGGTCCTAGTCGCAACATTTCCGACCTGGTCCACCTGGCTTCTCTAGGAGCTCCTCTTAGGAAGGTGATGATGAATCACGGGAAGAGCGCTTTTCTCCCGATCCTCACGCTGGCGCTGGCAACGGTCGCTTCGGCCGCGGCGTGCGGCGCCTCGGACGAGCGTGCCGCCGATGCGCGGCCGGCCGAGGAGGCCTCCGAGCTGCCCACCGAGCTGGTGGTCGCCGAATTCGACGTCGACGGAATGACCTGCGGGGGATGCGCGCTCGCCGCGGAGTTCGCGCTGAAGAAGCTGGATGGCGTGGTGGCCGCCGACGCGTCGTTCGACGAGGCGACCGGCGAGGGACGGTGCACGGTGAAGTACGATCCCGGCCTCGTGTCACCCGAGCAGATGGTGATCGCGATCACCGACGTGGGCTTCACGGCGACGCCGCGCGAGCCGGCAGCCGGCAAGAGCTAGGGAGCGAGAGATGAAGGTCGGCCGCTTCGACCTCGCCGTGCTAGGTGCCGGATCGGCCGGCTTCGCGGCCGCCATCCGTGCGGCCGAGCAGGGGGCGAAAGTCGCGCTGATCAACGAGGGCATGATCGGCGGTACCTGCGTGAACGTCGGATGCATCCCGTCCAAGACCCTGATCCGCGCGGCGGAGGCGCGTCACGTGGGAGCCGCCCACCCGTTCTCCGGGATCCCGCGGAGCGAGGGTGCCGTCGACTGGCCGGAGATCCGCGCGCAGAAGGACGAGCTCGTCGCCCGGCTGAGGAAGACGAAGTACGTGGATGTGCTCGCCGCCTATCCGTCCGTCACGCTCTTCGAGGGGCGGGGGGTCATCGAGGCGTCCGGTGCGGTTCGACTCGCGGACGGGACGCCCATCGATACGGAGAAGGTCGTCGTGACGACCGGGGCGTCCCCGCGGGCGCCGGAGCTTCCCGGCCTGGCCGAGGCCGGCTTTCTGGACAGCACGAGCGCGCTCGAGCTGGAGACGCTGCCCGCGTCGCTGCTCGTTCTCGGCGCCGGCTCGGTCGGCCTCGAGCTGGGCCAGGCGTTCGCGCGCCTCGGTGTCGCCGTGACGATTCTCGCTCGCAGCAGGCTTCTCTCGGGCGAGGATCCGGCGCTCGGCCGGGAGCTGGCCGGCTACCTGCAGCGCGAGGGGATCGCCGTATTCGAGTCGTTCTCGGCGAAGGGAGTAGAAGAGGTAAACGGGCGACGCGTCGTGATCGGTCACGGCCCCGACGGCGAAGGGATCAGGGTCGAGGGCGAAGCGATCCTGGCGGCCGCCGGGCGGCGCCCCAACACCTCGGGGTACGGGCTGGAGGAGGCGGGTGTGGAGCTGGGACCCGGAGGCGAGATCCTCGTGGACGATTTCCTCCGCTCCTCCAACCCGCGCGTCTACGCGGCGGGCGACGTCACCGGCAAACCGATGCACGTGTACGTGGCGGCGCGCGCCGGGGCGCTCGCGGCGGAGAACGCCCTCTCGGCCATGCAGACGCCACTGGACCTCACGATCCTGCCGCGGGTGACCTTCACCGATCCTTCGGTCGCGGCCGTCGGAGTTACGGAAGAGGCCGCCCGGGCCGCGGGGTACGATCCGATCACATCGGTCCTGTCGCTCGATCAGGTGCCGCGGGCGCTCGCCGCGCGCGATACCCGAGGGTTCGTCAAGCTCGTGGCCGACGCGGCGACACGCCGCATACTGGGCGCGGCGGTGCTCGCCCACGAAGCGGTGGAGATGATTATGGAGCCGACGTTGGCCGTGAAGTATGGGCTCACGATCGAGGATCTCGTCGACACGTTCCATCCCTACCTCACCTTCGGCGAGGGCATCCGCCTGGCGGCTCAAGCGTTCGACCGGGAGGTGGCGACGCTTTCGTGCTGCGCCGCCTGAGGCGCATTCGGACGTTCGGACAGCAGGCTTCCGCCGATGCCGCCGGTCGTCGGCGTGCCCGACGGGGCCAGCGAGCTGCTTGCGACCTCAGAAGCGGAACGCTCGCTGCTGAAGATGTTGGCGTCCCGCGCCTTCGAGAAGCTGACGATCCCGGCGGGGTCCGGATCGTACGCGACGATCCCCACCAGTATGTGCTCGGCGTCGACGAGCACACGGACAGAGGTGCGGCCGGTCGGTCGGGCACCCTCCGTGGGATCGATCATCACGAGGTCGGAGATGGAATCGGCGGTGAGCCACCGCGCCTCGTCCACCAGGCCGTCGAGTCGAATGTCGTCTTCGCCCAGCGAGCCGGCCCGCAGCGAGGGCGGTGGGACCTCCTGGGCGCTCAGCGCGGACGATGCTGACAGGAGGCCGACCGCACCTCGGACGAGGGGACCGACGGGAAGTCGCCAGGAACGGTCGATACGCGGCCCCTCGCTCACGGCCGCAGGCGCGCCAACCGCATGGCGTTCAGGGTGACGGCCAGGCTCGCTCCCATGTCGCCCACGAGGACCGCGACGAGCAGGCTCACGACGCCGCCGATCGCTCCGACCGCGAGCACCAGCTTGAGCCCCAGCGCCAGGCCGATATTGAAGCGGACGAGGCGGCGCGCGAGCCGGGAGATGCGCCGGCTGTAGGGAAGCATGTGCAGATCGTCGGCCATCAGGGCGATGTCCGCCGTCTCGATCGCCGCGGGTGATCCCGCTCCTCCCATCGCGATCCCGACGGATGACGCGGCCAACGCGGGCGCATCGTTCACACCGTCTCCCACCATCGCCACGCCACGGTGATCGGCGACCAGCTTCCTCACGGCGTCGACCTTCTCCTCTGGCAGGAGCGAGGCCAAGACCCTGTCGATCCCCAGTCGGTCCCCGATCGCCCGTGCCACCCACTCGTGGTCGCCGGTGAGCATGACCTGCTCGTGAATCCCCTGGCGTCGCAACTGGCGAAGGACCTCCGGGGCTTCGGGCCGAAGCGCGTCGGCCAGCGCGATGAGCGCCGCGACCTCGCCGTCGCGCCCCACGAGGACGACCGTCTTGCCCTCTCGCTCCAGCTCCGACATTCGCCCCGGTGCCGGCAGTCCGGGGAACATCTCCAGGGTGCCCACTCTGACCTCGGCTCCGTCGACCCGCGCCACGACGCCGCGTCCGGGCCGCGCCCGAAAGTCCGTGACGTCCACCGTGTCGCCAGGAGCACCTCCGACAGCGGCGCGACCGGCCCGGGTGACGATTGCTCTCGCGATGGGGTGCTCCGAACGCGCCTCCACGGCTGCGGCCAGGCGGAGGAGGCCCTCCTCGGAGCCGCCGGAAAGCGGCACGACATCGGTCACCTCCAGCCTTCCGTAGGTGAGGGTACCGGTCTTGTCGAACGCCATCGCGCAGACGCCGCCGAACGCCTCGAGGTACTCGCCTCCCTTGATCAGGACGCCGTTTCGAGCCGCGCTGGTGATGGCGCTCACCACCGTGACGGGAGTCGCGATGACGAGCGCGCATGGGCAGGCTATGACCAGAAGGGTGAGCCCCCGCACGAACCAGGTGAGCGCCGAGCCGAGACCAAGCAGCGGAGGAGCCAGCATGGTCAGGGCGGCGAGCCCCGTCACTGCCGGCGTGTAGTAGCGGGCGAACTTCTCGACGAACTCTTCGGTGGGCGAGCGGCGGGTCTGCGCTTCACGCACGAGTTGCACGATCCGGTCGAGCGCGGTGTCGCCGGCGTCGGTGACCGCCTCGACCTCCAGGAAGCCGTCCTGGTTGAGCGTGCTTGCGTACACCGGGTCGCCGATCCCCTTCGGGACCGGGACCGACTCACCCGTCAGGTTGGCCTCGCTTACCGATGACTCTCCGTCCACCACCTGTCCGTCGATCGGCACCTTCTCCCCGGGACGCACGCGGACACGCTGGCCCTTCCTCAGTTCGGACGCGGAGAGCGTGCGCTCGCTCCCGTCCGGCTCGACCACCGTCGCCTGCTCCGGAGTGAGACGGATCAGCTCATCGATCGAGCTCCGGGCGCGAGCGACGGCGTTCCGCTCGAGGAGCTCCGCCAGCGAGAACAGAAAGGCGATGGCAGCGGCCTCGAGGGGCTCGCCGATGAGGAGCGCCCCGATGATGGCAACCGTCATCAGGAAGTTCATGTCCAGCTTGAGGGTGCGTGCGGAGCGGACGCCCTTCGGGAAGAAGTTCCACCCGCCGATCAGCGCGGCGGCGAGGAAGACGAGGCCGGCGGCGTCGAGCCGGAGGCGAAGCCAGCCGGCTTGGTCGGGCGCCCGAGTCAGCAACACAATGAGGATGCCTGTGAGCCACAGGGCTCCGGCCACGTACGTCCGGTACGCCTCGGCGGTGGTCCAGGGCGAACGCCGCGTGCGGCCGTTCATGGGATGACGGTCTCCTGTCGTGCTTCGGTTCGATCCTCACACCGCTCGGCGAGGGAGATTTCCCGACACGTCAAAGCTACCTCTGCCCGACAAGAAGCGAATCACTCTTGCCGACACCGCTCGCCCTCCTCCGCCTCTCTAGCTGTACACCTGTACAGGTAGAGGGACGGGCGCGAGAGGTTTTCGGGCGTGGCTGGAGCACCGAGCGGAGCGAGATAAGGGATCGGTGGCCATGACCACCGGCGTCTAGCCGCGCAGCAACCGGGCGTTGATCGCCACGATCACGGTGCTGGCGGACATCAGCAAGGCCCCCACGGCCGGCCCGAGGAGAATGCCGGCCCGGTAGAGAGCGCCCGCAGCGATCGGGATAGCGATGATGTTGTAGCCGGCGGCCCACCACAGGTTCTGGAGCATCTTCCGGTAGGTCGAGCGGGAGAGGCGGACGATCGCGGTGACGTCCTCCGGGTTGCTCCGGACGAGGATGATGTCGGCCGTCTCCACCGCCACGTCCGTCCCCGCCCCGATCGCGATGCCCACATCGGCCTGCGCGAGGGCCGGCGCGTCGTTGACCCCGTCTCCCGTCATCGCCACCCGTAAACCTCGCGCCTGCACCTCCCTGACCTTTTCGGCCTTCTCGTCGGGCAGGACCTCGGCGAAATACTCGTCCAGGCCGATCTCCCGGGCCACCCACTCGGCCACCCGCTCGTTGTCGCCCGTGAGCATCATGGTGCGAACGCCCATCTCCTTCAGCCTGGAGATGGCTCGCCGCGACTCGGGCCGGATGATATCGGCGAGCGCGATCGCGCCGGCTAGACCTCCATCGATGAGGACGAACACCACCGTTTTGCCCTGGGAGGAGAGCTCCTCCAGGCGCGCGTCCTTTGCCTCGACGCCAAGCTCCTTCAGGTGACCGGGGCTAACCACCTGCACCTGTTTGCCTTCCACCGTGCCATCGGCGCCCTTGCCCGGGATCGCCCGGAAGCCTTCCACGGGCGGCGCACGGCTCATGGCCGCCACGATGCCCTGTGCGATCGGGTGCTCGGAGCGCGCCTCCACGGCCGCCGCGTAACGGAGAACTTCGCTCTCCGAGTACTCGTGTGTTGACGAGGTCGAGGAAGCTGCTAGGAGCAGCGTGTCCGTGACGCCGAACCGCCCCTCCGTCAGCGTCCCAGTCTTGTCGAAGATGACGGCCTGGAGGTCTCGGGCGGTCTCGAAGGCCGAGCGGTCGCGGATGAGAAGGCCGCTCCCCGCCGCCAGGGCCGTCGATACGGCCACGACCAGCGGTACGGCCAGGCCGAGCGCGTGCGGGCAGGCGATCACCATCACCGTCACCGTGCGCTCCATGGCGAAGGCGAAATCCTTCCCCATCAGGAAGGTCCAGACGAACATCGTGATCGCCCCGCCGAACAGAGCGATGAAGGTGAGCCACTGCGCGGCGCGGCCGGCCAGGTCCTGCGTCCTCGACTTGCTCTCCTGGGCCGCACGGACCAGCTCGATCACCTGGGAGAGGAAGCTGTCGGCTCCCGTCTTGCGGACTTCGACCGTGATGGAGCCTTCCCCGTTGATCGAGCCGCCGATCACCGGGTCGCCGGTGCTCCGGGTGATCGGCGCCGACTCCCCGGTGAGCATGGACTCGTTGACCGACGTGACCCCCTCGAAGACCTCGCCGTCCGCCGCGATCTTCTCTCCGGGCTTGACCAGCCACCCTGTCGCCCGGCTGAAGATCGCTCAGCGGAACGTCGCGCACGCTGCCGTCCGGCATGAGCTTGTGGGCCTCGGAC
>DAOVWI010000037.1 GCA_030636765.1 Gemmatimonadales bacterium
GTCCGCCGGGGAAGTTCGCTACTTGCTGCGGCGACGGATCCCGCGGGCGGCCCCATCCTTTTGACGAATGGACCGATGAGAACTATCGCCTGTCTTCTCATAGCGGTGGCCCTGAGTGCCTCGCCCGTCCTCGCTCAGGAACAGGCAGCGGCAGGGGGCTTCGCATCCGGCGGCTTCGGAGCCCCGGTCGTCAAGTTCAGCTCGCTGCTGGGCGAGGCCGTGACGTTCGTAGGGGTGCGAGGTGGCTGGGTCGCCAACCACAGCTTCGTCATCGGGGCAGGCGCGTACACCCTCGTCAACTCGATCGACCAACCCGACCTGATCGAGCCGATCAACAAGTTCGTCTATGGCGGCTTCGAGGTCGAATACATCGGCCTGGCCAGCGAGCCCGTCCATTTCACGATCCTCGCCCTGGTTGGGGCGGGCAGGCGGTATCGGACGGACGAGCCCGACCCGGACCACGACGAGGTCTTCGTCTTCGAGCCGGCGGCGAATCTTCAGGTCAATGTCACGAACTTCTTCCGGGTGGACGCCGGCGGGGGCTATCGGTACGTCAGCAAAGAGACCTCGAGCGACACCGAGAACTCGGACTACAGGGCGTTCTTCGGAGCTCTCACGTTCAGGTTCGGCAGCTTTTGACCCTTGCTGGGCACGTTCTCTCCCGACAGCTTCGGTGGCATGACTGACACTGTCGACGCACAAGCGTCCCTGGAGGCCGTGCTCAAGGATGAGATCCTCCGGATGTATCAGGAGGTCGCCGACAACCCCGACGGCGAGTTTCATTTCTACCACGGCCGCGAGGGCGCTGAGCGGTTCGGTTACGCCTCCGAATGGCTGGACCGCGCTCCGCCGGGAGCCGTGGATTCGTTCGCCGGTGTGGGGAATCCCCATGAGCGCGCTGACATGCGACCGGGCGAGACCGTGCTCGATCTCGGGAGCGGCGCCGGTCTCGATTCGATCATCGCGTCGTGGGCGGTCGGCTCGACTGGAAAGGTGATCGGCGTTGACCTGAATCCCTCCATGTGCCTGAAAGCGCAGGCGCACGCGGCCGCGACCGGCACGACCATGGAGTGCCACGAGGGTCGAATGGAGGAGATCCCCCTGCCGGATGCCTCCGTGGATGTCGTGATCTCCAACGGCGTGATCAACCTGTCCTTTCAGAAGAGACGTGCGGTGGAAGAGATGTACCGCGTGGTGAAGCCGGGCGGCCGGATCTCGATCACGGACATCGTGAGCGCAAAGCAGCTCTCCCAGTCGATCGTCAACGACCCGAAGCTCTGGGCCAGCTGAATAGGCGGAGCTCTCCTGGAAGGAGAGATGTTCCGATTGCTGGAGGAGACGGGCTTCACCCAGGTCCGCTCTGCGGTGGTGCCGGGATTCCGATTCCGGAAGGCTGCGACGCAGGACGCGGCCGAGATGTATGGCGTCAAGGCAGTCATGATGACGGCGGGCAAGCACTAGAGTCGTTTTGGCCAGGCAGAATCGGTGCAGGTAGTTCAGTAGGGGCCTGGGCTCAGCGGTAGCCCCTGAAGATCCTGAGTAGATCGACCGCCATGCGCGGGAGGTCGGAAAGCCGGACTTTCGATCCGCTGACATCCGACCAGCGGGACAGCGGGAATTCGACGACCACACCGGCCTCCCCCAGGTCCTTGCCGTAGATGCTTGCCAGTCTCGCCAGGATTTCCACGTCGAAGGCCCACCGGGATCTGAAGGGTGCACCAAACACCCCTGGCAGTTCCGGTGTGACCCGGAACAGTTTCGCCCCGCATTGGGTGTCATACACGGGAAAGCCGAGGGCAAGCGAAGCCAGGGTCGCGAACACCCGGCCCGCGTAGTGTCGTGTCTCGTTGCGCTCGATGTGGCGTCCCATGAGGCGGATCCGTGACCCGATGACGGCCATGGCTTCGGGATGCGTCTGCAGGACGTCCGCGAAACGCCGGACGTCCTCGAGGGGGGTCGACAGATCGGCGTCCCAGTAGCCCACGGCGAACGGATCCGCCTGGACAGCTCGAGTGATCCCCCGCCGCACGGCCTCTGCCTTTCCAACATTCTCATCCAGCACGAGGAGATCGGCTCGGCCGTCGTCCAGATCTGCCACCAGGGACTCCAGCAGGGCCCTGGTCCCGTCTCGGCTACCGTCATCGACGAACGAAATATGCAGGTCGTCCGCTCCACGGAGTGCCGTCACAAAGGAGGCTCGATCCAGCCGCTTCTCTTCGTTGAAGCACGGGACGACGACGACCGTCTTAGTCATTTGGCGGCTTTCTCAGCAGGGCCAGGAGACTGACGCCCCGGGGGTACGGCGCCCTGGACCCGCTCAAGGACGCCTGGACACGAACCGATTCCCCCGCCAGGAGCCGGGTAAGCGCTCGATTGACGATGGCGGGAGGCATACTGAGGTCCCCGGTCCTACCTCGAGCGCGCAGCCTCGGCACCCGGATTTGCAACCAGCGCCAGAGTCTGATCGGCCAGTACAACCGGGCATTGAAGCCCGTAACAAGAACCTCGGACAGAGGTAGATCGGACAGGAGATGCCGGATGTCCGCCGGCCTGTATCGCCTTCGGTGCCCGTGGTGCTCATCGTGCCGGCTCCACAGGACCGGGTCTGCCGGTACCGTGATTAGCACGTGGCCTCCGGGTTTGAGAATGCGCGCCGCGTTCTCGACGGCCCCGCGGTCATCGTCCAAATGCTCGATGACATCCATCAGCAGACACGCGTCGACCGGCTCGTGAATCGGCCAGGATTCGAAGTCCAGTATCGAGACCTCGTGGAAGCTGACATCAGGATAACGGGTGCTCGCGAACCGTACCGCTTCTCCGTCCAGCTCGAGCCCCGTGCAGTCATACCCCGAACTCAAGGCACCCAGGTTTCCGCCGGTCCCGCACCCAAGATCCAGCACCGTGCGACCGCAGCCCGCCGGCAGGACAGAGCGCAAGACTTGACTGACGATCTGCCGACGCGCCACGAACCACCAGTGGTGCTCCTCGATCGCCGCATGAAGCGGAAGGATGTCAGGGTGCATCGTCCCCTCCCAGCCCGCGAACCGGATTATCGATGGACCGCCGAACCCCAACGGCGAAAACCCCCCACGTCGAAAACGGCGAAAACCCCCACGTCGCCCTTCATCACAACAAGTGTATCCAATTGTAGCCAGCCGCCGCCACGCGAATGGGGTGCACGTACTCGGCTCCCGTTCCCACGACACCGCGGGCGGTCCCGGGTGAGGCTCGGTAGCTTCGCTTTGCCATCACAGCTGACGTATGCTACTCTGCAATTTAGACTTATGGGCTCCGGTCTTGATCGCGCTGCCTCGCGCCTTCATCACCCCGTTCCTTCCGTCCCATCAAGGAGGATTTCGTGATCGCTCGACGCCTTCTTCCGGTTCTCGGGATCGTCCTCGCCGCGGGCCTCGCGGCCTGCCAGCCGGCCGACCGCGCCGAGGTGGAGGATGCCGCTGCCGACGCGGCCGCCGAGGCATCCTCCGAGGCCCACGTGGTCGAGGTGACAGCACGGGACTTTGCCTTCGACGCCCCGGACGAGATTCCCTCCGGGTGGACGACCTTCCGTATGACGAACGCGGGAGAGCAGGAGCACTTCCTCTACATCTACCGCCTGCCGGAGAACAAGACCTACCAGCAGCTCCTGGAGGAGGCTATCGTCCCGTTCGGCAAGGTGTGGGAGCGGTACGACTCGGGGGAGATCGACCGGGCGGCGGCCGAGGCGGGCCTCGGCTCGGAAATCGCAGGCTGGTTCTTCACCGATCTTGAGCCCAGCGGCGGCCCCGCGCTTACCGAGCCGGGCGAGACCTCGCAGGCCACGGTCCGGTTGGAGCCCGGTACCTACGTGATGGAGTGCTACGTCAAGACGCCCGAAGGCGAATGGCACACGGAGCTGGGTATGCAGCGGGAGTTCACCGTGACCGCCGACTCCACCGGCGCCTTGCCTCCGGAGGCCGACGCCGAGCTCACCCTCTCCAACTACCAGATCACCATCTCGGGCGAGCTCACGGCGGGCACCCGCACGGTGGCGGTCCACGTGGAGGAGAACCCCGAGGGCTTCATGTTGCACGACGTCAACCTGTTTCGCCTCGAGGAGGGCACGGAGATTCAGGAGATCGTGGAGTGGATGGACTGGATGGACCTGGAGGGCTTCCGGGCACCGGCCCCCGGGTACTCCCTGGGTGGTGTGGAGCACATGGGGGCCGGCCGCACGGGCTACATGACCGTGGAGCTCGAGGCCGGGAACTACGCCTGGGTGTCGGAGGGCTACGGCGTCCGAGGCATGGTGAGGCTGTTCACCGTCGAGTAACCTCGGGGCGCGGCCGGCGGTTCTCGCCCCTGCCGGCCTTCGCCCTCATCTTCCTGATCGATGATGGACTCTCCCGGTACGCCGGACACGGTCGTCCCCGTCGAACGCCTCGGACCCGACCCCGGGACGAAGCTCGCGCATGAGGTTCCCCCGGATATCCTCCGGGGAGCCGGACGCCGCTTGCAGATCCTCGCTGCCGCGATCTCCGCCGGCATAGCCGTCAACCTGATCATCTACAGGCTCGTACCCCTTCTTGGCGGGCCGCAGTTCGGCGATCCTCCGGGCCCCATCGACATCGACGTGATCGTGCTGGGAATGCTGCTGCTGTCGATTGGCGTGTTCTTCATCGCACGCTTCGAGTGGCTGAGTCCAGCGCGGCTTCTCGACGCCGGTCTCGTGTACGAAGTCCTCCTGGCCTTCGGAGCCGGCGTGGCGATCCAGGCCTTCGCTCAGAGCCTGCGCCTGCCCCGCTGGGGGATCTCGGAGGTGTGCATCCTGATCCTGCTCTTCCCGGTCATCGTCCCGAACACGCCAGGAAAGGTGCTTCTCGCCTCACTGGCGGCCGCGAGCATGGACCCTCTGGGGGATCTGCTGTATGGCCTTGGAGGCGGCGCGACTCCCAGTGTGAGCGAGCTGGTCGGAGCGTACCACTTCAACTACCTGTCGGCGGGCCTGGCGCTGATCCCGGCCCACGTGCTGACAACGCTCGCTCGCCAGGTGCAGGCCGCCCGGGAACTGGGGAGCTATCGTCTGATCGAGCGCATCAGTCGCGGAGGCATGGGGGAGGTTTGGCGGGCGGAGCACCGGATGCTCGCGCGTCCTGCGGCCATCAAGCTGATCCGCCGGGACATGATGGCGCGCGATGGCGAGGATCGGGACGTGCTTCAGCAACGGTTCGAGCGGGAAGCGAACGCGACGGCGCTGCTGAGTTCTCCGCACACGGTCGAGCTGTACGATTTCGGCGTCACGTCCGACGGGACGTTCTACTACGTCATGGAGCTTCTCGACGGCCTGGACATGCACTCGCTCGTCGAGCGTTACGGGCCTCTCGGGCCCGATCGCGCCGTCTACCTCCTCGGCCAGGTGTGCGAGTCCCTGGCCGAGGCGCACGAGAGGGGCCTCGTACACCGCGACATCAAGCCAGCCAACGTGTACGTCTGCCGCTACGGGTTGGAGGTGGACTTCGTGAAGGTGGTGGACTTCGGATTGGTCGGCGTGCGGCCGGGAATGCCGCAGACCGATGGATCGCTTGCGATCAAGGGAACGCCCGAGGGAACGCCGGCCTTCATGGCTCCGGAACAGATCTTGGGCGATCAGCCTGTTGGGGTTCGGACCGACATCTACGCGGTCGGATGCCTGGCGTACTGGCTGCTGACGGGAGGTTGGGTCTTCGAAGGAGAGACCGCTATGGAGGTCCTCGTTCGGCACGTGAGGGAAGCGCCGCCGCCTCCTTCCTCGCGCTCCGAGCTGCCGATTCCCGTGTGCCTGGACGAGGCGATCCTCGCGTGCCTCGAGAAGGATCCCGATCGGCGGCCACCGTCGGCCGAGGCGCTGGCCTTACGATTGGCTTCATGCGTGTCCGAATCGGCCCATTGGGCGGACCGCGGCGCCCGCGAGTGGTGGGATATTCATCGTCCACCCGCCTCCCCGCCGGCCGCCGGAGGTGGTCGCAAGCCTTCGGCCGGGCCCTCGGTGCCGTAGCGGAGCCGCTGGAGCCCGTCGTCCACGAGAAGCAGTAGCTGGGAGGCTGGCGCGTTCAGATCCACCGCCACCAGCGATCCTCCGTAGCGCTCCTGGACGCTCTCCACCGTCGTATGCGCCACGACGTGCAGCTCGCTGTCGAAGCGGTCCAGCACCCGCGCCAGCTCCGCCTGCAGGGTGTCAGCCAGCACATAGCCCCGGTACCAGAAGACGCTGCCCTCGCCGAAGAAGAAGTCCATGCGGCCGGCAAGCGCCGTGGAGTCCATCACGATCGGTGGAAGGGTGGAGTCGGGTGGCTGGCCCCAGCGGTGGAACAACTCCTCGCCCATGAAGGTGGCGAGTGTATCGTCGACCGCCTGCAGCGAGTAGTCGAGGTACTTCGTCGAGACCCCGCCGTGGGCCAGCAGGATGCGACCGATCCGGATGAGGGCGGGCTTCGTGGCCAGCCACTTTCCCAGCACCGAGTTTCGCACGTTGAAGAGGCGCGGGTACGTCGTCCCGTGGTATTCGGCGATGCGCCGCTCCTTGCTCGACACGTACCGGAGGTCCCCGGCGAGGACCATGATCTCGTGGTTGCCGAGCACGACGTGGACTCGACCGCCCGCCGCCTCCGCCTGCCTCTCCAGGCCGTAGATGAACCACAGCGTGCGGGTCACGTCCGGCCCCCGATCGAACAGATCGCCCAGGAACACCAGGTGACCGCGCCCCCCGGTCCACCGCCCGTTCGCACCGATCAGCCCGACGTTGCGCAGGAGGGCGGTCAGGCTGTCGTACTCGCCGTGGACATCCCCGATCACGAAGACGGAGTCGGTCGGCCCGAACCTCGTCTCCCCGCGCTCCGGGGACGGAAAGATCGTGGTGGCATGCCGGTCCACCGGATCGCCGAGCGCCCCGTAGCGGAGCGTGAGGGACCCGGGTGCGGGTCGGCGGAAGGAGACCCGGTGCGCCCGGCCCGTGGGAGTGGTGAACCGTGCGCGCACCGTCCCTTCGGCCGAGACGTCCAGGAACCCCGAGTCGCGCTCGACCGTGAGCCAGCGAACCTCGACGGTGTCGGCCGCCTCCCGTACGTAAAGGCCGTACTCGCCGTCGAAGCGGGGCGCCCCAGTCCCGCCAGGAGCGGTGATGGTGCTCAGCGCCAGCGTTCCGGACAGCGCCAGCGTACCGGTTAGCGCCAGCCTTCCGGACAGCGCCGCCGGCAGCGCCGCCGGCAGCAGCAGGACCGCGCTCCGGAGCCTGGCTTTCTCGACCAAGACAGGGTTGCTCGTCCGCATACGGTCGCCTGGGTTAGAAGAGCGTGACCTTCCCCTCGTCCACCTTCTTGAGCACCTTGCGGATCCGGTCCCAGATGTGGCCGATCTCGCGCTTCGTGAGCCCGAGCTGCACCACGTCATCGCGGTTGCGCATACCCCGGTTCCGGTCCAGCGGCTCCGTCGGCGTCACCGACACGAGCTGGTCACCGACGAGCCTGAACTGGGCGATCACCGAGAGGCGGCGTTCCAACTCTTCCCGCGTGAGCGCGCGGAGCCGCTCTACCGTCCTTTGCGGAAGGCGCTTCACCCTGAGGTTCCGCCACCTGGTTCCCCGATTGCTTGCCTCCCGCCGGTTGAAGGCGACCCCGTTGTCCACCGCGAAGAGCCGGGGGCTGTTGATCTTCGAGATGAGGACGTTGCCCGAGTTCGAGTCGCTGTGACGGATGAGGTGGGTGAAGAGGTTCAGGTTCGCAAAATGCCGCGCGTACGTCGTGTCCTTCTTGAACCGGCCCTTATCCCAAACGTCCTGGCCCGTGACGTTCTGCAGCCAATACTGGAGGACCACGAGGACCGACCCCGTTTTCCCAAAGGTCGCGTGCGCCCACGGAAAGTTTGCCCGGTACCACTGGACGGACACGCAGCGGGCCACGGTCGGGGGCACCACGTACTCCGACTCGTCCAGGAAGAGCTTCTGGAACTCGTACGCGGCGATCTCGTAGCGGGGGCGGTTGTTGAACACCCCCTCTCCGCCGCGCGGGGCCATCGCCCACTTGGCCAGCATCATGGTGCGTTCGTCGAAGCGGAGGACCACCCGCTGCGTACGGTCCTTCTCCCAGCGGGAGCCTGTCCAGCCCAGCATCTGGAAGTCCCCGGTCCGAAACAGCGACTCGATGGAGTCGGCCGGAAGGAGGATGTTCAGATCCTGGGCGGGAAGGGGCCGAGCGCCGAGGAGCGCGATCGCCGTGAGCGCCGCCAACGTGGCAGCGACCTTCGCCAGGAATGTCATGAGTCTCTCTCCTCCAAACGGTTCTCATCGAAGCTCGGCCAGGAGATACGCAGAACGACCGGGTTTCGGGCTTCGACCGAAGGCGGCTCGACGGGCGGCGGCTCGCGAAGTTGAACGGGCTCGCACAGGAACTCGGTGAGGCTCCCGCCGGGGTGGTAGGGGTCGGGCGCCTCCACTCGGATCGCCATGGGCCGGACCCGTCCGCGCCCTTCGTGCCCGCTCTGTTCATGCCCCGGGGCCGACATCGGCGGGCCCTCCTCAGACGACGTGTAGCCGGCGAAGCCGCCGATCAGCGAGGTAGCGAAAGCCGCGACGATGGCGGCGCTCCAGGGCCGGACTCCGTAAAGGAACCCCTGGTTTGGCTTGCCCCGGCTTCCGTTTGAGGTGCTCATCGTGAAGCTCCTTCCGACAGCGACCACTCACTCGACCGGCGCTGGCCTTCGGTCGCATTCATCGTGGCCAGCTCGGCGTCCACGCTGTTACACTCGCGATCAGTCGTCACCGGGCCGCCCTCCCTCCGTCATGCGGGGGTGACGGTGCTGTAAGTCGTTGTCTGGAAAGGAAAAACACGCCCGGCGGCGACAGGCCACCCATCGAGATAGATTGTCCGCTGGAGCGGGGTGAGGGGAGGCCGTACGAGCAGGGCACGGCGGCGGGCAAACAAGGAGAGGCGAGCAAGATGAGCAACATGGTGAAGGGCGCGATCGTGGTCGTTGGCGCCGCGCTGGTTGGCGTGACCGGTTATCGGCTGATGAGCGGGGGTGGGGCGGACGACGCGCAGCCGCCGGTCGAGGCGCAGTCGCCGGACGAGGTGCAGCCGCCGGACGAGGCGCAGCCGCCGGACGACGCGCAGCTGCCGGTCGATGCCCGCGCCGCCACTCCGGTGGCGATCGAGGTGGTCGTGTACAAGTCGCCGACGTGTGGTTGCTGCAGCAACTGGGCCGAGTACCTGCGCGACAACGGACTCACGGTACGTATCGAGGACGTGGCGGATCTGACCGCTGTCAAGGCGAAGCTCGGCGTCCCGTCCGAGCTGCAATCCTGCCACACGGCCGTGATCGAAGGCTATGTGATCGAAGGCCACGTGCCGATCGAGCCGATCCGGCGGCTTCTCGAGGAGCGCCCGGAGATCGTCGGCCTCGCCGTGCCCGGCATGCCGACCGGGTCCCCCGGCATGGAGACGCCGGGCCGTCCCGCGGACTCCTACGACATCGTCGCGTTCGACGAGGCTGGAAACACGAGCGTCTACGAGAGCCGGTAGCCGTTAACGGATCGCCGGTCCCGATCCGTTCCGAACGCTCTGCGGGTTCCGATCCGTTCCGAACGGTGCGCCAGTCAGTTAACGGATGGTCCCCATCGTGCGTCTGAAGAATCAAGAACCATTCTCCACGGAGCCGCTTTCCTCGAGGTAGCCATGCCGCAGTATCGCCCCCGATCCATCGTTCTCGTCTCGGTTCTTTTCGGCGCTCTAACGGGTTGCGGCGACGACCTCGTTGGTCCGGGAGGGGCGCCTGAGGGACCGCCCGACGTGCTGATGGGCGATGCCATGGCCGGTCGCGTCGCGTTCGTCGAAGAGTGCGGAACCTGTCACTCGGCTCTGGATGGCTTCGATGTCGCCTTCTTCAGCTTCCCGGACACGACGATCGTGCGGCGAGCGGTTCACCACGTGGACACGGCCACGGCCCTGGACATCGTCGCGCACATCCGGACCTTCGATATCAGGCAGGCCACTCGCACGACCCGGGTCTTTCAGCCACAGCAAGCGCTGCTCGGGAGCGACCTCGAGTTCGGGCTGGGTCTGTTCGGGCAGGACGGATGGCCGGCCGACCTTACGACGGACGGGCTGCTGGCGATCAACCCGCGGACGGTTCCTGTGGCCGTGGAGTTCCCGGTCTGGTCGGTGGAGGAGAGCAACATCGACTGGATGCCCGAGCTTCCGGTTGACGAGGCCCTTCTCGATTTCAACGGAGGCGCCGCCCGCTTCGCGCTCGACCGGTACTACGTGACGAGGTCGCTGGAGGATCTGGCCCAGGCGGTGCTGGCACTGCGCATTTCCGACCGCGCGAGAGAGAACCCGGACGCCCCGTGCATCGAGGACCCGAGCCGTGACGATCCGCTCGCGCTCTTCCGGTCGCAGGAGTGCTTCGAGGCGAGACGCTGGACCTCCACGCTCGTGGCGCAGCACATGCTGCGAGCGGGCCTCGTGATCCCGATCTCCCCCGTGCTCCACGACGTTTGGTGGGACGTCGGGAACGCCGCGCGGAGAGCGGTGAACCGCCGCGACGACTTCGAGAACGCCGAGTTGAACTGGGCTTCCTGGATGTACCTGGGCTGGAGCTTCGCGCCCCAGCAGCACGCGAGCGTGTACCTCGGGATCGCACTCAACAGGCTCGAGCTTCCTCGTCACGCCACGTTCGTGGCCCTGCGCTCACAGGTGGCGAGGCCGC
This sequence comes from Gemmatimonadales bacterium, assembly GCA_030636765.1. GTDB lineage: Bacteria > Gemmatimonadota > Gemmatimonadetes > Palauibacterales > Palauibacteraceae. Next base: position 10,714 of record DAOVWI010000037.1, read on the forward strand.
GGCGAAGCATCGCGCCATACAGGGACGTGAGAAACGCGGCGATCTTCTCGCCGGCGACCTGGACGCGTGCGGCGGTGCGGTTCGGCTTCCACCAGCTTCTGGAGCGGCTGGAGGCCGGCTGGGTTCCGGATGAGGAAGAGGCGTTGGCTGAGGCGATCGAGAACGTCGAGGAGGCATACGACGTCGCCGCCCGCAAGCTCTTCGGCATCCAGACGGAAGAGATGCTCGAGCTGCGCGACCGCGTTCTGGAGCTGCTCGAGCAGACGTAACAGGCTTCGACAACCAATCACCCGCGCGGATCGCCGCCGGTGCGGTGCGGATTGCCGGCGGCGCCGGCGCGGCCTACCGTCCGGGCATGATCTCCTTCCACCGGTGCTGTGCCGTCGCCATCCTCTCCGCGGCCGCGGCGTGCAGCTCGGGCGAGCATGCGGCGACGGCGACGGCGGGCGCGGCGATGGCGGGCGCGGCGATGGCGGACGCGCCCGCGACCGATCAGCCGACCGCCGGCACCCGGTTGGTCCTCCTGGGCACAGGAACCCCCAATCCGGACCCGGACCGATCGGGGCCGGCCGTCGCCGTCGTCGTGAACGGCGAACCCTACCTGGTGGATGCGGGACCTGGCGTGGTCCGGCGGGCCGCCGCGGCCGCCGGCCGGGGAGTGGAGGCGCTCGAGGTCGATCGGCTGCGCACGGTCTTCATCACCCACCTGCACTCCGACCACACGCTCGGCCTTCCGGATCTGATCTTCACGCCCTGGGTGCTCGAGCGGACGGCACCGCTCGAGGTCTACGGCCCGCCGGGCGTCCGTGCGATGGTCGAGCATCTCTCGGAGGCGTACAGCGAGGATGTGCGGATCAGGCTCGAGGGACTGGAACCGGCGAACCGGAGCGGCTACCGGGTCATCGCACATGAGGTGGAGCCTGGCGTCGTATTCCAGGATGCCAACGTGCGGGTGACGGCGTTTGCCGTTTCCCACGGATCCTGGGAGCACGCGTACGGCTACCGCTTCGAGACGGCGGATCGCACGATCGTGGTGTCGGGCGACACCGCGCCGACCGAGGCGATCGTGGAGGCGTGCCGGGGGTGTGATGTCCTGGTGCACGAGGTCTACTCGGCCTCAGCCTTCGAGGGTCGCGAGGCCATCTGGCAGCGATATCATGCGAGCTTCCACACCTCTTCCGCCGAGCTCGCCAAGCTGGCGGAACGTGCCCGTCCAGGGGTGCTCGTGCTCTATCATCAGCTCTTGTGGGGCTCATCGCCGGAGGAGCTGCTCGCGGAGATTCGGCGGGGATGGGATGGCGATGTGCGGTTCGGCCGCGACCTGCAGGTCTACTAGAAGCCCGTCCTACCGGGCATGGATGCCGTGATTCGTCAGGTCTGAGCCCTTGCGCAATCGCCGCAAACTGTGAAGGATTGCTTATGTGGCCCGCAAATCTGCTCTAGACCACCAAAGGAGGCGGCGATGACAAAGGACGAATTCGCGGCGAAGCTCGCCGGGAAGACAGGGCTTACCAAGGCGAAGGCCTCAGAGACGATCAACGCGATCTTCTCGACGGACTCCGGGACGGGGATCGTCGCGGTCGAGCTCGACGCGGGCCGAGACTTCACGATCACCGGCTTCGGGACGTTTGGGACGCGCAACCGAAAGGCCCGGATGGGGCGCAACCCGCAGACGGGCGCGCCGATCCACATTCCGGCCATGACCGTTCCCACCTTCCGGGCGGGCAAAGGCCTCAAGGACCGGGTTCGCGTTTAGCGAGGAACAACGGGGGCTCTGGCGAGTCAGGGCAACGCTCGGGCCTCCGACCGCCGCTTGTCGAACGATGCGAGTGCCCGTCCGAAATCGGGCGGGCGCTCATGTCCTCATGCCATAATCCTCACGGCTTGGCGTGCGCAACCGCCCGTCAGCCGTCCCAGCCAGCGGCCCGCGCCTCTTCTCGGCGAGTGAACCCACCAATAGAAGGCTAGGCGAGGGGGGAATACCTCAATCGCACTTTACGATGCCCGAGGCGACGGCCGGTGCCTCGGGCGGGATCGTGCCGTAGAATAGGGCGCAGGTGCGGCCGCCCACCGCTGAGTGGCTCGCGGAGCCTGCCCAACCCACCTGGGTTCCGCTGATCGTGACCGTGACGTCGGTGCTCGCTCGGAACGCGAGCTGGTCGACACCCGAGGCGTACGTCTGATTGTCGCTGTAGTAGGCTTCCTGGGCCGCCGCCACGTTGCGGAGGTCACTCTTCATGCTGGCGACGAAGGCGTCCACCTTCTTGTCGTGCCACAGGACCATGGCCATCGTCGCGAGGATGCCGATGATGACGATCACGATCAGTAATTCGACGAGCGTAAACCCGTCTCGTTTGCGAAGTTGGGTGTGCACGGTACCCTTTCCTTGCGGTTTGCCGACCTCCGGCAGCGCAGGGACGGTGCCGTTTCGGTGTCCATGTACGTATGTTCAATATGATCAACGTGTTATCATGGATTGACAGTGGCCTCGGCGAGGCGGACCTTGGCGCAACAAGCGAGGTTCGTAGGCAGTCGGCAATGGTGGTCCGCCGGGTCGAGTGACGGCCGACGCTTGAAATCGTGCGGCTTGGCCTGTAACGTCGCCCGTTCGCACAGCGGCCTGCTTCCGAACGAGAGCCGCGGCTCGCCGGCGACCTGGCTGCCGATCTCAGCGCGGCCGGCACTATGCACGGGTTTGGGGAAGGAATCAGATGCGTAGCGACGTTGATATCGCCCAGGAGGCGACGCTCTTGCCGATCGCCGAGGTCGCGGCGGGTCTGGGACTCGCCGAAGACGATCTCGAACCGTTCGGACGGTACAAGGCCAAGGTCCGGCTGGATTCACTGAGAGGCCGGGAAGCGCGGTCGGGCAAACTCGTGCTCGTCACCGGGACCAGCCCGACGCCGGCCGGAGAGGGGAAGACCACGGTAGCCGTGGGCCTTGCCGACGCGCTCCGGCGCCGGGACATGAGCGTCGCCCTCTGCTTGAGAGAGCCGAGCCTCGGGCCCGTATTCGGGATCAAGGGCGGCGCCGCCGGCGGAGGACACTCCCAGGTCGTCCCGATGGTCGACATCAACCTCCACTTCACCGGCGACTTCCACGCCATCACGTCCGCGCACTCCCTCTTGTCGGCTCTCCTGGACAATCACCTCCAGCAGGGCAATCTCCTGGACATCGATCAACGGCGCATCACCTGGAAGCGGGCCGTCGACATGAACGACCGTGCCCTGCGCCGGACGGTGGTCGGGTTGGGTGGGCCCGGGAGTGGTGTCCCGAGAGAGGATGGCTTCCTCATCACGGCTGCGTCGGAGGTCATGGCGATCTTCTGCCTCGCGGCGGACCACGAGGACCTGGAGGAGCGGCTCGGTCGAATCATCGTCGGCTATCGGCGGGATCGGAGTCCGGTGACGGCGGCGGAACTGGAAGCGAGCGGCGCGATGACCCTTCTTCTCAAGGACGCCCTCGCCCCCAACATCGTCCAGACGCTGGAGGGAACACCGGCCTTCATTCACGGCGGGCCCTTCGCCAACATCGCGCACGGATGTAACTCGTTGATGGCGACCCGGGCCGGACTCCAGCTGGCGGACGTGGTCGTGACCGAGGCGGGATTCGGAGCCGACCTGGGAGCCGAAAAGTTCTTCGACATCAAGTGTCGCGTGGGAGGACTGGAGCCGGAGGCCGCGGTGGTCGTGGCCACGATCCGGTCCTTGAAGATGCACGGCGGGGTGCCGCGCTCCGAGCTGGAGACCGAGGACGTGGACGCCGTGCGGCGCGGGAGCGGGAACCTGCGGAAGCACGTGGAGATCGTGGAGCGCTTCGGCGTGCCCCCGATCGTGGCGCTCAACCGGTTTCCGGCGGACACAGAGGCCGAGCTCCTGGCGGCCGAGGAGGCGTGCGCCGAGATCGGCGTAAGGGTCGCGAGGGCCGAAGGGCACGCCCACGGGAGCGACGGGATGCTCGAGCTGGCCGATGCGATCCTCGGTGCGCTCGCCGAGGGAGAGGCCAACTTCGCCCCTCTGTATCCTGTGGACCTGCCGCTGGCCGAGAAGATCGAGACGGTCGCGGGCGAGATCTACGGTGCGGACGGCGTGGATTTCCACGCGGCGGCCAGAAAGTCGATCGACCAGCTCGAGTCGATCGGCCTCGGCGACCTGCCGGTGTGTATCGCCAAGACCCAATACTCGCTCAGCGACGATCCAGCGCTCCTGGGCCGGCCCGAGGGCTTCCGAATCACGGTTCGGGAGGTGACCCCGTCAGCCGGCGCCGGCTTCGTCGTGGCGTTCAGCGGCAACATGCTCACGATGCCGGGCCTGCCTGCGCGACCGGCCGCAGCCGGCATGAGCGTAACTCCCGACGGCCGGGTCGTGGGCCTGTTCTGACCCGACTCTCCATGAGTGCGCGCAAGCTGGTCTCCGACGGAGCGCTGATATCATGACGGGAATGCTCCGTGTGGCGGTGCTCGCTCTGCTGCTCGCGTCGTCGGGTGGCGCGCGATTGGTCTTCGCGCAGGACCAGCGCTCGCCGTACGCGGGAGAGGATCGCCGCGAGATCAAGGCCCTCTCGCCCGGGGAGGTCGCCCAGCTGCTGGACGGAGCCGGAATGGGCTTGGCCAGGGCGGCCGAGCTCAACGGCGTTCCGGGACCCCGGCACGTCCTGGACATGGCCGACCAACTGGAGCTGACGGACGCCCAGCGGGCAGAGATCGAGCGCATAGAGGACCGCATGCACGAGGCCGCGGTGCGGCTCGGGCGGGAGATCCTGGAGCTGGAAGAGGCGCTGGACCGGCTCTTCGCCGTCGGCCCCGCCGATCCGTCAGAGGTGGAGCGTCTCGCCGGCCGGATCGGCCAGAGGAGCGGTCTTCTGCGTGCGGTTCACCTGCTCGCGCACCTGGAAGCGGCCGCGGTTCTCAGGCCGGCGCAGATCCGCCGTTACGGCGTTCTACGAGGCTACCAAACCGCGGCCGATCCTAGGCACGAACCCGGTCACGATATGGGCGAGCACGAGCCGCAGCACCGTCCGCGGTAGCGGCGCCCTCCGCCGGGCCGGACGGTTAGGGTACGGCTGGAACCACCACTGTGCCGACGATCACCGGGGTCATCGAGATCCGCTTCGCGTTGACTACGATGTTCTTCACCGAGTTGAGCGGGTCGAAATACAGGCCGATCGTCTCGGGGACGTCGAAGAAGCCGGTTTGCACCTTGAGGCCGGACTGCTCGCCGCTCGGGATTACGAGCGGGTGGTCGCCCGCCTCGAGCATCGTGCCGCCGGCTTCGACCGACCCGCTGAAGACGATCGTCGGGTTCGTGAAGAAGATCCGCGCCTGGTTGTAGCGGCCACTCGGAAGGACCGCGGAGGCGATGTTGATGCCTTCGCCTCCGGCCGGCAGGTCGAGTAGGTTAATCGTAATCCCATCTGTGGCAGCGCCGCCGGTCAGATCCACGGTGATCCAGGGTCCCTCGGATCCATCGCCGTCGGTGCCGTCGGAGCCCTCGGTACCGTCGGAGCCCTCGGTGCCGTCCGTGACGACTGCGGCATCGGCGCCGACGCGGTGCACCTGGATGGACGTCACCGTCATGTTGATCTCCGAGACCTGATCGAGAGGGACTCCGAGCTGGCTTCCGAGCGCGGCGA
>DAOVWI010000098.1 GCA_030636765.1 Gemmatimonadales bacterium
CCGCCGCGCGTGATCTTCGTGTTCGCCACGACGGAGCCTCATCGGATTCGGCACACGGCCGCTCCGGTGCTTTCTCGCTGCCAACGGTTCGACTTCCGGCGCGTGCCGGTCGCCGAAATCGTAGGCCGACTTCGGGAAGTGGTGGGTCGGGAGGACGTCTCGGCAGAGGAAGCCGCGTTGATGTCGATCGCGCGCCGAGCGGATGGAGGTGTCCGAGACGCGCTCTCTCTTCTGGATCAGGTGCTGTCGCTCGGCGGCGAGGTGGAGGTCGTCGAGGTGCGTCGCATGTTGGGGCTGGTGGACGAGGAACGGTATCTGGAGATCCTCCGGACGATGTCGAGCCGCGATCGCACGGCCGTGTTTCCGTTTGTCCAGCGACTGCTCGATGACGGCCACGATGCGTCCGAGTTCCTCCGCGGTCTGGGCGAGACGCTACGCGCGCTCCTGATCCTTCGGGCGGATCCGGAGAGCGAAGTGCTCGAGCTCTTGCCCGAGAGCCGGGCGCGATTCGCGGAGGTGGCCGGCCAGTTCGAGGAGGTGGACCTCCTTCGGCTTCTCATTGCGGCGACCGATTTCGAGGCTCGCGGCGGGCTCCGGAGAAGCGGACACGAGCGGGTGCAGCTGGAGGTCCTCCTGCTTCGGCTGGTGGCGATGGATTCGACGGTCCAGCTGGAAGACTTGCTTCGAGCTGCCGGAGCGGGCGGTGGGGCGCCGCCGCCGAGTCCGGAGACAGCTCCCGCCGGCCGATCGGCTCCTGCGAGGTCGGAGTCTGCTCCTGCGACGTCGGGGTCGACACCTGCGAAGTCAGTGTCCTCTTCGGCGAAGATGGAGTCCTCCGCTGTGCGGCACGTCGACTCGCCGCCGCCGGACGACCGTGGGGGCCCGAGCCTGCGGGAGGTCTGGAGGGAGGCGCTGGAGGGGGCCGGTGAGCTCGGCGGGCAGGCCCTCGCGCTCCGGGGCGTGCGTCCTCTCCGCCTCGAGGGCCAGACGCTGTCGCTCGAGGTGCCGGCGGGGCTTCGCGAGGACCTGGAGGCTTTCCTTGCCGACAGTCCGCGTTCCGGCTCGCTTCGCGGCGCGCTGGCCGCGAGTTTGAAGTGTGACAGCGAGGCTTTCTCGATCCGCCTCGAGGAAAGCGGGAGGTCTGGACGGCTCAACGCCCGCACCACGAGGGAGCAGCGTGTGAAGGAGATGGTCGTTGTGGATCCCGCGCTCCGCGAAGCGGTAGAAAAACTGGACCTCACGTTGAAGGAGTAGGTTTGGTGGATCACCTCGGAAACTTGCAGCAGCTGTTTCAACTCGGTCAGCAGATGCAGTCGCGGCTGTCCGACTTGAACGATCGATTGGAGAAGGAGACCCTCTCCGCCACGAGCGGCGGGGGCATGGTGGAGGTAAGCGCCGACGGGCGAGGGAACGTGCGCCGCGTCAAACTCGATCCGGCCGTGGTGGATCCCTCGGACATAGAGATGCTGGAGGATCTGATCCTCGCAGCGGTCTCTGAGGTGCAGCGACGGGCACGCGAGACGATGGAGAAGGAGATGAAGAACGCGGCTGGCGGTCTTCCGCTCTCCAACCTCGCGGGCCTCCTTGGCGGTTGATGACGACGCTCCTCGATGGACAGACCGCCGGTCATGTCGGCCTGAACTCCGATGCCCGCCATTGACGAGCTGATCGCGGAGCTTAGCCGGCTCCCCGGCATCGGTCGAAAGACCGCTCAGCGTCTTACGTATCACCTGTTGAAGAGCTCTCCCGCCGAAGCGAGGCGACTGGCGGGGGCGCTCGTCAGGGTGGCAACCGAGGTCCGAGCGTGCACCCGCTGCGGGAACCTGAGCGATCGGGATCCTTGCGAGTACTGCCGAGATCCGCGGCGGAGCACCGACCAGTTGTGCGTTGTCGAGGAGGCGTCCGATATCGCCGCGATCGAGAAGTCCGGGAACTATCGCGGCACGTATCACGTGCTGGGTGGCCGGCTCTCGCCGCTCGACGGCATTGGGCCGGAGCAGCTGAATATCTCGCCTCTGCTGGAGCGCCTGCGGGACGGCGTTCGCGAGTTGATCATCGCGACGAACCCGAGCGTCGAAGGAGAGGCGACCGCGACGTACCTGCATCGGATTGTCGTGCCGATCGAGAGCGTCCGGGTCACGCGACTGGCGCGAGGCCTTCCCGTCGGCGGTGATCTCGAGTATGCCGATGGGGTGACGATCGCCGAAGCGTTCGCCGGGCGGAGGGAGATGTAGAGGGTCCGCACGGCCGATCATGCACCTGGAGGAAGCTGACGTGTTGGTGGTGAAGACGGAGCGGGCGTCTGCGCGCGCCCTCAAGATTGCCGGATTGGTCCTTCTCGGGGCGGTGTCGGCCGCCGTCGTCGGAGTCATTCTGGCGCGTGAGCAGATGGTGCGGCATCGTCAGGACCTGTTCAGCCAGCACCCTCTCCGCCGCCTCGCTGCGCTCGGCTATCTTCGATCGCATCCGAACATCGACAACGTGCTGTTGCTGAGAGATTATCTGGCGTGGGAGCAGCGCCCGATGCTGCGGAAGCGGGCTACCGGCGTCCTCGGGAGCATGGAGAGACATCTCACGGAACCCGAAGCGGCGGAGGGTTCATAGGCATCGCTTCCGCCGCCCCTTGGCGGGTCGGATCGTGACACCACTCAATCTTCCGAACGTTATCACCTCGGTCCGGGTGGCTCTCACGCCGGTCGTGGCGATTCTTCTGCTCCAGCCCTCGCTGCGCTCCCGCCTGCTGGCCTTCCTCGTCTTCCTGCTCGCGGCCCTGTCGGATCTGTGGGACGGGCAGCTGGCGAGGCGCCGCGACCAGATCACCGACTTCGGGAAAATCGTTGATCCCGTGGCGGACAAGCTGCTGGTTCTCTCCACGCTCCTGCCTCTCTACTGGATCGGTAGGCAGGAGCCGGAGCTTCTTTCCATCCCGCTGTATGGGGGACTGCCGCTCTGGGTCGTGGTGGTTCTCTTGGGGCGCGAGATCGTGATCACGACGCTCCGCTTCGCGGCCGCCCGGAAGGGGAGCGTGGTTCCGGCGTCACTGATCGGCAAGCGGAAGGCGCTCGCTCAGAACATCTTCGTCGGATCGGCGATGCTGCTCGTCGCCCTCAGGACGGGAGCTGTGGCGAGCGACTGGTCGAGCTCCTTCTGGTACGCCTTCCAGGCCGTCAACGAATGGTTCACGACGGGGATCCTCACCGTGGCCCTGCTGCTAACCGTGATTTCACTCTTCACCTACCTGTCCTCGTTCGGGCGGATCTTCGCCCGACAGCAGGCGTGACCGGAGGGTGGCGCCGGGCTCCGCGAGCCGCACGCCCTGTGCGGCAGTAGCTCGCTCCGTGCGTCTCGTACGGCTTGCCGGCGTGTCGCCGGCGCAGGCCTTTCGGACTCTCGAGACGCTCGAGCTGGCCGGGGTTTCACTCGACCTCAGACCGCGTGGGTACCTCCTCGACCTCTCTCTCCGCGCTACCGGGGGGTCCGGGGCGGGGCGGGACGCCGATCCAGAACGCGCTCTGGAGGCGGTGATCGAGGCCTTCAGGGATCACGTCTTCGCCGTGGGTCGACGGACGCTGGCCGCAGTGGTGACCGAGCTTCTGCGGCATCACGATACGACCGTGTCCACTGCGGAGAGCTGTACGGGAGGTTGGGTGGCGACGGCTCTGACCAGCGTGCCCGGGGCTTCGGACGTGTTCTGGGGTGGCGTGGTGGCGTACGATGACGCTGCGAAGCGCGAGCTGATTGCCGTCAGCCCTCGAACGCTTGCCGAGCACGGCGCGGTGTCGGAGGCGGTGGCCGGCGAGATGGCGCGTGGTGTGCGCCAACGCTCGGGAACAACGTGGGGAGTGGCGGTTACCGGGATCGCCGGGCCTGGCGGCGGTACCCCCGAGAAGCCCGTCGGGACCGTCTGGATTGCCGTTTCCGGTCCTCGGGGGGTGACGGTGCGCTTCCGCTTCGGCGGAGATCGCCGTGAGGTCCGCCGCCGCTCCGCGCAGGCGGCGCTTGATACGCTGCGCAGGTGCTGCTTGCCGGCTTGATCTTGCGAGAATCGGACGGGAAGGGAATGAAGGATACGAGAGACGCCGACGGGACGGTCGAGGAAGCTGCCGCGCGGGGCGAGATCGCGGCCGAGGAATCCGCCGCGCGGGACGACGCTGGGGGCGAGGCTGCGGCCGGTGAGAAAGCTGCGGCTCGTGAGCAGGATGCGGCCGAAGGTACGGAAGGGGCTCACGAGCATGAGGGCCTCGTCGCGGCCGAGGAGCCGCCGGAGGCGGAGGATGGCCTCGTGCAGGAGCTGCAGGAGCTTCAGGATCGCCGCCTCAGGCTGGCGGCGGAGTTCGAGAACTATCGTAAGCGGACGCGGCGCGAGCTCGCGGAGATGAGGGTCCGGGCACAGGCGGACCTCGTCCGGCGCTTGCTCGAGGTCCTCGATGACCTGGGCCGGGTGGCCGAGGCGACGCCCGACGCGACGGTGGAGTCACTTCAGGAGGGCATCGCTCTCGTCGAGCTGAAGATGCGGAGGGAGCTCGACGACGCGGGCCTGGCCCGTATCGAGGCGGCCGGCAAGCGGTTCGACCCGAACCTCCACGAGGCCGTCGTCACCCGCCCCGTGAGCGAGCCCGAGGAGGATGATCTCGTGTCCCGCGTTTTCCTCGAGGGGTACACGTTCGGGCCCGTCCTCGTCCGGCCTGCCCGCGTAGAGGTGAACAAGTACGCGTCGACGCCAGAGGAGGGGCAGCCGGGGACGGCCGAGGGTGACGAGGGCTGATGGCGACGCGGACCAAGGACTACTACGACGTCCTCGGGGTGGATGAGAAGGCCGACGCCGACAAGATCAAGAAGGCCTACCGCAAGCTCGCCAAGCAGTACCATCCGGACACGCACCCCGAGGATCCGCGGGCCGCAGAGCGGTTCAAGGAGATCTCTCAGGCCAACCACGTGCTCTCCGACCCTGAGCAGCGGCGGAAATACGACCAGATGCGGCGCTTCGGAGGGCTCGGCTTCGGCGGGGCGGCCGGCCCGCGCGGAGGCGGACCGGGCAGGGGGTTCCACTTCGAGGATCTCGCCGACACCGGTGGGCTTGGGGACCTGTTCGGCTCCATCTTCGACTTCGGTCGACGCGCCACGAAGCGTCCCAGGCGACCGAGCCGCGGACAGAACGTCGAGTACCTGGTCGAGATTCTTTTCCGGACCGCCGTTCGGGGCGGAAAGGTGGCGGTCACGGTGCCGATCGTGGAAAGCTGCGCGACCTGCGAGGGGGACGGCGTGGCTCCGGGCGGAAAGCTGAAGGAGTGCTCGGAGTGCAACGGCACCGGCCGCGTGACGTTCGGTCAGGGCACGTTCTCCGTGAAGCGGCCGTGTCCCGCTTGCATGGCTCGCGGCGTGATTCCGGACCCTCCGTGCCCGACGTGCGACGGCCGTGGAGAGGTACGTTCGAGGCGTAGAATCAGCGTGGCCGTCCCCGCTGGCGTTGAAACGGGCTCCAGGGTCCGAATACCCGGCCAGGGCGAGCGAGGCCCCGCCGGCGGAGCACCCGGCGATCTCATCATCAAGTTCCGGGTCAAGGACGACCGATTCTTCAAGCGGGACGGCCTGAACCTGCTGTGCGAGGTGCCGATCAACATCGCGCAGGCCATGCTCGGCTCGAGGCTCCGCGTCCGGACGGTGGACAACAGGAAGATCGTCCTCCGGATTCCTTCCGGAACGCAAAGCGGGACCACTTTCCGCGTTCGTGGCCACGGAGTGGAGAAGGGTGGTGTGCGGGGAGACCAGCTGGTGCGCGTGCGCATTGAGGCACCGTCGGAGCTCTCGGAGCGGGGACGCGAGGCGGCGCGGGACCTCGCCGCCGCAGAAGGGCTCCGCTACTGACCGATCGCCGCCGCAGACGGGCTCCGCTACCGACCTAGACGATCACGCCCCCGCCGAGCACGACGTCGTCACGATACAGAACGGCACTCTGTCCCGGAGTGATCGCGTTCTGCGGAAGTCCCAAGTCTACCACGAAGCGCGCGGCGCCGGTTTCGACCAGGCGGCCCTCGACGATGGGCGCGCCGTGCCGGACCCGTACTCCGACGGTCGTCCCCGTCTCGGGGACCGGAACCAGCCAATTGGCCCTCGCCGCCTCCACACGGGTTCTCGCGAGAGAGGAGCGCGGTCCCACGACGACCGTTCGCTCCCTGGGCCGAATCTCGATGACGAACATCGGCTCCGCGAAGCCGCCCGGCAGACCGCGCCTCTGCCCCACAGTGTACCGGGCATAGCCGTCGTGCTCCCCGACCGTGCGGCCGTCCTCGAGAACGATGGGCCCCGGAGCCAGGGCTGGGTGGTCGTCGCCCAGATAGCGCCGGAGCACGCCCGCGTAGTCGTTGTCGGGCACGAAGCAGATCTCGTACGACTCCGCCTTGTCGGCCGTGCACAGGTCCAGCGCTCGCGCCTGTTGCCGGACCTCCGCCTTCTCCATGTTTCCGATCGGGAGCAGGAGCCGCCCGATCACCTCCCGTGGGATTCCCCAGAGGAAGTACGTTTGATCCTTCCGATCGTCTTCGGCGCGGCACAGAAGCGGCTCGCCGTTCTCGCGAGTCACGCGCGCGTAGTGCCCGGTCGCGAGGAAGTCACACCCGAACGCGTTGGCTCGGCGCAGCAGGTCGCGAAACTTCGTGAAGCTGTTGCAGCGAACGCACGGAATCGGAGTCCGGCCGGCCGCGTACTCGGAGACGAAGTCGTCGATCACGTCGCGGGTGAAGCTCTCCTCGACATCGAAGACGGTGTGCACGATTCCGAGGCGCGCCGCTACCGATCTCGCGTCGGCGATCCCCTCGAGCCCGCAGCACGAGCGGCTCGGGCCGGGCACGTCGCTGTAGCAGAACGTCTTCATAGTGAGGCCCACGACCCGGTATCCCGCTCCGTGGAGGAGTGCCGCCGCGACGCTCGAATCCACACCGCCCGACATGGCGACCAGAACGGAGGCTTCGGGGTGCCCTGGTGCGGCGGCGGCGGGCCCGTACACAGGCAGCAGCCTTACGCTAGGCGTGGGCCATGATCCGGGAACATGCCCGGATCGTGGCATCGGCCGCCCGCTCGACGTGCTCCCGAGTCGTTGTCGGCCCGAAGCTGTAGCGGAGGGTGGCGTACTCGTCCGATCCGGCGATGCCCATCGCCTCGAGCACGTGAGACGCGGCGACGGAACCGCTGCTACACGCCGACCCGGCCGAGACCGCAATCCCGTCCAGATCCAGCGATACGAGAAGCGCGCCGGGATCGCAGTCGGGGATGCCTACGCTGAGGATGTTGGGAAGGCGCTCCGGGGCGTCGCCCGCATGAACGGTCAGGCCGCGGACTCCCTCCTTCAGGCGCTTCGCGAGTCGCTCCCGCAGCTCGTGCCACCGCGGCACCACCGTTGTGCGTTCCTCGACCGCCAGCCGCGCGGCGCGCGCGAACCCCACCGCGGCCAGCGGATTCTGCGTGCCCGGCCACAGCGCGCGCTCCTGTGTGCCGCCGTACGTCAGCGGTGCCAGATCCACCCCCTCTCGACAGTAGAGGAGACCGATGCCCACCAACCCTCCAAGCTTGTGAGCGGTGGCGGAGAGCAGGTCCGTGGGGATCCGTTCGACGGAAACGTCCAGCTTGCCGAACGCCTGCACCGCATCGGTGTGTAGAAGAGCTCCGTGCCGGTGGGTCAGGCGCTCCACCTCCGCGATCGGCTGCACGGTGCCGACCTCGTTGTTCGCCCACATGACGGATACGAGCGTCGGCCTGTCACCCTCTTGCGCCAGTACGGTTTCGAGAACG
>DAOVWI010000071.1 GCA_030636765.1 Gemmatimonadales bacterium
GGGTGTGGATGTGAGCATCATTCAGGGAGATCGGAGGGGCTACTCCGCGATCGCCACGGGGGACGGCCACGAGTGTGCGGTGTTCGGTGGGGAGGCGAGGCCCCCGAGAGGGGACGTGTCGCAGCCCTGGCGGTTCGGCTGCCGGCTATGAGCCGGCTCGCCACCTTCGCCGGCCGGCGCGGCGTGGTTTAGCTTCGGGTCGACGCCTGCCCGCCAGCGCGGTGTGGCTCAGCTCTGGGTCGTCGCCCGGCGCTTGCGGCGCTTCCTGCGCCGCTCGGCGGCTTTCATCTTTCGCCGTTTGGCTTCGCTGGGTTTCTCGTAGAACCTGTTCTTCTTGATGTCGCGGAAGATACCGGCACGCTGCACCTTTCGCCGGAATTTCTTCAGCGCGCGATCGAGTTCTTCACCCTCATCCAGACGATACTCCAACTCTCCTCCTCCAGTTACGCGGTGTTAAACAGACGGCCCAGCTTTTCCTTCAGCTGCGAAGCAAGAGTCCGGCCTTCCGCCTCGGGTGAGTCCCCGGGGTGCTCGCCGGAGCCTTGGGCGGTGACGCTATGGGCCTTCGGGCCACGGTCGCCGATTGCGACTTCGAAATCGACGGTCTCCCCCTCTTTCAGCGAGCGGAATCCGTCCCCCTGGATGTCCGTGTAATGGACGAAGATCTCCTCCCCGCCAGCTCGCCTGATGAAACCGTACCCCTTCTCGTTGGAAAACCACTTCACCGTGCCCGTTTCACGAGCCATGAATCCATCTCCTTCTCAAAAGCACGTCGCGCGGACACCAACCTATGCCGGGAAACGGACCCTCACAACCTGCGCCGACATCCCCCGTGTACCCTGGTTGTTCCCGTGCGTTCGGCGCAAATTTGCTGCCGGAGACGACGCGGCGTATGTTGGTCGGCCTACTGACTGTTCGTCCGCGGTGCCGGACCGGCGAAGCAAGCTGGAATGGAGGATGTACATGGCCCCTCAGCTGTCCATCAAAGCGGACGGCCTTCTCGAGCTAGAGGGAAGATCGTACCGGATCCCCGACAAGTTCTCGGCCAGAGAGGTGTACAGCTACACGCGGTTGCTCGAACCGATACCCGATGTCCCCGGCGGCACGTGCCTGAACGATGAACAGAGATCCCGACAGCGAACCTATCTGCTCCGGCGAGCGGCGGTCTGTGTCATTCCTGGCCTTCAGATGGGGACGCTTGAGCCGCTTTCCCTCCCGAGCCTGCGGACGATCCATCAGTGGATCGCCGAGCACCACCCGGAACTCTCCTCGGCGTATCAACAACTGATCGCCTGACGGGTAAGACCCTCCGGAAAAAGCTCGCGACCAAGCGACGCCTCTCTCGGCAGCCTGTCAGGAGACAGGTGCGCCGCCGATGAGAACCAACCGACAAGCCGATCGATGCAGGGGATGGGAGATCATCTGAGACGCGCGAGAATCCTGTGCACCGTGGGGCCGGCGAGCCGGGAGCCCGCCACTCTACGTGCTCTCGTGGAGGCGGGCGCCGATGGGTTACGTGTGAACTTCGCCCACTCCTCGCACGAGGAGGCGGCGACGGTCATCGGGACGATCCGGGACATCGCGCGGGATACCGGCAGGCCGCTGGCGGTTTTGGCGGACCTCCAGGGGCCGAAGGTGCGCGTGGGGAACCTCCAGGGCTCCATGCCGATCCACGTCGACCAGACGTACCGCTTCGTTCCGGAGGGACATGAGGTTGCAGAGGTTCCGGCGGAGAGCGTCATCCCCACGACCTACTCGGGGCTGGCTCTGGATCTGGAGCCCGGGGCACGGGTGCTGCTGGACGACGGTCGGCTGTCGTTCGAGGTGGTTCGGATTGATGGGGACGTCGTGGAGGCCCGCGCCCTCGCCGGCGGGGCACTGGCCGCGAACAAGGGGATCAACCTTCCCGGCGTCACCGTGCAAACGGATTTCCTGACCAGGAAAGATCGCGCCGACCTCGAGTTTGCCGAGTCCAATCACGTCGACTACGTGGGGCTCAGCTTCGTTCAACGCGCCCAGGACCTGCGGAGGGCCAGGGAGGCGATCGGCGGCGAGGCGCTGATCGTCGCGAAGATCGAGAAGGCGCAGGCGCTTGTGGAGCTCGAGGACATCATCCGGCTCAGCGACGGCGTCATGGTTGCGCGCGGAGACCTCGGCGTAGAGCTCCCGTTCGAGGATGTTCCGATGGTGCAGAAGCGGATCATTCGGCTGGGACGGGAGCTGGCGCGGCCCGTGATCACGGCCACCCAGATGCTGGAGTCCATGACGGGACAGCCTCGGCCCACGCGGGCCGAGGTCTCGGACGTCGCGAACACGCTCCTGGACGGTACGGACGTCGTGATGCTATCGGCCGAGACCGCGATCGGCGACTACCCGGTCGAAGCCGTTCAGGCGATGGACCGCATCATTCGACGAATCGAGGGATCGGCACTTCTGGGGATCGACCGGCCCGGCCGCATGCCGGCCGGTGAGCGCGCGCAGGTGCAGAAGTCCGCTTCCGGCGCGATCTCTGCCGCCGCGGTCGAGGCCGTGGAGCGCCTGGGCGCAAGCTGCATCGTCACGCTCACGCGAAGCGGTTTCACCGCGCGAGTCGTCGCCTCGCAGCGTCCACCGGTTCCGATCCTGGCGATCACCGACCAGTGGCGGACGTACAACCAGCTGGCCCTGGTATGGGGTGTCCAGCCTCTCCTCTACCGGGGCGAGTTGAGCTTCGAGGGCATGCGCGACCACGCGCGGGAAGAGGTCAGACGCCTCGGCCTCGGCAGTTCGGGCGACAGGTACGTCGTCACGGCGGGAGTTCCCTTCCACGTGGCGGGAACTACGAACCTGATGCGGATCGAGCAGCTGTGAGCCGCTCGGGGACCGGTATCGACGGTTGGGGCCGCGCGTGAACCTCACGTTCTTGGGTACCGGCACCTCGTTCGGTATCCCGGTTGTCGGGTGCGACTGCGCCGTCTGCACGTCGGAAGACTCCCGGAACCGGCGTGGGCGTCACGGAATTCTCATGCAGCGAGACGGCCGGACCCTGCTGATCGATGCGCCGCCCGAGCTGCGTCTTCAGCTCCTGGATGCCGGCGCTCGTGATCTGGACGCGGTCTACGTCACCCATCCGCACGCCGATCACGTCCACGGGATGGACGACCTGCGGATCTTCTCGCTGCGCTCCGGCCGGGCGCTTCCCGTGTACGTGCCCGGAGAGTACGAGAGAGAGTTGAAGGACCGATTCTCCTACATCTGGGACCCGGTGTACCGCGACCAGCCGGGGATGGCGATCCCCGATCTCGAGCTGATCACCTTCGCCGACCGGGAGCGCCTGGAGGTGGGCGGCTTCTCGCTCCTGCCGATCGCCTGCCCGCACGGTTACTACCGGAGCTACGGCCTCCGCGTGGATGACGTGGCGGTCATCGTCGATGCGAAGGAGATCCCGGCGGACGCGGTCGACCTGCTGCGGGGGGTCGACGTGCTCGTCCTTGGTGCGCTCTGGTACGGCAACCCCCACCCGACGCACTTCAACGTGGAAGAGGCGATCGCGGTCGGCCGCGAGATCGGCGCCGCTCGCGTCTACCTGACCCACCTCACCCACCGGCTCGAGCACGCCGACCTGGAGCGGAGGCTTCCGAGCGGGGTTCGCGCCGCCTACGACGGGCTGGTCGTCGAGTGCTAGACCAGCGTCGCGTCCGCAACTTCTCGATCATCGCGCACATCGATCACGGGAAGTCCACCCTGGCCGACCGCCTTCTCGAGGCGACGGGCGCCGTGGAGCCACGGAAGATGAAGGCTCAGGTGCTCGATTCCATGGACATCGAGCGGGAGCGTGGGATCACGATCAAGCTGAACGCGATCCGCATGACCCACGAGCACGACGGCGAGAGCTATCAGCTGAACCTGATCGACACGCCCGGTCACGTCGATTTCGCATACGAGGTGAGCCGAAGCCTCGCGGCGTGCGAGGGCGCTCTGCTCATCGTCGACGCGAGCCAGGGCGTCGAGGCACAGACCCTCTCCAACGTCTTTCTGGCTCTGGATGCGGGCCTGGAGATCATCCCGATCGTGAACAAGATCGACCTGGCGGCCGCCGATCCCGAGGCGACGCGAGCGGAGCTGTGCGATCTGCTCGGCGTGGCGCCGGAAGAGGTGATCGCCGTCTCGGCAAAGCGGGGTCTCGGCATCGAGGAGGTGCTGGAGGCGATCGTGGGCCGGGTTCCGGCACCGTCGGGCGATCCGGAGGCTCCACTTCGGGCGCTCATCTTCGACTCTCAGTACGACAAGTATCGGGGTGCCGTGCCATTGATCCGGGTGGTGGACGGCGTTCTCCGGCCCGGGATGCGGATCACGTTCGGGGCGAGCGACGCGACGTACGAGGTCGGCCAGGTCGGCTACATGCAGCTCGCTTTCCTTCCTGCCGATGCGCTCAGTGCCGGAGAGGTCGGATACTTCACGGCCCAGATCAAGCGCGTGGCGGACACACAAGTCGGGGACACGCTTCTGGACGCCGACCGCCCGGCCACGGAGCTCCTCCGCGGCTACAAGGACGTGAAGCCGATGGTGTTCGCCGGCGTCTATCCCAGCGACTCGGACGACTTCGAGTCGCTTCGAGATGCGCTCGAGAAGCTGCAGCTGAACGACGCCAGCCTTCGCTACGAGCCGGAAACGTCGACCGCGCTCGGCTTCGGCTTCCGATGCGGCTTCCTCGGTCTCCTGCACATGGAGATCGTGCAGGAGCGGCTCGAGCGGGAGTTCGATCTCGATCTCGTCACGACGATACCCAACGTCTCCTACCGGGTCACCTCCACCGATGGTCGCACCACGGTTGTCGAGAACCCCAGCTTGATGCCGGAGCGCGGCCGCATCGAGCTGATCGAAGAGCCCTTCGTCCTGTGCCGGATCCTGTGCCCGGCCGACTACATTGGGGGTATCCAGGCGCTGTGCCATGACCGCCGGGGCACGTACGTCCGCATGCACTACCTGGACTCCCGACGCGTGGAGCTCGACTACGAGCTTCCGCTCGCCGAGATCGTCCTGGATTTCTACGACCGGCTGAAGTCGATATCTCGCGGGTACGCGTCGCTGGACTACGAGCCGATCGGGTACCGGCGCTCGAATCTCGTGAAGCTCGACATCCTGCTGAACGGCGATCAGGTGGATGCCCTCAGCGTGATCGTTCACCGCGATCAAGCCTACGAGCACGGCCGCAAGGTGACGGCCAAGCTGAAGGAGCTCATCCCGCGGCAGCAGTATCAGGTCGCGGTGCAGGCGGCGATCGGGAGGGACGTCATCGCTCGGGCGACGATCAAGCCGTACCGCAAGCACGTGACGGCGAAGTGCTACGGGGGAGACATCACGCGGAAGCGCAAGCTTCTTGAGAAGCAGAAGGCGGGGAAGAGGCGCATGAAGCAGGTGGGGTCCGTGGAGGTGCCGCAGGAAGCCTTCCTGGCGATGCGCCAGGTGGGCGACTGAGGCAGGCATGAGCGATCGGTACATCGTCGGTGTGGACCTGGGCGGGACGTCCATCAACGTCGGAATCGTGCCCTACGACGGAGGAACGGTTCTGGGCATGCGGTCGCTGCCCACCGATGTGCCGCGGGGTGCCAAGTTCGTCGTCGACCGAATGGTCCGCATGATCCGGGCGGCGATGAAGGATGCCCGGCGCGAGGGCGACATTCCGGCCGATGGCTTCCTCGGCATCGGCATCGGGTCGCCCGGCCCGCTCGATCGTGAGACGGGCACGGTGCTCGAGACCCCGAACCTCGGATGGCGCAACTTCCCTCTGCGTGACCTCATCGCGAACGCCGTCGGGCTGACCGCCGTGCTGGACAACGATGCCAACTGCGCCGCTCTCGGCGAGTACTGGCAGGGAGCCGGCCGGAACGTGCGGAACCTGGTCGCGGTTACGCTGGGAACCGGGATCGGCGGCGGAATCGTCCTGGACGGCCGCGTCTACCACGGCGCGTCCGACCTGGCGGGCGAGATCGGGCACATGACCATCGATTCGACGGGCCGGAAGTGCAAGTGCGGCAATTACGGCTGCCTGGAGGCCTACGCCTCCGGGCCGGCGATCGCCGCGCGCGCCGTAGAGGGATTGGAAGCCGGTGCGACGAGTCTTCTTCCGTCGCTGGTGGACGGGGATCTGAGCCGCCTCACGGCGGAGACCGTGTACGAGGCGATCGTGACGGGCGACGTGTACGCGAAGGAGGTGATGCGGGAGACGGCGAAGTTCCTCGGCACCGGCCTCGCGAACCTGATCAACGTGCTGAACCCGGACATGATCGTGATCTCCGGAGGCGTTACGCGGGCCGGCGAACACCTGCTTGAGCCGCTCAGAGCCGAGGTCCGGCGCCGCGCCTTCCGAAAGGGCTTCGAGACGTGCGAGATCGTCGTGAGCGAGCTCGGCGGGATGGCCGGCGTGGTGGGGGCTGCGGCTACCTTCCGGGTCGAGCGGTGCGGGGGGCTTCGATGAAGCGGCTCGGCGTGATCGGCACGATGGTGTGGGACACGATTCATCAGCGGGATCCCGGTCGCAGCGAACCGGTGGAGGAGTGGGGCGGCATCTGCTATTCCCTCTCGGCCTACGAGGCTACGGCGCCGGATGGATGGGAGCTGCTACCGATCATCAAAGTGGGGGGGGACCTCAGAGAGCGGGCGAACGAGTTCCTGAGAGGCCTGGGCCGGATCGCTTCGCTGGAGGGTGTTCGAACCGTTCCCGAACGGAACAACCGGGTGGAGCTCTTCTATCGGGATCGGAGCCGGCGGTGCGAGAGGCTGACCGGCGGAGTGCCGGGCTGGAGCTGGGACGAGCTCGCGCCGCTCGCGCGCTCCTGTGACGCCGTGTACGTTAACTTCGTGGCCGGTTGGGAGTTGGATCTTCCGTCCGCTCAGGGGCTTAGGGGTGGGTTCCGGGGGCCGGTGTACACCGACCTTCACTCGATATTCCTGGGAGTCGGCACGGATGGCGTCCGAGAGCCGAAACCGCTCACCGCGTGGCGGGAGTGGCTGCGTTGCTTCGATCTCGTGCAGCTGAACGAGGACGAGCTGGAGACGCTGGGGGGTGCCCTCGGGGATCCCTGGAAGGTCGCGGCCGAGGTCGTGGGAGAGGCTACAAAAGCGCTGCTCGTCACGCTCGGCGATCGCGGCGCCGCATGGGTCACGGCGGCCGGCTTCGATGGACTCGAAATCGCGCCGCCCGGCTTTGATGGGCTCGAGGTCAAGGCGGCCGGCATGCCCGCGACGAGTGGTTTCGCCCCCACCCGGCTGGTCGTGCCGGATCCCGATCCGACCGGGTGCGGTGATGTATGGGGCATGACCTGTTTCGCGTCGCTGCTGGGTGGGGCGACGCTTCGGGAAGCGGTCGAGCGTTCCAATACGCTGGCGGCCCGAAACGCGGCGCACCGGGGCGCTTCTCAGCTTGGACGGCTGCTGGCGGACAAGTCTCCGATATTGAGTGGAAGATGAGCCGGGTACTCCAGGTCCCGGATGTCCTCGACGAGAACACCTTCGAGGATCTGATCGCCGAGTTGGCTCGGGCGCGAGAGGGTGAGCGACTGCTCTTCGACGCCCGGCACGTTCGCTGGGTGTCGCCGTACGGGCTCATCGGGCTCCTCGCTGCCGGCCAGGTGGGACGAGACCGCACGGGACTCGCTCCCGCCATCGAAGCGCCCGAGTCTTCCGACGTGCGAAGTTACTGGGAGCGGATGGACTTCTGGCAGAACGCCGCACCGATCTACGAGTTGGGCTCCCGGCCGGCGCGTCAGCACTCCCGCTCCGACGCGCTTCTCGAGATCACGCCGATCCGCTCCCATCAGGACGTTCACGAGGTCGTGGAGCGCGTCCGGGAGCGGGCGGCGCTCATCCTGGAAAGCCGCCTGCACTACCCGAAGTCCGCGGTGATCCAGTTCAGCGTCATGCTTTCCGAGGTGTGTCAGAACATCCTGGAGCACGCGGAGGCGGTCGGTTGGGTGTGCGCCCAGACGTACCACTGGAAGCGCCGGCTCGGGCGCGATGTCCTCGTCCTCGCGGTGATGGACGTCGGGGTCGGATTCCAGGGATCCTTGGCCGCCGAGCACGCCCGGCGGTACGGGGACAGGTGGTCCGCGGCCACGGCGCTCGAGGCCGCGTTCCTCAACGGTGAGTCGCGCTTCCGTGATCCGGGTAGGGGGCAGGGCCTGCAGGCGATACGCCGGCAGGTCACCAAGTGGAACGGTGTGGTGCGCATCCGTAGTGGAGACGCGATGATCGCACGGGTCCCGGACTGGGACGATGTTTCGCCTCTCAGGATTGGCCTTCCGCACCTCCCCGGGGCCCAGGTGCTCATCGTGATGCCGGCCCGCGTGGAAGAGCCGGTTCCGGCATGAACGCCGGGCGCCCTGCACGGCATCCGCTCGTTTCCGAGGCCAGCCTGTACAGCTGCCTCGTCACCCGCCATACGGGACGCGCCGTTCGGACGAGCATCGAGGAGCAGGTGGCCGGCTGTGCGGGAGAGGTCCTTACGGTCCTGGACTTTCGAAACGTGCAGGTCATCGACTTCAGCTGCGCCGACGAGATCGTTGCCAAGCTGGCTTGGGTCGCCGTGGAGCAGCGGCGGGAGGGTGGAGCGAAACCGATCGGTCCCCGTCGCAGCTTCGTGCTCGTGCGGGGCCTGGAGGAGTACCATTGGGATCCGATCGATTCGGCCCTTCGGAGGCGGCATCTGGCTGTCGCCGCCGAGCGCTCCGACGGGAAGCCCGTTCTGCTCGGAACCGTGGACGAGCCCGAGGCGCAGCTGTGGCATCTGGTGTGCGAGTATGAGCGGGTGACGCCGGCGCCGCTGGCGGGTGAGCTCGGTCTGCCCGAACGGGAGGCGAGGAGCCGCCTCGACGGCCTCCACCGAAGGCGTCTGGTCCTACGTCAGGCGGGCCAATACGTGTCGTTTCGCCGGCTGATGGTCGAGAGTTCGCGGCGGGCGGGCGGTCGGCGCGAGTCAAGGCCGGGGTGAGCGGGCGGTCGGCCCGCGGTTCCTGCGGTCCATGAGCTGGCGCGCGACCGGCCGGGCGGTTCTCCGTGGCCTGATGGTCGCGCTCTTCGTCGCCGCGTCGGCGGTGACGTTGGCCTTCTTCTATCTCCGCTCCTCCGTTCAGACTCTTGGGGGGACCATCCGGGTGTCGGGGCTGAGCGATCCCGTCGCGGTTGTGATCGACAGCTTTGCTATCCCCCACCTCTACGCCGCCGGCGAGAAAGACCTCTTCTTCGCGCAGGGTTACCTGCACGCGTCGGAGCGGCTGTGGCAGATGGAGATGTTCCGGCGCGTTGCCCAGGGACGACTGGCGGAGGTGTTCGGAGAGCGAGCGCTCCGCGCGGACCGGGTGATGCGAACGCTGGATCTCTGGGGAGCGGCCGAGCGGAGCGTGGAAGCGCTCGGGCCGGAGCAGCGAGGCATTCTGGAGGCGTACGCCGCGGGAGTGAACACGCGCCTCGACACGTGGGATGGCCCTCTCCCCCCGGAGTTCCTGCTGCTGGGGATCGATCCGGAGCCGTGGCAGCCGCGCGCGACGGCCGCGATCGGCAAGGTGATGGCGCTGGACCTGTCCGCCTGGCGAACCGAGCTCGCGCGCTTCCATGCCGAGGCCATCCTGCCGGCCGAGAAGGCTGCGTACCTGCCCCCACGCTATCCGGAGTGGGGGCCCACGATCCTGGATCACGCGGTGGAGATACCTGCCGGCCCGGCGGCCACGACCACGCGCGCCGCGGATAGGCCGGTGGCCGGTGACGTTGCCGGCCTCGCGGGCGACGCTGCGGCCTTTGTGGGTGACGGTGCCAACCTCGCGGGTGATGCCTCGGCCTGGGCGGCGGATGCCTCGGCCTGGGGGGAGGCGGTCGATCTGCTGTCGCGGTTCGCGTTTCGGGCATCGAACGCTTGGGTCGTCGGCCCGTCTCGCACGGCACACGGCGGGGCGCTGGTGGCGAACGACATGCACCTCGGGCTGGATGCGCCCGCGAAGTGGTATCTCCAGGGGCTTCACGCCGAGGCGACGGGTTATCACGTGGCCGGACTCACTCTTCCGGGCGTGCCCGGCGTCGTCGTCGGGTACAACCGAGGCGTGGCCTGGGGCTTCACCAACGGGATGACCGACGACATGGCGTTCGCGATCGAGGCGCTCAACCTCGACCGCGCCGCGTACCGGGACGGCGATGGCTGGCGGGAGTTCGACGTGCGCTCCGACACGATCGCCGTGCGCGGTCGTGACGAGCCCGTGGTGCACGCGATACGCCGCACGGTTCGCGGTCCGATCATCACGGATGTCATGCCGCCGCTCGGCGCCACCCTATCCGTCCTCTGGGTCGCCGGGCGCGCTACCTCGGAGATGGAGGGCCTCCTCGGGATGAACCGGGCGACCGATCCGGAAGCCTTCGATGCGGCGATCCAGAGGTTCGACTCGCCGCAACAAAACGTCGTGTACGCCGCGTCCGATGGAGTGATCGGGTATCGCTTGAGCGGAACGATCCCGGTGCAGGTGGACGGAGATGGCTCTCTCCCGGTGGAGTTTGACCGGATCGGCGACTCGTGGAGCTCCTTCTGGCCGCCCGAAAGCCACCCTGCCACGAGAGATCCCGCGGCCGGCTTCATCGCGACCGCAAACAACCTGCAGGCCCCCAACCTGTTCGGGATCATCGGGGCGGACTACGCCGCCCCCTTCCGCGCCCAGCGGATCAGCGACCGGCTGGAGAGCGGAGCGCGCTGGACGCTCGAGGACATGGCCGATCTCCAGCACGACACCCACAGTATGCTGGCCGAGCGTGTCGGAACACGCGCCGTTGCCGCTGCCCGCCGGGCGGGAGAGGATTCGGCCGCCGCGATCCTGGAGGCGTGGTCACGGGATGTCGGGTTGGACGCGAGAGGGGCCAGCACGTTCTACGCCTGGTTCTACCGGCTGCGCGAGCTGGTCGCCGCCGACGAGTACGAGGGGCAACCGTGGAAGACGTTCCCCCCCATGGTGCTGGTGCGGATCCTTGAAGAGGGTGGGGGGCCGTGGGTGGATGACGTACGCAC
>DAOVWI010000206.1 GCA_030636765.1 Gemmatimonadales bacterium
GAGGGTGTCCGCGGTGGCGAAGGACGGGATCCAGCTGATCGCGCTGGCCCGCGTCACCGTTCGCGCGAACATCGACCGGCTGGTAGGCGGCGCCGGGGAGGAGACGATCCTCGCGCGCGTCGGGGAGGGGATCGTCAGCACGATCGGCTCGGCCGCGTCCCACAAGGCAGTGCTGGAGAACCCCGACGAGATCTCCAAGACGGTGCTTGCCAAGGGGCTGGACGCCGGAACCGCGTTCGAGATCCTCTCCATCGACATCGCGGACGTGGATGTGGGCAAGAACATCGGGGCTGAGCTCCAGACGGACCAGGCGGAGGCGGACAAGCGGATTGCCCAGGCGAAGGCCGAGGAGCGCCGCGCGATGGCGGTGGCTACGGAGCAGGAGAACAAGGCGCGCGTCGAGGAGATGCGGGCCGAGCTGGTGCGCGCGCAGGCTGAGGTGCCGCAGGCGATGGCGGACGCGTTCCGCAGCGGCAATCTTGGAGTAATGGATTATATGAAGTATCGTAACATCGCTAGCGACACGCAGATGCGCGAGTCGATTTCGGGCGGCGATGACAGCTCGGAAGCCGGCCCCTAAGCCCAATGGACCTGTTCGACCTCCTGATCATCGGCGCGGTGATCTACGCGATGCTGCGCGGAATGGCCCGTGCCGGGGGCAAGGCGCGAGCGCCACGAGAGGCGGAGGAGCCGCCGCTGGAGGCTCGGGAGTGGAGCGAGGACATGGGGGACCTGCTGGAGGGGCTCGGCTTCCCCAGGCCCTCGGGCCCGTCGCGGATCCCGCAGGCGCCTCCCGGCCAGCAGGACGTTCACGCGGAGGAGGCCGCAGGGCTGGCCACGGCCGAGGCGCGGGAGCCGCGGGAGCGTATCGAGCGGGGGAGGGCACTCGCCGACATCGCGGCCATTGCGGAGGCCGCGGCGCGCAAGCGAGCCCGCCTTCCGGACCCCGCGCGTCGGGAGGTCACCGTGCCCGGCCCGATTGCAGAGTCGGAGCCGGACCGAAGGGCCGAGGGCACCTCGCGAGCCGGATCGCTCCTGCCTCAACTCGATCGCTACTCCGAGATGGAGCGGGCGATCCTGTACGCCGAGATCCTCGCTCCTCCGAAGGCGCTCCGCGAGTAGTCCGCCTGCGCGCAGGCCCGCTTCGTCCGGTCCCTACAACTCCTTGAAGGGTGAGGGCATCCTCGGCCCCGAGCCCGACGGGCGGGCCCGGTCCAACAACCGCTGCAGCTCCTGATCGCTCATCTCGTACGGATCGTCCGTGTAGCCGGGCGGGCTCACGGCTTGGCGGTCGGCCCCGTTCCCCGGCATCGGCTCGAACACCCACCGGCTCCGTGACTCATCCCGCACCTCCCATCCGGCCCCACTCCGATCCCTGAACTTTCTGTAGGCCATCAGGCGGCAAGAGGCCCTATTTGGCGGCCCGGATGATCGCGTCTATGTAATTGTCGAGCTTTCTCAGCACCGCGATTGTTTCGGACTTTCCCTGCGCAGCAGAAAGGTCCTGCGCAAACGTCATCAGAGTGTTCCGAACGGCTTCGCGGTTCGCCTGACCCCGAGCGGCCCTGGCCTTGGGAGCTGCGCGACGCGGCTTCTTGGCTGCGGCCCTGGCCTTAGGAGCTGCGCGACGCGGCTTCTTGGCTGCGGCCTTGGCCTTGGGTGCGGCCCGACGCGGCTTCTTGGGCGCCAGCCTTCTCCTGACCTGCAACGGATACTTGGCGTGGAACTGGCGAACGCTGAGCTTGCCGACGGCCTCGCTGACCGCTTTCGCCTTTTGTTGCAGTTCCTTGGCGGTGGCTTTCGGGTTGATCTTCAGCTCCTTCTCGATGAACTGCATCACCTTGTCGCTTGTTTTCGCTTTGGCGTCGCCTTTCTTCGCTTTGGCGTTGCCTTTTTTTGCTTTGGCCATGCTGTCTCCTTTGCTGCCGTGTGGTATTGTAGTCACATAGTGAGGGTGCGGGACTCGAACCCGCAAGTCCGCCTCCTTCACTATCGCCGGAGTAACGAGGGGAGCGCGCGATGATTGTGGTCGTCGCGAACGGCAGGCGCTGGCTTGCAGCACATGACTCACGTCGGCATGGTGGCCGCGCAGCGATCCAATAGCGGCGCTCGAACAGAATCAGGGAGGAGTGCATGCCTTTGCAGCATCCCCAATTCAAGGCTGCGGCCGTGTGCGGACGGGTAGTGGGCGATCAGACGGCGGGCAAGGGCCCTAAGGCTAGGCGGCGCTGCAGCGTCCGGGAGGGAAGCTCTCCAAACATCTGGCGGTAATCGGCCGCTAGCTTGCCGATGTGCCGGGAGCCTCAGTGCCCAGCGACTTCTAGTGTTGCGCGGCGGCGGCGGAATTCCGATTATTGGCCACCAATGGCGCACCATACGCTTGCGTCTTGATGTCCTCCGGCTAACAGTCTGACTTAACTTGCTCGGAAAAGCAAAGGGCGCGATGCAGCCAAGTCCGAGAATGGGACGTCCACCCAGTTCGCCCGAGACGGTTCGCTCGAACCGGGTGGTGACACTGACCGTCAGCGAGATCCTCACGCGGCACCTCGAGCACGAATACAAGGAGTCACGAGCATGAGCACCAAAGGACTCGGAGCGATCGCGCTCCTCGTCGTCGGCGCCCTTCTGGGCTATCTCGCCACACAGCTGAGGCCCGCCGGGGAGGAAACCGCCCAGGCCGCCGAGCCGGAGCTGGACGTCTACTACCCAGGCACCGAGCAGCTCGCGCCAGACGAGATGCGGGTCGTGGCCTTGGGCACGGGAATGCCGAATGCCCGTCCCAAGCAGGCAGCCGCCTGCTTTCTTGTCGAGCTCGGCAACGGGGACAAGTTCCTCTTCGACATAGGGAGCGGCTGCCACGAGCGGCTGGCCGCCCAGAAGATCCCCTACGATCTCATCGACAAGGTCTTCATCGGCCACCTTCACGTGGATCACTACGGAGACCTTCCCACCTTCTGGCTCGGCGGCACGGTGGCCAACCGCCTCGTTCCGCTCCGGATCTGGGGGCCGAGTGGAGCCACGCCCGAGTACGGCACGACGGCGGCGATGGAGAACATGAAAGAGATGTACGTCTGGGACATCGGGACCCGGTCCGGTGTGATCGATTTCCGCGGCGGCGAGCTGGAGGTCCACGAGTTCGCCTTCGACGGCATCAACGAGGTCATCTACGACGAGAACGGTGTTGTCATCCGAAGCATCCCTGCCATTCACGGCCTCGACGGAGCGGTCAGCTTCATTCTCGAGTGGAACGGACTCACCTTCGCCTACTCGAGCGATACGATTCCCAACCAGTGGTGGATCGACCACACCCAGGGAGCCGACATCTCGA
>DAOVWI010000034.1 GCA_030636765.1 Gemmatimonadales bacterium
CGGCACCTCCAGCGGGTGCTTCGCTCCCCGTGCTGCCGGCCTCGGACACGGTCAGGCGGCCGATCCCGTATCCGGTGGTGCCGCCGCGCGGCTTTCTCGACGCCGTGAGGCGCGGCACCCGAACGCCCTCGGGCTGGCCGGGACCCTCCTACTGGCAGCAGTGGACCGATTACCGCCTTCGTGCCGTCCTGAGCCCGCGATACCGGCGATTGGACGGCGAGGCGCGTATCACCTACCACAACCGGTCCCCGGACGTTCTCCCGGCCGTCTACCTGCACCTGACGCAGAACGTCCACGCCACAGGCGCGGCCCGGAACGAGCCGTACGAAGTGACGGGTGGGATGGACCTGTCGAGGGTCGCGGCCGCCGGCGTCCAGCTAGCGGAGCTCACGGCCGAGGCGGCCGTTGCGGATGAGGGCGCGGCAGGCCAGGGCGTGGCGGGCTACGCGGTCGACGGCACGATCCTGCGGATCGACCTGCCCGAGCCCTTGATGCCGGGCGGGACCGTGGAGCTGGAGCTGGCATGGACGTTCCGGGTGCCGCAGGGGGGAGCCGGACCCCGGATGGGGTGGGATGGTGACGAGCTCTTCTTCCTCGCCTACTGGTACCCTCAGATGGCGGTGTACGACGACGTGGTCGGGTGGCAGATCGACCCCTTCCTGGGCCTGGCGGAGTTCTACGCCGGTTTCGGGAGCTACGACTTCACGGTCGAGGTCCCGGAGGGCTGGATCGTGCTCGCCAGCGGGCGGCTGCAGAACCCCGGGGAGGTGCTCGCTCCTTCCGTGCTCGAGCGGCTCCGGCAGGCCGAGAGCTCCGATTCGGTCGTGCACGTGCTCGCCGAAGACGACATCGCGGCCGGCCGGACCACGCGCCGCGGCCCGGACATCGGCGGCACCCTCGAGTACCGCTTCCGGGCCGACACCGCGCGGGACGCCGCGTTCAGCGCCACGCGCTCGTCGCTTTGGGACGCGGTGCGGGCTCCCGTGGGCGACGTCGATGGCGACGGTGAGACCGACTACACCCGCGTGGACGCGGTGTACCGGCCGGGCGCACCTCGCTGGGCGAACACGGCGCGCTACGGGCGGCACGCCATCGAATCCCTCTCCCGCTTCCTCGCCTTGCCCTATCCGTGGCCTCACATGAGTGCGATCGAAGGTGGCGGGATCGTCACAGGGGGCATGGAGTTTCCGATGATGACGCTGATCGGCGACTACAACGCCCGGGGCGACAGCGCGCTCTACTACGTCACGGCGCACGAGTTCGGCCACATGTGGGTTCCAATGATCGTCGCCACGGACGAGCGTCGGTACGGGTGGCTCGACGAAGGAATGACCAGCTTCGCCGAGAACCAGGTGCGCAAGGAGTTTTTTCCCGGCCAGGACGCGGAGAGGTCGGATCGGGAGGCATACCTCGAGACGGCCGGCGCGGGCACGGAAGGCGAGATGCTCCGGTGGACTGACTATCAGTACCCCGGCCGCGTTCGAACCGCCACGTACGGGAAGCCCTCTACCGTGCTTGTTGCTCTTCGGGGCCTCCTTGGGGAGCGGGAGTTCCTCATGGCATACCGCGAGTTCATCCGTCGGTGGGCGTTCAAGCACGCGACGCCGTGGGACTTCTTCCACACGATCGAGGATGTGACCGGCCGTGATCTCGACTGGTTCTGGCGAGCTTGGTACTACGAGACGTGGATTCTCGACCACGCGATCCTGGACGTGCGGCAGTCGGGCGGAGGCGCGGAGATCGTCATCCGCGACCTGGGTCTGGTGCCGATGCCCGCCCTCGTTCGGGTGACGAGACAGGATGGCGAGGAGCTGATGTTGGAGGTGCCCGTCGAGACCTGGCTGGCCGGAAAGACGGAGGCGATCCTGAAGGTGCGCGAAGGGCCGCCCGTGATCCGCGTGGAGATCGACCCGGAGCGGCGCTTCCCCGACGTGGATCGTGAGAACAACGTGTGGCCGCGCAGCTAACGACGGTCGACGGCAGCCCACCTCTTCGCGTGTGCGTTCTTCCGGGGAGGGGGACTCAGCCCCCGCGAAGGCGAATCACGAGATAGCCGTACACGGCCACGTTGCCGACCAGCACCAATGCCCCGAGCCACGGCTCGACTCGCTTCCAAAGTGCGGGATGGACCGCGCGCGCCACGTATTGCTGCAGAAAGCTGCCGTCGTACTCGCGACTTCCACCCGCTCGCCGAAGGCGGTTCTCGAGTGGCGTGAGCGGACAAGTCTTGTCCACGACCTCGATGGCGGCACCATACAACATGCAGGGGACATGCAGCCAGGCGAGCCACGGCTTCCACACCACCGTGAGGACGCCAGCAACCACGAAGAGGACGAAACCGAAGTGCACCACGACCACGACGTCCGCGAGCGCTCTGTATCTCATTGGACTGGAATTGAGGTTGGAAGCTCCGTAAGGTCAATCGCCCACGTAAGCACGAAGGAGGTAATACCATGCCGATTACAGCTTTCCCCGGCTTTGACGACGGCCTGGAGGCCGGCAGCCGAAGACGCGATCATTTCATCTCCGATCTCGCGCTCGATAGCGATCGCCTGTGGATACCGTACGGCGAGACGGCCTGGTTTCAGCCCTGTCACTTCAACGTCACGACCGGTGGCTTCACGGCTGTCCTGAAGGCTCTGCCGGGGACCGTGGTGCCGAAGCATTACCACGTCGGCACGGTGCAGGGGTACACCCTGCAAGGAACATGGAGGTATCTGGAGCATGACTGGATCGCGACTTCCGGCTCGTTCATCTTTGAGCCCGCGGGCGAGGCGCATACGCTGGTCGTGCCCGACACTGCCACCGAACCGGCGATCATCCTGTTCATGGTCTCGGGCGCGCTCGTCTACGTCGACGAGGACGGAGCCTTCTCGATGTACGAGGACGGGTTCACGATGCTGGAGCTCGCCCGGGAGTACTACCAGAGCGAGGGTCTGGATCTTTCCCACATCGATGCGATGATCCGCTAGTTGAAACCGGCCGTCTTTTTCAGGGAGCTGAGGCACCGAAAGGTCTTGCGCGCGGCCGCCGTCTACGCGGTGATCGGCTGGGCGGTCATCGAGGCCTCGGACACGATCTTTCCGGCGCTTTCGATCCCGGAGGGTGCCTTCACGGCCGTGCTGGTCATCACGTTGGTCGGCTTCCCCGTGGCGCTCGTCGGCTCCTGGATGTTTGACATCACGCCGCACGGCCTGAGGCGGACACAGCCGCTTTCGGCGGACTCCGCGGCGGAGCCGCTCGACCGACCGACCGACGGCCCGCTTGATGGCACGCTCGCCGCGGCGGTCGCCGTGGACGGGCCGGCATCCCCCAGATCGATCGCCGTTCTCCCCTTCGCCAACATGAGCGACGACCCGGACAACGAGTACTTCAGCGACGGCGTGACCGAGGAGATCATCAACGCGCTGGCCAAGGTCGCGGGACTTCATGTAGCTGCCAGAACGTCGTCGTTCTCCTTCAAGGGGAAGGACCAGGACGTGACCGAGATCGGGCGGCGGCTCCGCGTCGCGACGGTGCTCGAGGGAAGCGTCCGGAAGGCCGGGCAGCAGGTACGCATCGCCGCCCAGCTCGTGAACGCGGCGGACGGATACCAGATCTGGTCGGAGGTATACGATCGGGAGCTCGCCGACATCTTCGAGGTGCAGGAGGAGATCGCCCGAGCCATCGTCGACAAGCTGAAGGTGGAGTTCATGGGCGAGGGAGATGAGCCTCTCGTCCAACGGCATACGGAGAATCTGAACGCCTACAACCTCTACCTGCGGGGGCGCTACTTCTGGAACCAGCGGGAGCGCGGTCTGACGAAGGGGATCGAGTACCTGGAGCACGCCATCTTGGCAGACGGGCGGTACGCGCTCGCCTATTCGGGTCTGGCGGATTCGTACAACCTGCTCGGCTTCTACGGGTTCCTTAGGCCGAAGGAGGCCTTTCCCAAGGCGAAGGTGCAGGCGAGAAAGGCGCTCGAGCTGGATCCGGAGCTCGGAGAGGCACACGCCTCCCTGGCGTTCGCCTGCATGCTGTTTGACTGGAAGTGGGCGGACGCGGAAGGGGAGTTCACGCGGGCGATGGAGCTCAACCCCGCCTACGTCACGGCCCACCACTGGTACTCGGAGTTCCTCATGGCGATGGGCCGGACGGAGGAGGGAATCGCCGAAGCTAGGCAGGCTCTTCGGCTGGACCCGATCGGGCTCATCATCAACACCCTGCTGGGAATGGCGCTCTACTTCGCCCGCGACTACGACCGGGCCATCGAGGCCTGCCTGAAGACGCTGGACCTGGAACCGGACTTCCTCCCGGTCTACCTGTGGCTCGGATTGGCTTACGGCCAGACGGGTCGGCACGACAAAGCGATCGAGATCTTCGAGAAGGCCAAAGCCCAATCGGATGGCCGGCCCGCGATGACCGCCCTGCTCGGGCATGCGTACGCGGTAGCCGGAAGACCGCGCGACGCCGAGACCGCACTGGAGGAGCTGCGGGAGGTGTCGCGAACGAGCTATGTGTCGCCGTTCGACGTGGCCCGAATCTACATCGGCCTCGGCGAGAGGGCTTCGGGACTGGAAAGGCTCGAGGACGCATACGAAGAGCGATCCATCGGCCTCGTATGGATGGGCGTGGACCCGACGCTCGACCCGGTGCGGTCCGACCCGGGATTCCAGGATCTCCTGCGTCGAATGGATCTTCAACGGTAGGCGGTGTCCCCATGCTACGTTGTCGGAAGAGTGAGTTTGCTCTGCCGCCCGACCACCACTACCTCAACTGCGCCTACATGTCGCCGCTCTCGAGGCGCGTGCAGGCGGCAGGGGAGGCGGCCATCCGAAGCGGCGCCGTGCCGGCGGAGATCCGTCCCGCAGATTTTTTCTCCGGTTGCGACCGCGTGCGCGAGCTCTTCGCGCAGCTCGTGAACGCACCCGATCCCGCCCGCGTCGCCATCATCCCGGCCGCGTCCTATGGCCTTTCGGCCGCCGCTCGTAACACTCCTCTGGCGAGAGGGCAGAACGTGGTCACGGTCCACCACCAGTTCCCGTCGAACGTTCACGCATGGCGCCGGCTCTGCGACGCCGCGAACGCCCGCTTCAAAGTGGTCCGCCCGCCCGTGGCCGGCGCGGCTCGGGCACGGGCGTGGAACGAAGCGATCCTGGACGCGATCGACGGGGACACGGCCGTGGTGACGCTCGGTCACGTGCATTGGACGGACGGAACTCGATTCGACCTGGAGCGCATCGCGGAGCGGGCGCGCGAGGTGGGAGCGGCACTCATCCTGGACGGCACGCAGGCCGTGGGGGTGATGCCGTTCGATTTTGAGCGTATCCGCCCCGACGCGCTCATCTGCTCCGCCTACAAATGGCTGATGGGACCCTATTCGATCGGCGTCGCGTACTTCGGCGCTCGCTACGAGCATGGCGTGCCCCTGGAGGAAACGTGGTTGGGCAAGGAGGGGAGTGAGGACTTCGCCGGGCTCGTCGAGCAAACCGATCGATACCGGCGCGGCGCCGCGCGGTTCGACGTGGGGGAGGCCGCCAACTTCATCCTGATTCCGATGTTCATCGCGGCCCTCGAACAGGTGCTGGAGTGGGACGTGTCCAACGTCCAGGCCTACTGCCGGGCGCTCAGCCGCGATCTGATGCGGGACACGTCAGCCGGCGAGGCGGAGGGCCAGGGGGTGGAGCCGGTGGGACACCTGTTCGGGCTGCACGTCCCCGAGGAGGTCGATCCGGCAGCCCTGCACGCGCGGCTGCGTGCGCAGCAGGTGTTCGTATCCGTGCGCGGCAGGACCGTCCGCGTTTCCCCGCACGTCTACAACGACCGGGCCGACCTGGACGCGCTGCGTCGGGTGCTGACGGAGTCCGGTGTGCTGACGGCCGTGGTCTGAGCGGAAGCCGTGGTCTGACTGCCGTGGCCTGAGCGGAAACCGCGGTCTGACGCGCGAGCCGAGTCTGGCGGAAGCTGCGGGTCTGACGCGCGAGCCCACCGGATTGCCACGGCGAGGCTACCCTACGCACCCGTATTGAAAGACGGCGCGTTCGGGTGTAACATTACCGATGCGCAACTCACATTACCCGACTCTTCTCGTCGCTGCCCTCCTGGTGGCGATCGTGGTCCTTACCGTGCTCGCGCTCAGGATCGCCTGAGGGCGGCCGGCGCGAGGAGATCAGCCCAGCGCCCTCTTCAGGAGCGACCGGACCTTCCCCTCGTAGCGTTTCACGACCAGAACCGAGGTTGGCGAGAGACGGGCGACCTTCTCCGGGATCTCGCCGAAGAGCATCTTCCGGAAGAGCGGTTCCCGTGCGGCGCCCAGCACAACGAGGTCGAAGTCGCGGCTGGCGAGCGCGATCCCCGCCGGAGCCGACTTGGATTCGAGCAACCGCCTCTCGACAGCGACATCCTGGGGGAGATGGGAAACGGTCTTCTCGACTCGGCTCTCACCTTCAGCGCGCTGTTCGGGCGTCGCGTCCGGGGGCACGACGGAGCATGCTGTAACGGCCATCGATCTGTCGCGGAAGAGCGGGCCCAGGAGGTCGGCGGCGAGCCGTGCGTTGGGTCCCCCGGAAGTGGGGAAGAGCACCCGTCGAAGGGAGGCCCCCGGCGCGAACTTGAGGAGCATCAGGTCGCTCGGGGCGTGTCGGATCACCTGGTCGGCCACCTCGCCGAAGATGCGCTCCCGGGTGTGTGTGTAGCCCTTCCAGCCCATCACAATGAGGTCGGCCCGGTGCCGCCTCGCCGCCTGGAGGATTCCGTCGTGCACGTGGTGGGCGATCACCAGGTCCGTGTCGATTTCGACACCGTGGCCGGCGGCGTACTCGCGCACCTGTTTGAACAGCCCCTCCTTTCGGCCGGCGAAGCTGAGCCCCTCGTGGATCGGTAGCTGGCGTGGCACCTCGACCACCGCTAGCGCCACGACCATGCCGCCTCGGTCCCGGGCGAGCGGCGCCGCGATGTCCAGGAGAGAGCTCACCGTTTCCGGGTTGCGGACGGGCACCAGAACCACGTAGGGCGCTTTCTCCACGGCCGCCCGCCTGCCCGGCACCAGCACCTGCGGCGCCTCCGCCGCGGTTTGCTTGCGGAAGTACGCGAAGTAGATGATCAGCCCAAGCGCTATCCATCCCGACGCCACATACCAGGCGAGCGGCTGGAAGGTGAGCTGGTAGACGGCCAAGAAGACGTTGAGCACGAACCCGAGGATCGGGACGACAGGGTAGAACGGCACCCGGTACCTCCGCTCGAGCTCCGGAGCCTTCCGGCGCAGCACGATCACCGAGAGGTTCACCAGCGCGAAGGTGAGGAGGAAGATCAGGCTCGCGGCGGAGCCCACGACTTCGATCGGCAGCGTGACAGCCATGCCGATCAGGAGCACGCCGGTGGCCACGATCGCGACGCGCGGGGTGCGCCGCTTGGGGTCGATCCTCGCCATCGACTTCGGCAGCCAGTTGTCGCGGCCCATCGAGAAGGCGACCCGCGAGCCCGCCATGATCGTGGCGTTGAGCGCCGACATGGTGGAGAGGAGGCCTCCGATGACGATGATGGCCACCCCGAACGCGGGCATGAAGTCCTCCGCCGCCCGCACGATCGCCGTCTCCTTGTACCTTCCGAGGAACTGCCAGCTCGCTTGATCGCCGGCATCGACCGCGCCGAGCGAGACGAAGAGGATGAGCAGGTACATCGTGACGGTGACCGCGAGCGCGATGAAGGTGGCGCGCGGGATGTTCTTCTCCGGTTCCTTGATCTCCTCGGCGACCGTCGCGATCAGGTCGTAGCCCTGGAAGGCGATGAAGGTCAGTCCCATGGCCACCAGCACGCCGCTCCCGCCGAGCGGAAAGAAGGGCGTGAAGTTCTCGGCCGCCTGCTCCGGCACGCCCGCGACCCTCTTGAGGCCGTAGAAGACGAAGACCCCGAGGATGACGAGCTTGGAGATCGTCAGGACGTTCTCCGCCTGACCCGTCACCTCGGCACCTCTCACGTTCAGCCGGACGAACGCGATTCCGACCAGCAGCGTGATGAGCAGGATCGCCCCGTGCTCGCCTACGATAGCGAACGCGCCGCCGGCCACAGCCGGGGCGTACTTGAGGAAGAGCTCCCAAAAGTAGCCGGCGAAGCCGAGGGCGTAGAGGCTGCACGCTATGATGTACGCGAACCACAGCATCCACCCGGCGGTGAAGCCGATGGCGCCGGGGAAGGCCAGTCGGACGAAGGAATAGCCACCGCCCGCGCGTGGGATGGCCGAAGCGAGCTCGGCGTACGCGAACGCGGTGAGGAGCGTTACGGCGCCGTTCAATGCGAACGCGAGCAGCGAGGCAGGCCCGGCTTCCCCGGCGGCGATCCCGGTGAGGACGAAGATCCCGGCCCCGATCATCGCCCCGACGCCGATCATCGTGGCGTCGAACAGGCCGAGGTCTCGGGCGAAGGTGACCTCGGCGGATGGGCCGTTGGCTTGCGCGCCGCCGTTGCCGCTGTCGGTGGCCGCCGCAGCGGCGCTTCGCGCGTTCACTCGGGGTCCTCCCTACGCATCCCCGTCGGCGACCTCGGTGCCCGGCCGGCGCGTCGCGTCCCAGACGAGGAGCCCCACCAGCGCGGCGATCGCGGCAAGCGCGAAGATCTCCTGGACGACGGGGGGAATAGGCGGCGGGAAGCCCCGGATCGGCTCGCCGCCGCGTCCCACCACCCAGATCGCGAGCAGCACCCCCGTGAGGCCACCTCCTCCGACGAGCCCCGATCCGAAGAGCACTCCCTCCGCCCGGCGACGCTCCGCCTCCTCGGGCGGACGGTTCCGGGTGAGCAGATGCCTCGTGAGCCCTCCGACGAACACGGCGGCCATCGTGGAGAGCGGAAGGTAGACCCCGACGGCGAACGCGAGGACGGGGATCCGGAAGAGCGTCGCCGCCAGCCCGATGCCGACGCCGATAAGGATCAGCACCCACGGCAGGCTCTGATCGAGCACGCCATCGATCACGAGCTTCATGAGCACGGCTTGCGGGGCCGGCAGCTCCTCGCCCCCGAGCCCGCCGGGCACGCCGCGGTTGAGGAGCATCACTACGGCTGCCACGACACCGGCCGATGTGAGCACTCCTACCAGCTCGCCGATCTGCTGGAAGCGCGGAGTGGCTCCGAGGATGAAGCCGGTCTTGAGGTCCTGGGAGGAGTCGCCGGCGATCGAAGCGGCGATGGCAACCGACGTGCCGACCATGAGCGCCGTCGCCTTGCCGGCGAGATCCGTCCATCCCAGCAGCAGGAAAACAGCGCTCGTGCCGAGCAGCGTGGCGATCGCCATGCCCGATGTGGGGTTGGAGGTCACGCCCACCAGGCCGACGATCCTGGAGCTCACGGTAACGAAGAAGAAGGCGAAGATCGCGATGAGCACGGAGGCGATGGCGCGCACCGGAATCGAGTCGATGAAGCCGAGGATGCCGGGCACCAGCGTGAGGACCAGCAGAATCGCCACCAGCCAAAAGAGGATCGTCCGGAACGACAGGTCCCGATTCGTCCGGTCGACGGCAGCCGCGGAGGCCCCGGCGGAGATGTGGCCGACTCCCAGTCGGAAGGACTCCACCATCGTCGGAATCGACTTGATGAGGGTGACGATCCCGCCCGTCGCCACCGCCCCGGCGCCGATATAGCGCACGTAACGGTGCCAGATCTCGCCCGATGACATGGCGCTGATCAGCCTCTCAGTCTCCGGATACAGCGGCTCGGTGAGCCCCGAGCCCCACACGTTGATGAGCGGGATGATGATGAACCACGAGAGGGCCGAGCCCGCCACCATGATGGTGGCGATCCGGATTCCCAGGATGTAGCCGACGCCGATCAGCGGCGGGGACACGCTCACGGCCAGCTGGGCCTTGAAGGGCAGTGCGAGCCGGAACGTTCCGGGCACGAGCTTGAATCCGTCGGTGATCAGCTGGAAGAGCATGCCGATGCCGAGTCCCCAGAAGACGCCGCGCGCCTGGCTTCCGCCTCCCTCGGCCGCTACGAGCACCTCCGCGCAGGCCATCCCCTCCGGATAGGGGAGCTTTCCGTGCTCTCGCTTGATGAGGTACCGGCGGAGCGGGATCATGAAGAGCACGCCGAGCAGCCCGCCCGCCATCGTAAGGAGCGTGATCTGCGCCCAGGCCGGACTCATCCCCCACATGAACAGGGCCGGGATCGTGAACAGGACGCCTGAGGCGAGCGAGGAACTCGCCGATCCCACCGTTTGAGAGATGTTGGTTTCGAGGATGCTGTGTCGGACGCCAAAGACGGCCAGGATACGGAACGCCACGACCGTCAGCACCGCCACCGGAATCGACGTGCTGATCGTGAGGCCGGCCTTGAGCCCGAGGTAGGTGTTTGCCGCCCCGAACACCATGCCCAGGATCACGCCCGAGAGCACCGCCTTGAGCGTGAACTCGGAGAGCGTCTCGCCGTAGGTAAGCGGGACGTATTCCTCGCCTTCCTTCAGTACGTATGCGTTGCTGGGGAGCTTGCGGGCGCTCATTCCGTCTCCTTTGCTTGCCTGAATGGCCCCCAACCTGAGACCTGTCCCGCCGGATGCGCAATCGGTCACCAAACTGTCGAATACGGTGATCCCTACGGGTAGTGGCTTGTGCGTTTCACCTTCCGCCTGCAACGTAGCTTCTGTTCGGTGTCGCAGAGATCGAAGTCAAACGCGGGGAAAGACCATGCCGATCGTCAAGATCACTTCCTACCGCGTCGGGGTCGCGCACAAGGGATCCGGCGGCGCGACTCGATACCTGTTCCTCGAGCCCGCCTCGGAGGAAGCGGGTCCCGGGAGCGGGGGCGTAAAGATCTACTTCGAGGCGAAGAGCAAGGAGGTCGGGAAGATCGCTGGAGACGTGATCGTGGCCACGCTTCCCGAGGAGCTGTTCTCCGACATGTACCACATCGTTCAGACGGAACGTCCGGTCTTCTTCATGTGGCAGGTTCTGGAGCGGCGCGACCAGCTTGAGTCGTGCGGCATCGCGACGGTGGAGGAGCCGATAGGAGAGGGGTTCCGAGACCTCTCCGAGCATTCCGAGCTCGGCTAGCCACAGCGCCCCACAATCGTCCATCGAGCCCCGGAGACGAGAATGAGTGATGGCGACATCGATCCGCTGAAGTTCCGCAGAGGATTCCTGCTTCTGCTGGTCCTGGGCATATCGGCGATCTTCTTCGTGATGATCCGCTCCTTCGTGATGGCGATCTTCCTGGCGGCCATCTTCAGCGGGATGCTGTACGGGGTTTATCGGCGGTTCGTGCGGTGGTTTCGGGGCCGAGAGTCGCTCGCTTCCATCGCTACGATCCTCATCTTCGTCGTCGTCCTGATCGTGCCGCTCACCGCCTTTCTGGGCCTCGTCACGACGCAGGCGCTCGAGGTCAGCGAGGCGGTGGGCCCATGGATCCAGCAGCAGGTGAGCGAGCCGGATGAGCTGGATCGCCTGCTCGAGCGCCTTCCGTTCGCGGACGCGGTGGCGCCCTATGACGAACAGGTCACTCAGAAGGTGGGAGAGTTCGCTGGGCGCGTCGGTGGGTATGTGGTCTCGAAGCTGGCTGCCGCCACCAAGGGGACGGTGATCTTCCTCTTCATGCTCTTCGTGATGCTGTACGCCATGTTCTTCTTCCTCAAAGATGGTCCGAGCCTGCTGAACCGCATCCTGTACTACATGCCGTTGTCCCCCGAGGCCGAGGACCGCATGGTGGAGAAGTTCGTCTCGGTGACCCGTGCCACGATCAAGGGGACGCTGGTGATCGGGATCTTGCAGGGCGCTCTGGCCGGCGGCGCGTTCGCCGTCGTCGGGATCCCGGCGGTTGCGTTCTGGGGAACGATCATGGCCGTCCTTTCGATCCTGCCAGGCGTCGGAATCGCGATCGTGTGGGTCCCCGGGGCGATCTACCTGGCCGTGATCGGGAAGACCGCGGCCGCGGTGGGCCTGACCCTCTGGTGCGCGCTCGTGGCAGGCACGGTCGACAACCTCCTCCGCCCCCGCCTGGTCGGAAGAGACACCCAGATGCCGGATCTCCTGATTCTGCTAGGCACCCTTGGCGGTCTCACGCTGTTCGGGGCGGTGGGACTCATCGTCGGGCCGATCGTGGCGGCCCTCTTCGTCACCGTGTGGGAGATCTACGGAGAGGCGTTCAAGGACGTCCTGCCGGAGCCGACCCCGGTCCGAGCGGAGTCGGTTCGCACGGAGCCGGCCCCAGCGGAGCCGGCCCAGAGCGGCGAGTAGCCGCCCTTCGTCAGGCCCGCTCGATGATGTAGCAGATCCGCCAGTTCGTCATGCTCTCGGGGTCGTCCGAGGGCACGTCCTCCGGGAGATCCTCACCGGGGCCGTAGCGGCCGAGCCACCCCTCGACCGGGCCGCGGAACTCGCGCTGGTAGTGGTCGAGTTGGTCGTTGGCGCTGAAGGTGTCCAGCTCCTCTCCGAAGAACTCGACGACCAGGTGCTCGTCCACCTCGCCTTCGAAGACGACGCGATCCAGCTTGTCCTTCTTGTTCCAGGCCGGGTGGTCCGAGATCGACCAGTAGCCTTTCTCCGGAAACTGCGTCTGCTGGATGATCTTGGTGCCGCCCTCGCGCTCGCCCCAGACTTTGGACCGGAAGCGGAACTCACCCTTCTCCTTGAAGGCGGGTTCCAGGTTGTCCAGGATCTGAAGCCACTGGAGAACGACCTTAATGCGTTTGGCGCTCTGTTCCGTCATCGCGCTTCGGGCTCCTTCTTTCGGTTCTTCTCGCCAGCTTGCTGCTTGTCTAATGTGCGGCGTGTGCGCGGGCGCAACAAGGGAGGCCCCTGCCCGTGGTTACCGTGCTTCGTCAACCGCCTTCTCCGTTCTGTGCCTCATCCCCGGCGGGCTCTAGCGGCACCAGCTCGCCGAACGCGTACCTGAGATCGAAGCGCTCGAAGAGCTCCAGCAGCCGCCGGACCGGAAGGCCCATCACGTTGAAGTAATCGCCGTCGATGCGCTCGACGATCGCCGCGCCGAGGCCCTGGATGCCGTAGGCGCCCGCCTTGTCGAGAGGCTCGCCGGTGGCCACGTACTCCTCGCACTCGCGCGTCGAGAGCGGCCGAAGCCACACCCGAGTGGCCTCTACGGCGCTCTCGATGCGATCGGGCGTGGCCAGCGCGATGCCCGTAAGAACCACGTGCTGCTGGCCCGAGAGACGCTCGAGCATGGCGGCGGCGGCCGCCGGCGAGCCGGGCTTGCCGAGAATCGCGCCGCCATGGACACAGAGCGTGTCGCAACCAAGGGAAAGGGCGCCCGGCCCGGCGGCTCGCAGCGCCTTTGCGCGGCCGAGCCGTTCAGCGGCCGCCTCGGGCCGCTCGTCAGGGAGCAGGCTCTCGTCGATCTCCGGCGGCCGGACCTCGACCGACAGCCCAAGCCGGCAGAGCAGCTCCAGGCGGCGCGGCGAGCCCGAGGCGAGCACGAGCCGCGGCCAGTCATCCCTCATTCGGTTCACTCTTCTCCAAGTTCACCCTTCTCCACGCAAGCGGGTCCAAACCACAGAGGCTGGCGGGTCGCTGAAGAACCCTGGCGGGTCGGCCCCCCGCGGAAGCCGAGCCGGCCGCACCCCTGGCCGCTAGAATGAGGCTAGAGCTCGGGGCTTGGGAAGGGCACCGCGCCGGACAGGCTCCTAGGTTCCATCAAACGTGACCCGAGAAAGGAGATCCGATGTCGATCGCCGAAGGCCTACTCCCAGAGTTCGATCAGGAGATCGAGGCCACACGGAAAGTGCTCGAGCGGGTCCCCGAGGAGAAGCTCGCGTGGAGCCCGCACGAGAAGTCGATGACGCTCGGGCAGCTGGCCTCGCACCTGGCGAATCTGCCGGTCTGGACGCGTCTGTCGCTGGATCAGGACGAGTTCGATGTCTCTCCGCCGGAAGGCGATGGGTCCGGCACGCCCCAGCTGGAGTCCACGCCGGAGATCCTCGGGTCTTTCGATCGCAACGCGGCGGACGCCCGCGAAGCGATCGCCTCGGCGGGTGACGGAACCTTCTTCGAGACATGGACGCTGAAGAGCGGGGGCCAGACCCTCTTCTCGGTGCCGAAGATCGGGGTGGTGCGACGGTTCGTCCTCAATCACCTGATTCACCACCGCGGGCAGATGACCGTTTATCTGAGGCTTCTGGACGTACCCGTTCCTCAGACCTTCGGGCCTACGGCCGACGAGCCGGATTTCTAGGAGTAGCCGATGAACACGTCCGATGGCGAGCTCAGCCTTTCCGAGATCGGACAGGTCTCGATCAACGTGCACGATCTGGATCGTGCGACGGACTTCTATCGCGACGTACTCGGCATGCACCATCTCTTCAGCGCGCCGCCGAAGATGGCCTTCTTCGCTTGTGGCGGCGTGCGCCTCATGCTCGCCGTGCCGGAGCGAGAGGAGTTCGACCACCCGGGCTCGATCCTGTACTACCGAGTCCACGACATGGAGGCGGCGTATCGGACGCTGGCGGCCCGTGGCGTCCGGTTCGAGGGCGAGCCACAATCGGTTCACAAGACCGACACGCACGAGCTGTGGATGGCCTCCTTTCGGGACTCGGAGGGGAATCTGCTCGCGCTGATGAGCGAGGTCGAGGCCACCTGATCGAGGCGCACTTTGTGCCCCGTCCCCTGCTCACCTAGACTCTTCTGCAGGCTTCCGCCGGACGATCCACCGGCAACAACGACGATCGGAGGCTCCACTGACGGCAACACGCCCCTCGGGCCGCGCGCCCGATGAGCTGCGTCCAGTATGCTTCGAGCTCGGCGCGGCGCCCTTTGCCGAGGGCTCCTGCCTGGTCACGGCGGGAGCGACCCGAATCCTGTGCACGGCCACGGTGGAGGACGGGGTGCCTCCCTGGCGGCAAGGCAGAGGTGGTTGGGTCACCGCCGAGTACGCGATGCTGCCGCGCGCCACGCTCGAACGGACCCGGCGGGAACGGTCCGGACCTCGCGGACGCACCCAGGAGATTCAGCGGCTGATCGGACGGTCGCTCCGGGCCGCCACGGACCTCGGCTCGCTGGGCGACCGGACCGTCACCATCGACTGCGACGTCCTCAGCGCCGATGGCGGGACCCGCACGGCCTCCATCACCGGCGCCTGCCTCGCGCTCTGGCAGGCTATGCAGGGTCTCGTGGAGGAAGGCCAACTGGAGGCAGGCCCGCTGCGTCAGCTCGTGGCGGCCGTGAGCGTGGGGATCGTGGGTAGAGAGGCCTGGCTGGACCTGGACTACGCCGAGGATTCCACGGCGGATGTCGACTTCAACGTGGTCGCTCTGGAGGACGGGCGCCTGGTCGAGGTACAGGGGACTGCCGAGGGCGCCCCGTTCCGGCGCGCGGAGATGGGTGAGGTGATGGATCTGGCGGAGAAGGGAATCGAGCGGCTGCTGGAGCTTCAGCGGAAGGAGATCGCCGAGGCCGTCCGGGCCTGAGGGGGACCGGGCGATCGGCGCGTCCGGCCCCGCCCGGTCGGGCAGGGCGCCGCGCCGACCTCCGGTGCTTCCGAGCGGGCTAGTTCTTCGCCCGATTAATGTTCGTCGCGTAGATCTCGTCCCTGTGGCCGCTGAAGTAGTCGAAGAACGCCTGGGCCATCGCGTCCCACTCCTCGCGCTCGGGCGTGCCCTCCTCCGGCTGGTTCTCCTCGAACCAGGCGTCGCACGCCGGGCAGTCGCCCTCGATGTCCGCCCACTCGTCGTACTCGGCCATGATCAGCACGTCCTTCGAGTTCGAGCCCCAGTTGTGCGTGGCGACCCGGTACCAGAGAACGTTCGGATTGAGCTTGGCGCCCGGGGCCATGACCTTGTCCACCCACTCCATGGCCTTCTGCCGATCCTGGGTGGCGGGCATCCGAATCTTGGTGACGGTGATGTAGTTGATGTCGGGAGCTTCCTCCTCTTCGCCCTCCTGGGCGAAAAGGGTCGCGGGAGCGAGGGAGAGAGCGGCGGCCGCGATCAGGGCGGCCAGAGCGGTGCAACGTCGCATGGGTCGGATCCTCCTGCTAATGGAATGCGGTAGGCTGGTAGCCTGACAGACGTGCAACCTACCGGGACCACGACGGCCTGTACACGGCCCGGCCCAACTCCTGACCGCCGGCCCGAGCCGTTTCGGCGTGTCGGGGAACCGGTTAACGTCACGGCGGTATGGCGGTCGAGACGCGTCGCCGATCCAGCCCGGAACCGGAGGACACGTGCAAAGGAAAGCGGTGGATGCGCGAAGCCTGGCGATCGCGGCGACACTCCTCTTCGGCATCGCGTCGACCGGAGCGGGACAGGTTCGGGTGGGCGCGAAGGGCGGTTTCAACCGGTCGAACGTCAGCCTCAAGATCGCTGATGAGAAGGTGGACACGGAGTCACGCGGCGGATACAACGTGGGCGGCCTCATCTACTTCGGCTTCTCGGCCTCGGCCGGCCTACAGATCGAGGGGCTCTACACGACGAAGGGCTTCAAGCGGGCCGAAGGCTTGGAGAACGACACGTGGGAATTCGCCTACTGGGAAGTACCCGTGCTGCTCATGTTCACGAGTCCGACGGCGAT
This sequence comes from Gemmatimonadales bacterium, assembly GCA_030636765.1. Classification (GTDB taxonomy): domain Bacteria; phylum Gemmatimonadota; class Gemmatimonadetes; order Palauibacterales; family Palauibacteraceae. The sequence continues at coordinate 16,479 of DAOVWI010000034.1, forward strand.
GACCCAGCCCCGGCTTCTCTTCGGCCCGACGATCAGCTTCGAGTCGAGCTGCACGAGAAAGACGGGCGGTTTCGGGGAGAACGAGAACGAGATCGAGCTCTCCTGCCTGCCCGGCACGACGAAGTCCACCGACATCGGCTTCATGGCCGGCCTCGGCATCAAGGTCACGAGCCTCACGATCGATCTCGCGTACGAGTGGGGCTTCAAGGACATCCTGGAGAGCGAAGTCATTAGCCTCAAGAACCGGAACATGACCTTCTCCATCGGGATTGTTCTCCCTAACTGATGATATATAGGTATCTTATGTCAAATGTGATAGAAATCGCTCGAGGTCATGTGTCAGCCCTCGTTGTCGTGCTGGCGGTGGTGCTCGTCGCTTGCGGTGGAGACTCGGGCGGAGCTTCCGCCGGCGCCTCCTCGGGGGGGAGCGACGGTTCGGGAGAGGAGGTCTTGGCCGTGGTCGACGGCACGTCGATCACCCTGGCCGACCTGGATTCCCGCATCGGGGATCAGCTGGGGCGGATGGACTTCCAGTA
>DAOVWI010000108.1 GCA_030636765.1 Gemmatimonadales bacterium
GACACACTCCATCAAGCCTACGTCTGATCCCAATTCGAGCGTGCATCCGATGAGGGTGTCGGAGACGTGTTGCTCGTGTCACGCAGACCCGGAGCGGATGGAGCCGTACGGGATCGCGAACGACCAGCTCGACAGGTACTCGCAGAGCGTACACTGGGAGATGCTGTCGGTCGAAGGCGACCTTTCGGCGCCGACATGCAACGACTGCCACGGCAATCACGGCGCGGCTCCGCCCGGGATCTCCTGGGTGGGAAACGTGTGCGGGGGTTGCCACTCGGTCATTGCGGAGCTGTTCGACGGCAGTTTCCACTCCCAGTTCCTTACGCTGCTCGGCATGCCGGGCTGCGTAACGTGCCACAACAACCACGACATCCGTCGGACCAGCGACGAGCTCCTGGGTCTGGGCGACGACGCGGTTTGCGCGAGATGCCATTCCGATGAGTCGAAGGGCGGTGAGGTGGCCGTGGCGATGCGATCGTTCATCGATTCCCTCGGCACGGCGTTCGAAGCGGCGGACTCGATCCTGTCTCGGGCGGAGAACGCGGGCATGGAGGTCAGCCAAGCCCAGTTCGAGCTGAACGATGCTTTGAGCGCTCGGGTCAGAGCCCGAAACGCCGTTCATGCTTTTTCCGCGGATGCGGTCGAGGAGGAGGTGGAGTCGGGGCTGGAGGTGACAGCGGCAGCATATGAGCGTGGCGCCGCCGCGCTGGCCGAGCTGCGATTTCGGCGCACCGGCCTGGCGGTCTCGGCTCTTATCATCCTCGCCCTCATCGTGGGCATCGTCCTCACGATCCGGGCGACCGAGGAAAGAGTGACCGCGTCGGTCGACACGATCACGGGGTTTTTCTTCGAGTCGATGGTGGCGGCCAAGGAGGGTCAGAGGGTTCCGGTCGCGCCGGAGGAGCTGCGTCTGGCCGCCTGCGCCGTGCTCCTCGAGCTTGCGCACGCGGCCAATCGGTTTGCGGAAGGCGAGAGGAAGCACCTCGAGGACTTGATCCGTAGGACGTTCGATCTGGAAGAGGCTCAGGCCCGGAAGCTCATCGAGCTGGCGGAACAGCAGCGAGTCGAGCCGAAGCACATCGCCCGGTTCACGAGTCTGATTGCCCGCTCCTACACCACCGAGGAGAAGATCACGCTCGTCAAGGACATGTGGGACCTGGTCCTCTCGGATGGAGAGCTGGCCGTTCGCGAGCAGTACCTGATAAACAGGATCGCGCGACTCCTCGGGCTGGATGCAGGGGCCGTCGCCGCGGCCCGCGCCGAGCTCGAGCAGACCACGGGAAGGGACGCTGGGGAACGCCGATCATGACGAACCAGAGCGAGGAGAGGCCGGTGCACGAAGCCGCGTCCTACGGCGATACTTCGAGAAAGCGTTTCATTGGCTGGCTTCTCGGTACCAGCGCCGGCGCGTTTCTCGGCGCCGTGTTCTATCCGGTCGTGCGCTACCTCATGCCGCCGCCGGCCGCCGAGTCTGCCGCCTCGACCGTCACGCTTGCTATCAGGCCAGAGGATATCACGGCTAACACGGCGGAGATCTTCAAGTTCGGAAGCCGAGCGGGCATCCTCGTCCGCACGCCCTCCGGAGAGCTGCGGGCGTTTTCCGCCATATGCACCCATCTGAGCTGTATCGTCCAGTATCGCCCGGATCTGGGCCACATCTGGTGCGCTTGTCACAACGGGCACTTCGATCTCAACGGCCGGAACATCTCGGGCCCACCCCCGGCTCCGCTCGAAGCCTTTACGGTCAACGTCCGCGAGGATCAGATCGTGGTCAGCAAGGGCGACTGAGGGTGCGTCGACGCGGGCCGCTCGGCCGCCTACTGGTCTGGCTGGACGATCGCCTCGGACTCGCCGACCTGGGCAAGCTGGCCGTAAAGAAAGAGGTGCCGGTCCACAAGCACACGCTCTGGTACTATCTGGGCGGCATGACTCTCTTCCTCTTCCTCGTGCAGGTGGCCACGGGCATTCTGCTCGTCTTCTATTACCGGCCGAGCGCCGAGCACGCGTACGAGTCGATACAGTTCCTGATGGCGGAGGTGGAGTTCGGCTGGCTGATCCGTTCGATTCACGCGTGGTCGGCGAACCTCATGATCTTCACCGCCTTTCTCCATCTCTTCAGCGTTCTGCTGCTCAAGGCGTATCGCGGGCCGCGCGAGATCACATGGCTTTCAGGAGTCATGCTGCTGGGCGTGGCGATGGGCTTCGGCTTCACGGGCTACCTCCTCCCGTGGAGCGAGCTGTCGTACTTCGCCACGAGAGTCGGAACGGAGATGGCGGGGGCCGTCCCGCTGGTCGGCTCGTTTGTCGGAAGGATGCTGAAGGGTGGAGACGAGGTCTCCGGCGCCACGCTCACCCGGTTCTACGCGTTCCACATCTGGATACTGCCGGCGGCCTGCTTCCTGCTGGTGGCGGTGCACCTGTTTCTCGTGCAGAAACACGGGATGAGCGTGCCTCCCGATGTGGAACGGAGCGGCGGCGCGAAGGGTCACATGCCCTTCTTTCCGAGCTTCCTCCTGCGGGATCTGGTGGGGTGGTTGAGCGTGCTGGCGATCCTGGCCGCGCTGGCTGCCTACTTCCCGACGGAGCTAGGCGAGAAGGCCGATCCGTTCGCTCCGGCTCCTGCCGGCATCAAGCCCGAATGGTACTTCATGTTCATGTTCCAGACGTTGAAGTACCTGCCGGCCCATATCCTCGGTATCGAGGGAGAGGTCGTAGGTATCATCGGCTTCACGGTCGCCGGCGTTCTCCTGCTGCTCGTTCCGTTCCTGGATCGTCGCGTGTCAGGTCGTGAGGATAGTCGCCTGTTCACGTGGATTGGGATCGGGGTCATACTCTACATCCTGCTGCTCACCTACCTGGGGTACACGGCCGATCCCACGATCTGAGGTGCTCACTTCGATGAGGCGTGAATGCCTGGCGACGGGCCTCCTGGGCTCGGTGGGTCGGGTCGGATCGCTCTGGCTGCTTGTGTGGGCCGGAGCGTGCGGACCGGCCGAGGAAACGTCCCGGCCCGCTGCAGCCGCGCAGCGGGAATCGATCGGTGTTCAGCACGAGTCGGGCAGCGCGCTTCCCGTCAAGCCCGAGTCGGGCGAGTGGCGGCTGGCCGACCTCCGCATGCTCACCTTCGCTGGTGAGAACGCCGAGGCCTACTGGTCGACCGGAGGGGACCGGCTGATCTTCCAGGCCACCCGGCCGGGGGAGAGCGAGTGCGACCAGATCTACATCATGGACGACCGCGGAGGGAGCCTCCAGCTCGTCTCGACCGGGGAGGGACGGACGACGTGCGCCTACTTCTTCCCCGCTGCCGACCGGATCCTCTATAGCTCCACCCACGAGGCGGGCCCGGCGTGCCCGCCTCCGCCCGACTACACTCTCGGTTACGTGTGGCCGCTGTACGAGTACGACATATACACGGCCGACCCGGACGGCTCCGACCTGATCCGTCTGACGGACACGCCCGGCTACGATGCCGAAGCCACGATCTCGACGGACGGCAGCAAGATCGTCTTCACGTCGGTCCGGGACGGAGACCTGGAGATCTACACGATGAACGCCGACGGCAGCGACGTCAGGCGCCTAACGCACCGGGAGGGGTACGACGGCGGTCCGTTCTTCTCGGCCGACGGCTCGAAGATCGTGTACCGGGCGCATCATCCGACGGACCCTGAGGCGCTGCAGGACTACAGGGCGCTCCTCTCGGATGGCCTCGTGCGACCCGGCACGCTGGAGATTTTCGTGATGGACGCGGATGGGTCGAACCAGCGACAGATTACCTCCAACGGAACGGCCAGCTTCGGTCCGTTCTTTCACCCGGACGGGAAGCGGATCATCTTCAGCTCGAACCTGCACGAGCCGAGCGGGCGGAACTTCGACCTCTACCTGATCAACGTGGATGGGACGGGCCTCGAGCGGATCACCACGCATCCGGAGTTCGACGGCTTTCCGATGTTCTCGCCGGATGGCCGCCGGCTGGTCTTCGCGTCGAACCGGGAGAACCGGGAGCCTGGGGACACCAACATCTTCGTCGCCGACTGGGTGGAGGGGCCGGAAGAGAACGTAGGAGAGGTGCGATGATCCGTTTCGCCATGTCCGCGGAGCAGCGTCGCAAGGTCCGTTTCGGTTTGGCGGGTGCGCTCGCGCTGGTAGGCGTGCTCGGGCTGGTAGACGTGCCTGGACTGGCAGGTGTGCCCGCCGCTTACGCTCAGCCCACCTCCGCCGATGTCAAGGACGCGGCGGAACCACCTTCGTGCCCGGCCGCCCCGTCGGAGGATCCGGCCGATCCAGCGGGCGCCGTTCGCTACCTGGCGGACGATGCGCTGGAGGGCCGCCTGGTCGGATCCGATGGGGCGTGGTGCGCCGGGACCTTCATCGCGGAGCGGTTCGCGCGGCTCGGTCTCGAGCCGGCGGGTGAGGATGGGGGGTACTTCCAGGAGCTTCCCCTCGCGAGCGCCATCAACCCACATGCCCCGGTCGGGAAGGGCCGCAACGTGGTGGCCCTGCTCCCCGGTGCCGATCCCGCCCTGGCTGCGGAGCTCGTGATCCTCGGAGCACACTACGACCACCTGGGTTGGGGGCCGTTCGGGTCCCTCTCGCCGGAGAGCCACGAGATCCACAACGGTGCCGACGACAACGCCTCCGGCGTGGCGGCCCTGCTCTCTGCCGCCGGCCGGCTCGCGGCGGGTCCCCGGCCGGCTCGCTCGATCCTCTTCCTCGCGTTCACCGGCGAGGAGTTCGGACTCCTCGGTTCCTCCTACTACGTCGGCCACCCGGTGCGTCCCCTGGAGAAGACGGTGGCCATGCTCAACATGGACATGGTCGGCCGCCTGGAGGGTGATCCGCTCATCGTGTACGGAACGGGCACGGCTGCCGAGTGGGAGGAACTGATCGCCGCGGCGGTGGCCGCCGGGGATGTCGAGGTCGCGTTCCAGGAGTCCGGCTACGGTCCGAGCGACCACACCTCGTTCTACAGCAGCGAAGTCCCGGTCCTCCACTTCTTCACCAACGTCCACGGCGACTACCACAAGCCGTCCGACGATGTGGAGAAGATCGATTTTGCCGGCCTGGAGCGGGTGGCCGGTCTGGTGGCGGACGTAGCTCTGCGGGTAGCGGATCGGCCGATGGGCCTGACGCTTCTTCGTACGGAAGCCCCGCCTCCGGCTTCCCAGGAGGGCGGCTACGGGCCCTACCTCGGCACGGTGCCAGACTTCGCGCCGGTGGACTACGGGGTCCGGCTGAGTGGGGTGCGGGCCGGATCTCCCGCCGAGGGGGCCGGGATGCAGGCGGGCGACGTGATCGTTCGCTTCGGCGGGGCGGACATCGCCGACCTTTACGCGTTCACCGACGCGCTGCGAGCCCACAGCCCGGGCGACACGGTGACGGTCGTGGTGCTCCGCGACGGCGAGGAGCTCGCGCTGCTGGCTGTGCTCGGAGAACGGTGAGGCGTACCGCCGCGGTGCGCCTCGAGGACTACGCCGATCTGGCCCGGCCATCGGACCGCCTGATCCTGCTTCTGGTGCTGGACGGCCTCGGAGGGCTCCCGCTGGAGCCGGGTGGACGGACGGAGCTCGAGTCCGCACTGACCCCGAACCTGGACGAGCTGGCGCGCGAGGCCTTGCTCGGTCTCCACGAGCCGGTGGGGGCGGGAATCACTCCCGGAAGCGGTCCCGGCCATCTGGCGCTCTTCGGGTACGATCCACTGACATACCGGATCGGGCGAGGTGTGCTCGAGGCGCTCGGGGTGGACTTTCCGCTCGAGGCCGGAGACATCGCGGCGCGCGGCAACTTCTGCACGGTCGACCAGGCCGGGGTCGTCGTCGATCGTCGGGCGGGCCGGATCTCGACCGAGGAGGCCGAGCGCCTCGCCGACCAGCTCGGGGGGATCGACGTGCCGGGGGCGCGAGTCTTCGTCCGGGCGGTCAAGGAGCACCGTTTCCTCCTGGTGCTTCGTCCCGAGAGGACATCGGAGCCGGATGCCGCTGATGTCGCGGACACCGACCCCGGCCGGAGGGGAGCGCCGCCGCTCGATGTCGTTGCCCGCTCCATCGAGGCGACGTCCACGGCGGCCATGGTGGGCGAGTGGGTCGGAGCCGCCCGCGAGTCCCTGGCGGGCGAGCCGGCCGCCAACATGGTCCTGCTGAGAGGCTTCTCGCGTCTCCCCACGTGGCCGCGCTTTCCCGACATCTTCGGCATGCGGGCGTTCGCCGCCGCCGCCTACCCGATGTACCGCGGCGTGGCGAGGCTGGTGGGCATGGACGCCGTGGCCGTGGGAGAGGAGCCCCAGGCGCTGGCGGCCGCTCTGGAGGGCGCGGCGGCGGAATACGATTTCGTCTTCCTTCACTTCAAGCCACCCGACAAGGCGGGGGAGGACGGTGACTTCGACCGCAAGGTGGCCGTCATCGAGCAGGCCGACGCGATCGTGCCTCGGCTCTTGGAGGCCGGGCCGGACGTGCTGCTCGTGACCGGCGACCACTCCACGCCCGCGCTCCTGCGCTCGCACAGCTGGCACCCCGTGCCGTACTTGCTCTGGGGAGGTGCGGCCCGCGGAGGGGGAGCCCGGGGTTTCGGCGAGGGCGATTGCCGGGAGGCGTGTGATGGCCTCAGGCTGGGCCGGGAGCTGATGCCGCTGGCGGTCGCCGCGGCCGGCCGGCTCGGGAAGTACGGTGCCTAGGCAGGTCGCGACCCGGCGGGGCTTCTCAGCGACCTGCTACCCCGCCTCGCCTTCCGGTTGGCCGTACTCGATGCTGGCGGCGCCGAGAGCCGCCCCGACGCCGACCGTGAACACGCCTATGAACAGGTCGTTCCAGAAGGCGAACTGGCTCGTGAGGTAGTCGTGCAGGAAGGGGGACAGCATACTGTAGGCGCCGACCCCGATGAGCACCCACGCACCGCCGCGGCTCCAGCTCATCAGGTAGGATGCCGAGGCCGCGACGATCACTGAGCCGATCAGGATGCTGTGCCACCAGAGGAATCCCATGGGATAGCCCCAGACGAAAGGCGCCAGCACGTACCACACACCGATCAACAGACCAACGTAGCGTGACTTCATCTCTGCTCCCTGCAGGGCATCGGATCCGCTTGCTCCCGTCCCACTCTTGGGGTGCCGGGCGCAAGATACCACGCGGAATCGAGCGCGGCGACGGGCGTGGGGAACCTGTGGGGAAAGGATTGAGCTGACATGAAATGCTCCTCATGCGGTGCCAAGGCTTCGGGCCAGTTCTGCGCCCAGTGTGGCGCCCCTCTCTCGGGCGAGGCGCGTCGCTGCTCGAAGTGCGGTGGCCAGCTGAAGCCGGGGGTGATGTTCTGTAGCGACTGCGGCGAGCCAACC
>DAOVWI010000069.1 GCA_030636765.1 Gemmatimonadales bacterium
GGCTGTTCGAGGCGGACTATCCGGACACGCTCAGCCGGCGCGAATTCTTCCGGGACGTGCTTCGCCGGGTGGACCAACGGCCCGGCGTGGCGGCGGCGTCCGTCATCACGGCGCTTCCGGGCGTGTGGTCGTACGACGGATCGTTCGCCGTCGAGGGCAAGCCGTACGACCGGGACCAGGACTATCCCGACACACAATGGGCGGTTGCCTCACCGAACTTCCTCGACGTGTTCGGGGTCTCGGTGCTGGAGGGGCGGGGCTTCGGGCCCCAGGACACGTACGACGCCATGCCGGTGACGGTCGTTACGAAGAGCCTAGTCGAGCGGTTCTTCCCGGGCGAGTCGCCGGTAGGCAGGCGAGTCCGGCTGGGTGTCTCCGACAGCGAGGAACCGTGGCGCACGATCGTGGGCGTGATTCCCGACGTGTACATGGAGGGTCTCTCGAACATCGGCGAGACCGATCCATGGGGCATGTACTTCCCGCTAGACCAGTCCGACATCCGGTTCGCATACGTCGCCCTTCGCGCCGAGGGCGATGACCCGATGACGCTCGCGGCGGGTGCGCGGGGTGACGTCGCCGCGGTCGATCCCGACATCCCGCTCTACTGGACCCAGTCACACCAGGCCGCGATCGACGAGCAGACGTGGTTCTACCGAATCTTCGGAAACCTCTTCATGGTGTTCGGGCTGGTCGCGCTGTTTCTCGCATCGGTGGGGCTGTACGGCGTGATGGCCGCCTCGGTCAGCAACCGCACGAACGAGATGGGCATCCGCATGGCTCTGGGTGCGCAGAGCGGCGACGTGCTGCAGCTGATCCTGCGGCAGGGGGCGGTCCAGATCGGGATCGGCATAGCCCTCGGCCTGGCGCTCGCCGCGCTCCTCTCGAAGGGCCTCGAGATCGTGCTCTTCCAGGTCGAGCCCTGGGACCCGGCGGTCTTCGTGTTGATCGCGGTCGTACTGGCGGCGGTCGGCATGCTGGCTTCGTACGTGCCGGCGAGGCGCGCGACGCGCGTGGACCCGGCGGTGGCGCTCCGCTACGAGTAGGGCCGGCCGGACGCTGGAAGCTGTGGCCCGCGCCGGCTGAGGCACCCGGCCGGGCGCCTCCTACGAGCCCTCCTCCTGGTTCGTGAGGAGCTTCTCCTGGAACTCCTGAACCTCCAGCAGGCGGCCCACATCCGACTCCGTGTTGGCTTGCTGCTGCTCCAGCAGCGCCAACCGCTGCTCGACAAGCGCCAGGTGCTCGGCCGCGCCCTGCGTCTGCCGCATCCGCGCCACCGCCTCGACAATCGGCTTTAGGGCGAAGCGGGCGGTGAGGCCGGCTACCGGGATGAGGACGATTAGGGTTCCCATTATGACGCCCGCGAGCGCTACCCAGTCTACTGGCACCATGATCCTCCTTTAGCAGGGTTTTCAGGAATCTGTTAGCGGCCCGCCTCGAGTATCCGGGCGAGCGTTGCCTGGTCATCCGGCAGAAGCCCCACCACCACCAGCCGGGGGACCAGCTCCCGCCACGCCGGATGCAGGGCGTAGGCCCGGGCGAACAGCGGGAGCGCTTCCTCCGTCCGACCTTCTGAAACCAGTGTCACGGCATGCCAGAACACGGGTTCCGACCGGTCCGGCAGCAACTCCTCCGCCTTCCCGTATTCGACGAGCGCCAGGTCTATCTCACCAGCCGTCACGTGCTCGTCGCCAGCGTTCATGCGCCGATAGGCGCGGGCGACCGTGAGCACCCGACGGAGCTCGGCGAGCGGCGCCGCATGGTCCTCGACGCGAAGGTCGTACAGACGGTCCTCCCAGGGGCGGCCGCTGGGATGCGCGGCAACCACGAGAAGCGCCGCGGACTGCTTTCCGCGCATGTCTCCTCCCTCGGCCTGAGCGGCCTCGAGCGCCGTCATCAGTCGCTCCGCGAGATCCCCCTCCGTCTCGGCATACACCCGGAACATCGCATCGCACACGGTCGGCCGGTGCATGAGGTTCGCCTGAACGGTGAAGCCCGGGCCGGTCCGGTCGCACGCCTCGGCGATGGCCGAAGCTCCGGTGTGGACGGCGGTGCGGCCCTCGGCGTCCACCATGCCGACCTGCCGAACCTCCGGATGCGCGTCGGCGGCCAGCAGGCCCGCCAGGGTCTCCGGCGCGCTTTTCCCGATTCCCATTATCTCCAGACCGAGCAGGCCGTACCCGGGGTCGATGAACGACTGCGTGGCAACCGCTCCCACACCACTCTCGGCCCACGGCACGACGGTGCCGACCGAGAACCAGTGAGACTGGACCGCCACTCCCAGCTGCCCGGTCTCCGGATCCCGGGCGACGATCGAGTACGTCGTGACCGGTCGCCTCGGAACCTCGCCGATCGCCGCTCGGTCCGCGCGCGGCTGAGCACAAAGCGGTTGCGCGGCCGGGCCGAGCGGCCAGAGGGCGAAAAAAAGAACGGTGGGCAGGACGATCCGTCTTGAGCCGAGCATTCCGCATCTCCACGCTGAGGTCGTCCTATGTTGCCGTCTGCCCGTCCGAGGTGGCAATGGTGGCTCCTGAAGGCCAGCGCCATTCGGCCAGTATCTGCGCCATGTCCAGGTTCGGCGCGATCAGGCAGGCATGCCCGTGACCCTCCAGCATTCGCAGCGTCGAGCGCGGCACCCGTGCCGCCATGTACCGGGCCTGCTGGACCGAGGGGATGAGGTGGTCGCGCTCCGCCGCGAGGAAGAGCGTCGGCGTCCGGATCTCGGGGAGGCGATCCCGGACGTCATACTCTCGGAGGATCCGAAGCCGGTTCACGTAACCCTCACGGGTCGCACGGCTGGTCAGCTCGTAGAACCGGTGGATCTCGGCCCGGTGGGTGTAGCGGGAGTGTAGGCGGAACGCCGTCAGCCTCCTCACCAGACCCATCGCCTTCCACGGCATGGCCTGGATCCCCCCGATGGCGAGCCTGAGCCGGGCTTGCGGACGGAAGTAGGGGAAGGTGTTCAGTACGACGAGCCGCGACACCAGCTCGGGCCGCTCGAGGACGAACGAGAGCGAGAGCGCGCCACCGAACGACTCGCCGAGCACGACGGCCGGTTCCCCGTCGGGCGATGCGCGCCGCACGACCCGGGCGAGATCTTCGACCAGCGTGCTCATGTGCGCGCCCGCGTCGCGGAGTGTGTAGGTGACGACCCGGTAGCGGCGGGAGAGCGCGGGTATCTGCCGATAGAACAGCAGGCCGGTTCCATCCATCCCGGGCACGTAGACGAGCGGAGGCCCCGCTCCCTCGATCGCTGTGCGAGGATCGTACACGTCCGGGCGTCACTCCTTACATTTCCGTTGTTCCGGTCGCTGGGGATCGCCACCGGAAGTGCTCCGCCTCGCTGCGAACACGTCGCCACCGAGCCTGAGTCGCCACCGAGCCTGAATGATATGGCAATGAATGCGGATAGTTCACGCAGGATCGCACGCGGCGTCTGGACCGTGCTCTCGGGCTTCGTCGTCGAGAGCCTGGTCTTCGCGCTGGCCGTCCTGCCGGCCGCCCTCTTCTGGGCGTGGCACTTTCGCTGGTCGCTCCCGGTGCACTGGCTGCGAATCCTCGTGCTCACGCTCGCGTTCGTCCCGGCCTACCTGCTCTTCGCGCTCGGCCTCATGCTGTTCTCAGCGCTCATCACCCGTCTCCTGGGCTGGCGCACGCCCGCCGGGATGGAGATGCGAATCGCCGACATGGAGTGGCCGCTCCTGCGCTGGGCCCGCTACATGATCTCCCAGCACATCGTCCGGCTGTTCGCGGGCGCCTTCTACCGATCGACCCCGGTCTGGACGCTCTATCTGCGGCTCAACGGCGCGAAGATGGGACGCGGTGTGTTCGTGAACAGCCTCGTTCTGACAGACCACAACCTGCTGGAGTTCGGGGATGGTGTGGTAATCGGCTCCGACGTGCACCTCTCCGGGCACACGGTCGAGGCCGGCGTCGTCAAGACCGCACCGGTCCGACTCGGGAACAACGTCACGGTCGGCACGGGGAGCGTGATCGGGATCGGCGTCGAGATCGGTGACAACACGCAGGTGGGGGCGCTCAGCTTGATCCCCAAACACCGCACCCTGGCAGCGAACGCCATCTACGTGGGCGTTCCCGTTCGTCGGATCGACGCACCGGAACCCGGCAAGCCGGAGGGGCCTCCTTAGCCCGTCGGTTGGCTAGAGGTCCTTTCGGCTGGTCCCCTCGATCTCGAGCACGAAATCGGGGCCGTACGCCCTGGCTGGGGTCTGGAAGCCGGGGGGAGCCTGGCCTCCCAGCACGCGCTCGACGACGGCCACGGCGGTCCGGGCCGTGAACGTGTAGCCCTCGGGACCGATGAGAACAGCGGATGCCCTCGCTCCGACCTCGTCGGTGACCTCGCCGAAGGCGCGCATCTCTCCGCGCGCCCGCTGGCCGGCGCTCGGTCCGCTGACGCGGCGTCGCACGGCCTGCCCGAGCACGCGCCGCACGAGGGACGAGCGAAGCAGCCATCCGAGGCGCCCCGTCGCTCGCATGGCCCGCTGCAGCCGCGGCGGCGCGGCGGCGTACACCTCGATGTCCCCGATGCCGGTGGTGTGATAGGCGGTGGCCACGTCGCCCCATGGGATCGTGATCGCGGAATACGGTCCGTCCCCGAAATCGAACGTGCGGGACTTCCAACCGGCCGGTACCGGCGTGAGGCGCCCCCCCTGTCGGACCATCCCCTCCTGTCCGAGCCGCTCGAGCATGGAGAGGGCGGTGCCCCGGGAGACTCCCCCGCGGGAGAAGATCGCGAGCGTGAGGCGGGAGGCCGTTGGGAGCCGTCGCTTCAGGTGTGCCGCCAGACAGTCTGTGGGCACGACGTCCATGCCTACGCCGGGCAGCAGCATGATACCGGCCTCCCCAGCCCGGGCATCGAGAGCCGCCGCACCCTCGAACACGTCGATCTCCCCGGTGATGTCCAGATAGTGTCGCCTCGTCCGAAGACACGCTTCCACCATCGGACGGAAGGTCTCGGAGAACGGCCCAGCGCAATGAAGGACCAGGGGGACATCGGAGAGGGCCCTATCCAGCGCCTCGGAATCTTCAAGCGAAAAGACCAGGTGCGGCAGCCCGAGGCGGCCGGCCTGTTGCTCCAGCGCCTCGCCGTCCCGCCCGGCCAGCACCGGCTTTAGGCCACGCTCCACCGCCAGGCGGGCGACCAGGCGCCCCGTGTAGCCGTAGGAACCGTAGAGGAGGAAGCTCGACGATCCGGCCGCGCCTTCGGCGCCCCCGGAAGCGTGATTCGTCAACCGTCCGCCGGCTTTCGCGCCCGGATGAACGCCGCCATGAACCGTTCATCCACGAGCGGCGCGACCTCGTCCGCATCGATGCCCGCCGCCTCCAGGAAGTCGCGGGCGTCCTCTACCCGATAGACCCTCGTCGGCTCGATCTCCACGTCGACGAACCCGGCCTCGGCCAGAAGACGCACGTACTCCTCCTCCTCCAGCGCGCCGGCCACGCAGCCGGCCCACAGCTCGATGCTCCGGCGGATCAGCTCGGGGACCGGACCTCTCACCACCACGTCCGACACGGCGAAGCGGCCGCCCGGCCGGAGAACCCGATACGCTTCGGCCAGCACCCGCCCCTTGTCGGCCGACAGGTTGATCACGCAGTTCGAAATGATCACGTCGACCGACGCGTCGGGAAGCGGAACGCTCTCGATCTCTCCCTTCAGGAACTCCACGTTCTCGACCCCCGCCTCCTGCTGGTTGCGGCGGGCGAGCTCCAGCATCTCGTCGGTCATGTCGAGACCGTACGCCCTTCCCGTGGGGCCGACCCGCTGAGCCGAAAGGAGGACGTCGATTCCGCCGCCCGAGCCGAGATCCAGCACCGTCTCTCCCACCTCCAGCTCGGCGAGAGCCGCAGGGTTCCCGCACCCAAGCGAGGCCAGCACCGCCGTCTCGGGGAGCGTCGCCGCCTCGCCGGGCGAGTACAGGTTCGACGTGATCGGATCGGAGCTTCCCTGCGAAGCGGTCTCGCTGCAGCATCCCGGCTTCGCTCCACCGGATACCTCCGCCGCGGCCCGCCCGTACTTCTCGCGCACCGCTGTCTTGATGTCTGCTCCCCTCATTCATCTTCTCCCGCGTTGATTCACTCTCTTCTCAAACACAGTCGCGCTCTCTCCTCAAACACAGTCGCGCTCAGCAGCACTCGTCATCGATCATGGTCACGGACACGCCGCCATCGCCCAACTCGTCGAGGAACCCGCCCAGCTCGCTCAGGGCATCCTCGTTCAGCCCGTAGTAGATCCACCTTCCCCGCCGGGTCGCGACCACGAGCCCCGCCTCCCTCAGCGTCTTCAGATGGAAGGAAAGCAGCGGCTGCTTGGCGCCGATCACGACTGCGAGCTCACAGACGCACCGCTCTCCACTTCCGAGAAGCTGGAGGACCCGCAGGCGCTTCCGGTCGCCCAGGGCCCGAAAGGCCCTGGGCGTATCCAGGCCAGTTCTGACCTCCCCTGCCCTTCCGCCTCGAGTGCTCATAGCCCTAATATATCAATATATGTTGATATGGCAAGGGGTCGTCACTCGAGGTCGTAGTCCAGCGTAATGGGCGCCTGCCTCCCCTGGGCGGCGAAGCTCGCTTCGCCCCGCAGGCCGTCCAGATCGCCGGTTCCGGACCCCGGCACCACGACGCACGTGGCCTTCGCCGTGCCTCCCTCGAAGGTGCCTGTGTGCTGAAGCACGAAGCTTCCCGATCGGTCGCCTAGGCGGCCGATCACGCGCTCCAGACCGACGAAGTTGGCAGAACCGTCGTCGCGGTGGACCATCAGGTATTCCAGCGTTCCCTCTCCCTCGATGTCCCCGTGGAAGGACTTTGTCACCGTCGCGCGGGTGAGCCTGGGTCCTCCATCGACCTCACTGAAGGGCTGCTCATCCCAGCTCGCGACCTCGAACGTGGCCGTCGCTCGCTTGCTCATGACTCCCATCTCCTCTGGTTACCTGGGTATCTGGTGGAGGCGCCCTGCGGCCTACCGGTAGGTCGCACGGTCGAACGTCACGCTTAGGGACTCGCCCTACACGATCACGACAACCCGCCCGACGCCGCGCCTGGCCTCTAAACACTCGTGGGCCTCGACGATGGAGCGTAGCGAGAGCCGCTCCGACACTTGGAAGCCAGGCCATTCTCCGTCAAGCGCCTCGTTCAGCCCGGCCGCAGCGACCCTCTTCGCCTCGTCCGGGAAGTCGTCGCTTCCGAGGAAGAACACGCGAACATTCTTGAAAACGAGGGGCCAGAACGGGATTGGCGGCGAGGGATTCCCCGTCGCGTATGTGGCGATGGAGCCACCCATTGCCAGTACCGCCTCATCGACCGCGATGTTGGCGTGGTAGGCGACCTCGACTACGTGGTGGACGCCGTCGGGAGCAAGGGTAGCGACGCGTTCGACCATCTCGTCGACGGAAAGCCCATCGATGCGGACGACCTCGTGCGCGCCCGCCTGCTCAGCCACCAGCTCATCTTGCTCCGATCGGACCGTCGCAATCACGTGCGCCCCCGCGTGTCGGGCGAGTGCAACGGCACACAAGCCGACAGCGCCCGCCCCACCCTGCACAAGCACGGTGCTTCCCTCAACCGGTCCGGCTACGTGTACGGCGCGATGGGCGGTAATACCGGGAATGCCGAGGCAGGCGCCCTGTTCAAAGGAGACCCTGGCTGAAAGCGGGACGACCCGGGCGGAGGGTAGCACGACATACTCGGCTGCCGTACCGAACGGTCGGTAGCTCTGCGCGCCGAAGCACCACACCCGCTCGCCGACACGCGACGCCGGCACGCCTTCACCAACTCTGTCGATCGTGCCCGCACCGTCGCTGTGGGGAATCACCCTTGGGAACGGCATCCCAACGCCAAGAGCGTCCTGACGCTTCTTGATGTCGCCGGGGTTGACGCCAGAGGCGACTAAACGGATCCGTACGTCGCCCTGTTCAGGTTGAGGGTCAGGCATCTCTCCGACGATGAGCACTTGGGCTGCAGGCCCTTGCTTCTCGTACCAAGCTGCTTTCATTCCAAATGACCCTTGGAAATGCGGCCTTACGAATCTGCGCCTAAGCTGCGGCGCCACTCGCCGGTAAGGCCAGACGGACGCATCAAGGAGCAGGATGCTGGTCAGAGATCATATCAACGCCGCCATCGCGGCCGACAGATGCTATTATTCGGCATGGAATCGGCCGCACAGGAAACCGGAGCGAGATGACGCGGAGCGCGAAGTGACGCCGACCCATCCGGTTCATCCACTCGGAGCAAGGGCAAGGATCCTGTTGTCGAGTGTCTTCGGCCCCTACGCGCAGGACGACGAGTACGGCAGTCGGACGATCAACCCCATGGAGCTGTATCAGAACCAGGTCACCCGGTTTCAGGGGCCGTTCTCCCTGCGCATGTTCCACCGTTCCTGGGGAATCATGTTGATCCAGGCGAACATCGATGCGCCCTGTGCGCTCCTGGATTTCCCCAGCCTCGATCGCTTCGTGCAGGAGATCAGCAGCCACCGTTACGACATTGTCGGCATCAGCTCGATCATCTCCAACGTCGGCAAGGTGCGAGTGATGTGCGAGCTCGTGCGGCAGCACCTGCCGGAGGCGAGGATCGTCGTCGGCGGACACGTTGCCAACCTGCCGGACCTGCCGGAGCGGATCGACGCCGACCACATCGTCAGGGGCGAGGGCGTGCGCTGGATGCGCAGGTACCTGTCGGAGGACGAGGGCCGGCCCATTAGCCATCCGCGGATCGTGTCGGGCGTCGGCGCACGGGCCATGGGCGTGGCGCTCCGCGCCAAGCCGGGCGACGTGGCCGCGACGCTGATCCCGTCGGTGGGATGCCCCCTGGGCTGTAACTTCTGCGCGACCTCGGCGATGTTCGGCGGCAAGGGGAAGTTCGTCCACTTCTACGAGACGGGGGACGAGCTGTTCGAGGTCATGTGCGAGCTCGAAGAAGCCATGCGGGTCCGGTCGTTCTTCGTGATGGACGAGAACTTTCTTGCGCACCGGAAGCGGGCGTTGAGGTTGCTGGAGCTGATGGTGGAGCACAACAAGCCCTGGGCGCTCTACGTCTTTTCGTCCGCCAACGTGCTGCGCTCATACTCGATCGAGCAGCTGGTCGGCCTGGGGGTTTCGTGGGTCTGGATGGGCCTGGAGGGCAAGGAGACCCGGTATGGCAAGCTCAGGGGCATCGACACCGGCGCGCTGGTGCGCACGCTCCAGGAGCATGGCATGTGTGTGCTCGGCTCGAGCATCATCGGCCTGGAGGAGCATTCGCCAGAGAACATCGATGCGGCCATCGACTACGCCGTCGGCCACGATACGGAGTTCCAACAGTTCATGCTGTACACTGCCATTCCCGGAACCCCGCTGTACGCCGAGCACGAGGCGAAAGGCACTCTGCTGTCCCGCACCGAGCGGCTACAGGCGGATACCCACGGGCAATACAGGTTCAACTTCCGGCATCCTCACATCCACAACGGCCAGGAGACGGAGTTCCTGCTTCGGGCCTTCCGCCGCGACTTCGACGTCAACGGGCCCAGCGTCTGCCGCGTGGCGCGCACGACCCTCAGGGGCTGGCGACGCTACAAGGACCACGCCGATCGGAGGATCCGTGAACGCTTTGCGTGGCAGGCCCGCAACCTGGCGTTCGGGCATGCCGGAGCGGTCTGGGCTGCCAGGCGCTGGTTCCGATCCAACCCCGAGCTGGCTGCGAAGCTCTCTCGCACCCTGAAGGAGTTCTACCGCGAGTTCGGGCTCAGGTCCCGCCTGGGTGCGCCGGTGGTCGGACGCTATCTGGGCTTCATGCTCCGGCGCGAGGAGCGCCGGCTTCGCGGCGGCTGGACGTATGAGCCGCCCACGTTCCGTGAAGTCAACAAGGCGATGCGGTCGGCCGAGGAGTAGCCTAGTTGGCCGGCCCTTCGTCAAGCCCTGCCTGGCCTGGCTAACGGATCAGCCGAGGAGTCACTCCCAGCGAAAGATCTTCGTCGAGAGCCCGACGCAAACCCCGAACACCAGGATCAACGCCACTACGTTCACCCAGTGAGCACCCCAACCCGAGCCGTCCCAGATCCCTTGCATGAGCGCGACGGCGTGCGTCGTGGGGAGCCCGTAGGCGACGATCTGAAGCGCGTGCGGGAGCCGCTCGAGGGGAAAGAACAGACCGGACACCGCAATCATCGGATAGAGGAACGCCGCACCGATCGGCTGGGCGAACCGGGCCGTGGGAACGATGCTGGCGATCACGAAGCCGATGGAGAGAATGCTCAGTGTGCTAAGCAGGAGCGCCGCCGTGAAGCTGGGCAGGTGCACATCCATCGCACCGGGGAGGAACTGCCGACCCGCCAGGACCAGGAGCCCCAGACCGACGACCGTGAAGACGAGCTTCACGAACACGTGGGCACTCAGGATCGTCACGGGGGAAAGCGGCGTGGCCCGAAGGCGCTTGAGGATCCCTCCCTCCCGGTAGATGGAGATGATCGCGACGAGCGACAGTACCGCGCCGACGGCGATGAAGAGCGCAGCCAGGATCGGCACGTTGAAAGAAGCCTGATCCGCCGACGTAGCGTCCAGCCGGCCGGACCCCAGAGACCGCCCCAGGACGATGAAGATGATCACCGGCATGGCGAGGCTACCCACGACACCCAGTGGCTCCCTCATGAAGACCTTGGTCTCGACCCAGGTCAGCTTCCAGAATCCGTTCAGCATCGTCAGTCCCTGATTCCGTGTCCAGTGAGCTTTAGAAACACGTCCTCAAGGGTCGGGATCTCCGTCCGGAACCCCTTAACCCGAATGCCCTCGTGAGCAATGATGTTGATGACGTCGGTCACGAAGTCGTCACCCTCGCCCCGAAGCGTGTAGGTGGATCCCTCACTCGTTACCGACCGAACGGCTGGCACCCCTTCCAACCGCTCGGCCACCCCGGTCCCATCGCTCGAGAACACGACCCTCCGCTCCGGGCAGTGCTTCTCGACCAGCTCCGCGGGTGTACCCACCTCGATCAGCCGACCGTGCTCGATGATGGCGACGCGGTCGCACAGCCGCTCCGCTTCCTCCATCAGGTGGGTCGTCAGGAAGACCGTCTTGCCGCGTTCTCTGATGCCCATGATCAGCTCCCAGATGGCGCGGCGAGCCTGCGGATCGAGCCCCGTAGTCATCTCGTCCAGGAAGACCACCTCGGGATCGTGGATCAAGGCCAACGCGATGAAAAGCCTCTGCTTCTGGCCGCCCGAGAGCGTCATGAACCAGGCGTTCCGCTTGCCTTCGAGGCCAAGTCGAGCCAGGAGCGCTTCGGTGTCGACCACCTGAGAGTAGAGCGTGGACCACAGATCGACGGCCTCCCAGACCTTGATCCGCTTCTGGAGCTGCGCTTCCTGATGCTGGAC
>DAOVWI010000258.1 GCA_030636765.1 Gemmatimonadales bacterium
AGGGCGCGGTGCAGGTAGGGATCGGGATGGCGCTCGGCCTGGCGCTTGCGGCGCTGCTGTCACGTGGCTTGGCTCTCGTCCTCTTCCAGGTCGAGCCGTGGGATCCGTTCGTGTTCGCGCTGATCGCCGTCGTCCTGGCCGTGGTGGGCATGGTGGCCTCGTACATCCCGGCGCTGCGAGCGACCCGGGTCGATCCGGCCGTGGCTCTGCGGTACGAGTAGCGGCCTCGACAGCAGAGGGTGCGAGCCGTTAGGCCTCCTCGCCGGCGGACGAGAGCAGCTTCTCCTGGAACTGCTGCACTTCCAGGACCTTCTCCAGGTCAGCCTCCGTGTTCGACTGCTGCTGCTCGAGGAGCGCGACTCGCTGCTCGAGCAGGGCCACGTGCTGCCCGGAGCCCTGAGCCTCCTTCATCCTCGCCACGGCCTCGGCGATCGGCTTCAGCGCAAAGCGTGCGGTAAAACCGGTGATCGGGATCAGGATCGTCATCATCCCCATGACGATCGCGACGATCGGTATCAACTCTCCCATCGGACGCTCAACCTCCAGGTTGTGTGATCGTTAAAGAGGCTCCGCCAGCAGCCAGCAACGCGAGAGCCGGCTAGCGGCCGGCGCCGAGGATTCGGTCGACGAGCGCCGGATCATCCGGCAACAGGCCGACGGCGACGATGCGCGGCACGAGCTCTCGCCACGCCGGATGTAGCTCGTAGGCTCTGGCGAACAGCGGCAGCGCCTCCTCGACTTTCCCCTCCGACGCGAGCGTCACGGCGTGCCAGAAGATCGGCTCGGAACGGCCGGGCAAAAGCTCCTCCGCTCGGCGGTACTCCTCCAGGGCGCGGTCGATCTCCCCCGCGGTAACGTGCTCATCTCCTTCGTTCATGTGCCGGTATGCCCGTGCGACGGTGAGCACGCGGCGCAGCTCGACGAGCGGATCCGCGTGATCCTCCACCCTCAGATCGTAGAGCCGATCCTCCCAGGGACGCCCGCTCGGGTGGGGCGCGACGACGAGCAACGCAGCGCTCTGCTTTCCACGGAGATCTCCACCCGCCTCCTGCGCCGCCTCGAGCGTCGCCATCAGCCGCCCGGCCAGGTCGCCGGACGAAGTCGTGTACGCGCGGACCATCGCGTCGCAGACGCCCGCCTTCAGCATCAGGTTGGCCTGGACCGTGAACCCCGGGCCGGTTCGGTCGCACGCTTCGGAGATCGCCGAGGCGCCCGTGTGGACGGCCGTCCGCCCCTGCGCATCCACCATCCCGACCTGCCGGACCGCCTCGTCTGCGTCCGAGGCGACGAGGCCAGCCAGGGTCTCGGGCGCGCTCTTTCCGCTCCTCATCATCTCGAGCCCGAGGGCCCCGTAGGCGGGGTCGGTGAAGGACTGCGTGGCCACGGCGCCGACACCGCTCGCCGCCCAGGGCACGACGGAGCCGACCGAGAACCAGTGCGACTGAACGGCGACGCCCAGCTCTCCTGTGGCCGAGTCCCGAGCCACGATCGAATAGGTGGAGACCGGCCGGCGCGGCACGCCGGAGTGCCCCTCCGCCGGCTGAGCGTCAGCAGGCGCGGCGGCAGGCCCCGTCGCGAAAGCTGACAGAGTCCCGAGGAGAAGGCAGGCACGTGTCGAACGGAGCATCCTCAATCCCCCTGGTTCGGGTCGCTCGCGGAGCCGAGCCACTCCGTCAGGATGCGCGAAAAGTGGACGTTGGGCGCCAGCAGGCACCCGTGCCCATGTCCTTTGAGGACCCGTAGCGTGGCCTCGGGGATCCTCTCGGCCATGAAGGAGGCCTGCTCAACCGAAGGGACCAGGTGATCGCGATCCGCG
>DAOVWI010000264.1 GCA_030636765.1 Gemmatimonadales bacterium
GACGCTCGCGGGTGGGAGCGCCTGGGTGGCGAGAAGATGTTGGGCCGGGTGCTCCAGGAGGCGTTGGAAGAAGCCGGGATGCATGGCGTTGGCATAGGGATCGGGGATGTGGAGGTCGTGGCCGATGCTGCGGCCCAGCTGGCCGATCCAGGACCTGTCATCGTTCCGCCGGGGAAGGGAAGGGGATTTCTCGCCCCTCTCCCGCTGAGAGACCTGCCGATCTCCGAGGAGCTGAGAGAGGCGTTTCGTGCGCTGGGCTGGAGGAGGATCGGCCAGCTCGCGGAGCGGGAGCGGAGCGAGATCGAGGCGCGCTTCGGGCCGGCGGGCATCCGGGCCCACCGCTGGGCGTGCGGGGAGGATGACCGCGCGTTCCACGCGATATCTCCTCCCGAGCGGCGGGAGGTGTCGCTGGAGCTGGAGAGCCCGGCGACCGTACTGGAGCCCCTGCTCTTCTCGCTCCGCCATCTGCTGGCCCGGCTGTGCGCCGATCTTCCCGAAGGAATGTGTGCGTCCGAGCTCCGGCTTCGCCTGGAGTTGGAGGGGGGCGGCCGCCGGAAGGCGACGGTTGTTCCGGCCCGGCCGACCCGTCGTGAGTCCTCGCTGTTCGATCTGTGCCGGGCCGCACTGGAGCGGTCCCGGGACGAAGGGAAGCTGGCTGCCCCGGTCGTAGGCATCGCCCTGGAGCTCCGCGAGATCGAGCCGGCGGCGGCCCGTCAGGGAGATCTCTTCCGCCGTGACTGGCGGGACGGGGTCGGGTGGGCTGACCCCCTCGGGGCAGCGATCGCGCTCGCGCGCCTTCAGGCCCGGTTGGGAGAGCAGGCGGTGGTGACGCCCGGCTTTCGGGCGGACCATCGGCCCGAGAGCCGCAGCGTATGGACACCGGTCACGCCCTCGAGCCTTTCATTGGGGCGGCGCCCTTCAGGCGCTTCAGGCGTCCCCCGGCCGGGCGTGCCGGAAAGGCCCGCCGTGCCGCCCTCCAGCCTGGATGAGCGAGCGGGTGTGCCCAGCACCCTCCGGCTGCTGCCCGAGCCCGATCGCGTTCGGGTGCGGGTGGAACAGGGAAGGCCCGCGAGGTTGTGGGACGAGCGCGGCGATCACGAGCTGGTCGCGGCCGAAGGACCCGAGCGCCTCTCGGGGGATTGGTGGAAGGACCCATACCGGCGAGAGTACTTCCGCGTCTGCACCTCGTCGGGCGAGCTGCTCTGGCTGTTCCGCGAGTACCACCGGAGCGGGGAGCTCCGCTGGTGGCTTCACGGGTGGTGGGACTAGCAGATCGCTGCCTGCTGGAGGGCTTTGTCGAGCTGACGGCCCGCTCCGCGTTCTCTCTGCTGAGCGGGGCGTCCACGCCCGAGGCTCTCGCCGAGCGCGCGGCCGAGATCGGCATGCCGGCTCTGGCGCTCACCGACCTCTTCGATCTCGGAGGGATCGTCCGTTTCACGCACGGCTGCGATCGGGTGGGAGTGCGTCCGATCGTGGGTGCCGAGATCCGCGTCGCGGGGTGCACGTCCGGTGTCGCGGGGTACGCTTCCGGTGTCGAGCCAGCCGCTTTCCGGCTGCATCTCTCTCTTCTGTGCGTCAGCCGGAAGGGCTATCACAACCTCTGCGGATCGATCACGCAGGCGCGGCTGTCGAACCCGCGCGGCTGTCCGACGCTGGAGCTCGGAGCGCTCGAGGAGCGCTCGGGCGGACTGATCTGTCTGCTCGGGATGACGAACCTCCCGGCCCCGCAGACGATCGGTAA
>DAOVWI010000001.1 GCA_030636765.1 Gemmatimonadales bacterium
GCTCTCCGGCGACCGGGATGAGGCCCCGGCCGTCCTTGCCCGTGCTCTCCGCCAGGAGCTGCTCCGCCCACAGGCCGAAGGAGCTCAGGGAGGCGGAGGCGAGGAAGGTCACCTTGTCCCGGCCGCCACGCGCCAGCATCGCCAACGCGGCTCCGAGGCGGGCGCCCGGGTTCCGCGGCGCCGGGACGGAGGGGCCGCAGAGCTTCCGCATCAGGCGGGCCCGCTCCAGCAGCTCACCCACCGGAACGCCGGCCAGGGCCATCGGGACCAGCCCGAAGTAGGAGAGCACGGAGTAACGCCCGCCGATGTCGGGCGGATTCTCGAAGCAGGCCCGAAAGCCGTGCTCCTTCGCCTCCTCGGCCAGCGGGGTTCCGGGATCGGTGATCGCCACGAAATGGCTTCCCGGTTCTCCGTCGACCTCGTCCTTCACCCGCTCCCAGAAGTAGCGGTAGAAGCTCATCGTCTCCTGGGTCGTGCCGGACTTGCTCGCGACGAGGAAGAGAGCGGACGCGAGCTCCGCCGTACCCTCGATGGCGCGGACGGCCTCCGGATCCGTGCTGTCTAGGACCAGCAGCTTCGGCCAGCCCTCCCGCGCCCCGAAGGTCTGCCGGGCCACCTCGGCCGACAGACTGCTCCCGCCCATGCCCAGAAGCACCACGTGCCGAATGCCGTCGTCGCGGGCGGACGCCGCGAAATCGGCTATCCGGGAGGCGCGCTCCGAGAAAGCATGCGCGGCGTCCAGCCATCCGAGCCGGTCGCGGATCGCCCGGGCGTCGGCCGGATCCCACGCGTTCCAGATCGACGCGTCGCGCGCGTACATCCGTCGTCCGAACTGCGCGTCATCCAGCGCCGTCAGGGCCGCTTCCACCCCGCCCGCCGCTCCGCCGAGCTCCATCGCCACCTCCGCGGCGATCTCGGCCAGCGACTCGCGCATTCGGTCGGCGATCGTCTCCATGAGCTGGTCGAACGGGTCGATGAACTTCTGGACGCCTTCGTTCTCCAGCTGCCAGGTGACGCGCTCGAAGTCGATGCCGACCTCCGCCAGCTCGGCGAGGATGCGCTCTGCCTCCTCAAGATCCGCGGTCACGGTCGTCGCGACGTGTCCGTGGTCGGCGAAGGCATCGATGGTCGCGTCGGGCAGCGTGTTCACGGTGTCCGGGCCGATCAGCGGCTCCACGTACCTGATGTCGTCGTAGAGCGGGTTCTTGGTGCTCGTCGACGCCCACAGCATGCGCTGCGGCCGCGCCCCGTTCTCGGCCAGCGTCCGCCATCGCTCGCCGGCGGTGAGCTCCAGGAACCTTTGGTAGGCGAGCTTCGCGTTGGCGACCGCCGCTCCTCCCAGAAGCCTCTCGGGGCGTGGCTCCCGCTCGCCGCCCGGGGAGATGCGCTGGCCGAGCAGACGGTCCGTCAGGACATCGATCCGGCTGAGGAAGAAGCTCGCCACCGAGGCCACCGCGTCCAGCGGCCGCCCGTCCCCCAGCCGGCGCTCCAGCGCACGCATGTAGGCGAGCGCGACCGCCTCGTAGCTGTCGATCGAAAAGAGAAGGGTGACGTTGATGTTGACGCCTTCGTACAGGCACGCCTCGATGGCTGGGACCGCGGCGGCGGTTCCCGGGATCTTGATGAAGACGTTCGGCCGGTCCACTCGGGCGTTGAGGCGGCATGCCTCCTCGATCGTGGCGTCGACGTCGTGGGCCAGGTACGGAGAGACCTCCAGGCTGACGTAACCGTCCACGCCCTCGGACTCGTCCCACACGGGCCGGAGCACATCGCAGGCGCCCTGGATGTCCGTGACCGCGAGCTCCTCGTAGATGGCACCGACGCCCAGTCCCTCGCGCACGAGCAGGCCGATCTGTTCGTCGTAGTCGTGGCCGCTCGATATCGCCTTATTGAAGATGGCCGGGTTCGAGGTCACGCCGCGGAGCCCCTCCTCCCGGACGCGCCGCTCCAGCTCTCCGCTCTGGATCATCCCGCGCGTCAGGTTGTCGAGCCAGTAGCTCTGACCGTGCTCCAGGAGTACGTGAAGTGGGTTCATCTCTGCCATTGCTTTTCCAGGTCCAGCACCTTGTTCAGCCTGCGCAGGTGTCGCCCGCCCGCCGAGAAGCTCGCCCCGAGGAAAGAACGCACGATCTCGCGCGCCAGTTCGATTCCGATCACCCGCTCGCCGATGCAGAGCACGTTCATGTCGTCGTGCTCGACGCCCTGGTGGGCCGAGTACGTGTCGTGGCAGACTCCGGCTCTCACGCCCGGGACCTTGTTCGCGGCCACCGAGACGCCGACGGCGCTGCCGCAGATCAGCAGGCCCCGCTCTGCGGTGCCCTCGCGTACGGCCAGGGCGACCTTCTCCGCATAGTCCGGGTAGTCGGCGGGCTCGTGGCTGTAAGTGCCGAGATCGATGACCTCGTGCCCCTCCTCGCGAATCATCTCCAGAAGCGCACCCTTGTAGCTGAAGCCGGCGTGGTCGGAACCGATCGCGACGCGCATCAGCCCAGCAGCCGGCGGGCACGATCGACGACGTTGGCGACCGTGAATCCGAAGTGCTCGAACAGCTCGGCCGCCGGCGCGCTCGCCCCGAACCGGTCGATCCCGACCACATCGCCTCGCTCTCCCACCCACTCCAGCCACCCCTGGGTCGCTCCCGCCTCGACGGCCAAACGGTGGGGAACGTCGGCCGGCAGCACCGAGTCCCGGTAGTGGGCGGGCTGCTCCCGGAAGAGGTCCCAGCTCGGCAGGCTCACCACTCGCGCGTCGATATCGTCCTTCGCCAGCGCCTCTCCCGCGTCGAGGGCCAGCGGCACCTCCGATCCGGTGGAGATGAGGATGAGGTCCGCTCGCTCGCCCCGTTCGGCCCTGAGCACGTAGGCTCCCCTCCGTAGGCCCTCCGCGCCGGCCAGCTCCGAGCGGTCCAGCACCGGGAGCTTCTGGCGTGAGAGGACGAGCATCGTGGGCCCATCATCCCGCTCCATCGCCACCCGCCACGCATACGCGGCCTCGTTCGCGTCGGCCGGCCGGATAAGCCGGAGGTTCGGCATGGCCCGGAGCGACGCGAGGTGCTCGATCGGCTGGTGCGTGGGGCCGTCCTCCCCGAGCCCGATCGAGTCGTGAGTCATCACGTATATGACCGGCAGGCCCATCATGGAGGCGAGCCGGATCGCCGGCCGTGCGTAATCGGTGAAGATGAAGAACGTCGCGGCGTACGGCCGGACGCCCCCGTGGAGCGCCATGCCCGAGCAGGCGGCCACCATCGCGTGCTCCCGGACGCCCCAGTGGAGGTTCCGCTCCCCCAGGCTCCCGGCCAGAAGATCGCCGGAGCCGGCAATGAGCGTGTTCGTCGAGCCCGCCAGGTCGGCGCTGCCGCCGATCAGCCACGGCACCCGATCGGCGAAGCCGTTGAGGACCTTGCCCGACGCCGCGCGGGTGGCGATCGGGCCGTCGTCCACCGCGAAGTCGGGGATTCCGGCGTCCCACCCGGCCGGAAGAGCCCTGGAGAGAGCTTGCTCGAAACCCTCGGCCGCCTCCGGGTGCGCCTCCGAGTACGCCGCGAGGCGCTCGTTCCACTCGCGCTCGAGCGTGGCGCCGCGCGCCGCGGCCTCGCCCATGTGCTCGGCCACCCGGCGCGGGACGAGGAATCTGGCCTGCTCGGGCCAACCGTACGCCCGTTTGGTGAGCCGGATCTCTTCGTCACCGAGGGGCGAACCGTGCGCAGCGGCCGTGTCCTGCTTGTTTGGAGCGCCGAACCCGATGTGCGAGCGAAGCACGATGAGCGAGGGACGCGAGGTCTTGGCCCGAGCCTCCGCCAGGGCCCCGTCGATCGCCTCCAGATCGTTGGCGCGGTCGCCAACGTTCCGCACGTGCCAGCCGTATCCCTCGAAACGACGCTCCACGTCGTCCGAGAGTGCGAGGTGCGTGCCTCCCTCGATCGTGATCCGGTTGTCGTCGTAGATCCAGATCAGCTTGCCGAGGCGGAGGTGTCCGGCGAGCGAGGCGGCCTCGTGCGAGGCCCCTTCCATGAGGTCCCCGTCACTGCAGATCGCGTACGTGTGGTGGTCGACGATGTCGTGGCCCGGCCGGTTGAACACGGCCGCCAGATGCGCTTCGGCGATCGCCATCCCGACCGAGTTCATCAGGCCCTGGCCGAGGGGTCCGGTGGTCGTCTCCACGCCGGGAGTGTGGAAGTTCTCGGGGTGGCCGGGCGTCTTGCTCCCCCACTGCCGAAAGGCCCGGATGTCGTCCAGCGACAGGTCGAACCCGGTCAGATGAAGCATGGCGTACAGGAGCATCGATGCGTGGCCGGCCGAGAGCACGAAACGGTCCCTGTTGAACCACTTCGGGTTGCCCGGGTTGTAGCGCATGTGGCGGATCCACAGGACGTAGGCTAGGGGAGCCAGCGCCATCGGCGCGCCGGGATGGCCCGAGTTGGCGCGCTGCACCGCGTCGATCGCCAGCGTGCGGATCGTGTTGATCGAGAGATCCTCGATCGCGACGCTCGCGAGGCCAGTCTCGCCGGCCGGCCCTTCGAGCACCTCCCGGTGCGTCATTCCTTCTCGCTCAGCATCCCGGCCACGATGCGGTTGGTGGCATCCAGGGTCGCGGTGGCCGCGGTCTTCACGAGGTCGCCCGTCGCCGGGACCGCGCCGACCACCTGGATGGAGGGCTCTTCGAGGGTCCTCACGCACACCAGCACGATCCGCGTGTCGAACGCCGGGACGATCTTGATGCCGACGAGCTTGAAGTAGTCTGTGCGGCCCGTGGCCTCGGCGATCGCGTCGAGCGTGGCCTGGACGGCGAGCCTGGCCTCGAGCAACTCCGCGGCTACGCCGCTTGCCTCGACGGTGAAGAGCTGCTCCGACTCCTTCTCCGGGTCGGAGGATGGGAGAGCGAGCGTAACCTTGACGTCAGCGTGAGATCCCCGAGCCCGCCTCGTCTCTGCGGAAACGAACCTGAGCCGCGGCGCCGGGGTGGAAGCTTCTTTTGGATCCGTCATGGGGTCATGTGTCGGTGTCTCATTCCTCATCGAGCCCGGTCGATCGGCCGCCGCCGACAGCCGCTCGTGACGCGGGTGCGATATTGTATGATGTCGACAACCGGGCCGGAAGTGGTCTAGCTTGCAGGATGCTCCGGAGCACTGACGCTTGAGCGTTCTGACCCTCCACGCGGAGGCGATGGACGGGGCTGGCCCTGGCGCCCTCGTCGTCCTGAATGGGGAAGGGGTTCGCCACGTCCGGGCCGTACGGCTTCGTCCGGGCTCGCTGGTCCGAATCACCGACGGCAGGGGCGGGATGTGGCGGGCCCGGCTCGAGTCGGTGGGCAGAGAGGGAGTCCGCTGTGTGTTGCTCGAGCGGGCGGCGGCCGCCGCGGTTCTGGATCTGGAACTGGCGTTCGGCGTGGCGGCCAGGGGGCGAACGCTCTGGCTGGTCGAAAAGGCCGTCGAGCTGGGCGTGGCGGCGCTCCAGCCCGTCGATCTGGCTCGCTCCGTTTCGGTGGCCGATGCCGCGCGGTCGCCGGCGTTCTGGCGCAAGGCGGAGCGACGGGCCGCCGCTGCCCTCACCCAAAGCGGAGGAGCCAACCTGCCCGAGCTGCTGCCCACGTGCATGCTGGAGGAGTACCTCCATCGGACGGAGAGGGAGCCTGGCGAGTACCGCGTCGCGCTGGAGCGGGATGCCGGTGTGCCGCTGCTCGATGTGCTCACGGAGTGGAACGGTCGAGGGCGCATCCGGCTGCTGGTCGGACCCGAGGGAGGGATCACGGCGGAGGAGCGGGAGGCATGCGGCGAGGCCGGCTTCCGTTTCGCGTCGCTGGGCGACAGGACGCTTCGCTTCGAGACGGCGGCGGTGGCGGCCGTCTCGGCCGTCAGCCTGATCGTGCACGCCGGGGGCTGACGCATCGGACCTGCCGGGATCTGATGCTTGCGCACGCCGGGCGCTGACGTTTGATAGAGGGGGAGCCAGTGGACTGCCTGTTCTGCAGGATCGTGAGCGGAAAGGTGCCGGCCGATCTCATCGCCGAGGGCGATCGCTGGATCGCCTTTCGCGACATCAACCCGCAGGCGCCGACGCACGTGCTGATCGTGCCCCGGGAGCACGTGGAGAGCCTCTCGAGCCTGGATGAGTCGAGGGCGGGGCTCGGGGGAGAGCTCCTGCGGGCCGCCGCGGCCGTGGCCCGCATGGACGGGTTGGAGGACGGCTACCGAGTGGTCGCCAACACCGGAGCGGACGGCGGCCAGAGCGTTCCGCACCTGCATCTGCACGTTCTCGGCGGTCGCCCCATGCGCTGGCCACCGGGGTGATGTGACCGCCGTACCCGCCGGCATGGCCCCCGCGGAGACCGGCATGAGCCCGGAAAGCCCCCACGATCACGCCCTCAGGCTGATCGAGTTCCCCCGGATCCTCGAGCTCGTAGCGCGCCTGGCCACCAGCCCGCTCGGCGCGGAGTGGGTGAGGGCCCTTCGCCCGCACCTCGAGCGCGAGGCAGCGACCAGGGCGCTCGCGGCGACCGACGACATGGTCACCTTCCTCCTTCGAACGCCAGACTGGGCTCCGCCTCCCGTTCCCGATGTGCGAGCCGCGCTGGGCCGTCTGGAGATCGATGGGTCGGTGCTGGACGAAGAGGCGCTGGCCGGCATCGCCACCCTGCTGCGCTCCTCCCGCCGGGCCAGAGGCGAGATCCGGAGGCGCTCGGAGGCGTTCGGCTACGTCGGCGAGCTGGCGGACGGGCTCGTGAAGAGGACCGACGTGGAGGAGCGGCTTGATCGCTCCCTGGACAGCGCCGGGGAGGTGGCGGACGGGGCCTCTCCGGCCCTCGCGAGGCTGCGGCGGCAGATGCGCTCCGAGCGGAGCACGCTGGTCGCACGGCTCGAGCGCTTCGCCGGGGCGCTACCCGAGCGCTTCGGGGTGGCGGACGCCTCGATCACGATACGCTCCGGCAGATACTGCGTACCGATCCGCCGTGAAGGTCGGTCGCACGTGGGTGGTCTCGTGCACGACGAATCCGCCAGCAGTCGGACGCTCTTCGTCGAGCCGCCCCTTGCCATCGAGCCGATGAACCGGGTTCGGGAGCTGGAGCTTTCCGAGCGCCGTGAGGTGCGCCGAATTCTGAGCGAACTCACCGAGCTTCTGCGTCCGCTTGTGGATGCGTTGAGAGGGTGCTTGAAAGCTCTCACGGAGATCGACGCCCTGTTCGCCAGGGCGACGTACGCGCTTGCGCACGGCGGGACGCGGCCCGAGCTCGGTGCGGATGGCGATCGCGGTATCTACCGCATCAGAGGGGGCTACCACCCGATCCTCCTGGCGGTGGACGAGCGTGCGGTTCCGTTCGATCTGGAGCTTGCCCTGCCGGAGACGGTGGTTCTCGTCAGCGGGCCGAATGCCGGCGGAAAGACGGTGCTCCTGAAGGCGATCGGGCTGGTGTCGGCGATGGCACAGAGCGGCATCGTCCCGCCCGTCGGGGAGGGAACCGCTCTGCCGACCTTTCGCAGCTTCTTCGCGATCATCGGGGACGAGCAGTCCATCGATGCGTCTCTCTCGACGTTCAGCGCTCAGATCGCGAACCTGCGCGAGATCGTGGAGAGAAGTGACCGTTCGTCGCTAGTGCTGATCGATGAGATCGGCGGCAACACGGATCCGGCAGAGGGTTCGGCGCTCGCCGCCGCCACGCTGCTTCGGCTGGCGGGCCAGGCGGCTCTTTCGGTGGTGACCACGCACCTGGGAGATCTGAAGACGCTGGCAGGTGAGGACGAGAGGGTCGTGAACGCCTCGCTCCAGTTCGATCCCGGGACGCTTCGGCCCACCTACCGACTGGTTCGGGATCGGCCCGGCCGCAGCTACGCGCTCGAGATCTCCGAGAGGCTCGGGCTGCCCGACGACCTGCTTGCCGCCGCCCGTGGCCGGCTGTCGACCGGTACGCGGGCGCTGGACGCAGTGCTCTCGGAGCTGGAGGTCCGGGAGGAGGAGCTTGGACGGCTCCGGGCCCGTCTGGATCTCGACCATCGGGAGCTGGAGAGGGTGCGCGAGGGGCTCGAGAAGGCGCTGGCGGAGGCGGAGCACCGGGAGACGGAGCTCGCGGATCGCGAGAGGGCGCTGGAGACCGACGGCCGCCGGCGGGCCGAGCGATACCTGCTGGATGCGAGGCGTGAGGTGGAGCAGGCGATCGAGCGGCTGGAGGCGCGTTACGGCGATGCCATGAGCACATCCGCCGGGGCGACCGCCCGGGATCCGGCGACGATCGCCAAGGAGGCGCGCTCGACGGTGGAGCGGTCGCTCCAGGAGCTGCGCAGGGGGACGGCCGAGGCACGCCCGGTCGCGAAGGACGCCACGGAGGTGGGAGCCGGGGACTTCGTTCGTGTCGCCTCTCTCGGGAGGGGAGGCCGCGTGCTCGAGCTGCGGGGCGGCCGCGCGATCATAGACGCCGGCGGCGTCAGGCTCACCGTCCCGGTGGAGGAGCTGGAGGCGGATGAGGAGCCTTCTCCGCCGCGGATGAGGGGGCATGGGACCCTCCGGATGCCCTTGCTGGAGGCCCGTCCGGAGGTGGACCTCCGGGGCTTGCGTGCCGACGAGGTCGAGGCGCTTCTCGTGCCGGCGATCGACGCGGCGATCCAGGCGGATCTTCCCTCGCTGCGTATCATACATGGGAAGGGTACCGGGGCGCTGCGCGAGGTGGTTCGGGAGCTGCTCGCCGGAGATGGGCGGATCCCGAGCTTCAGGCTCGGCAGCCACGAGGAGGGCGGAAGCGGCGTCACGCTGGTCGAGCTGGTAAAGGGCACATGAAGGCTCAGCAGGTCGCTGAAAAACCCTGGTGGGTCGCGCGCATGGGTTACGGCGGCGTGGGGGCATCTCCTGCGTTATCGCTCCTCCCCGATACGCACGGTATCGCCTTCGTCGCGCCGCCTTGGATCTGCGGGGCACCCGCCGCAGGTGGGTCCGGCGCTCATAACGCGACCCACCAGGGTTTTTCAGCGACCTGTCATGGGCAGCCGAGGTCGTTCGCGGCCGGGGTTCGGTGGTAAGCGACGCTCTCGTAGAGGAGATTCGGGCGCGCGCGGATCTCGTGGAGATCTGCAGCGAGCACATGGCGCTGAAGCGCGTCGGAAAGAGCTACCGCGGTCCGTGCCCCCTCCACGGTGGTGAGGGGAGGAACTTCTCGGTCGATCCGGATCGGGGAATCTATAAGTGCTTCGTGTGCGGCGAGGGGGGAGATGCCTTCGCCTTCGTGATGCAGCTTCTCGGCTTGGATTTTCCCGGTGCGGTGCGGTACGTGGCCGACCGGGTGGGTGTCGAGATCCCGGATGCCGAGGATCGGCGACCCGATCCGTACGCGGGCCTCCGCGAGGTGACGGCCTTCGCCGAGGAGTGGTTCGTAGGGCGCCGGAAGAGCGAGGAGGGCCTCGCGACCCGGGAATACCTGAAGGGGCGTGGCTTCGACGAGGAGACGGCCGACCGATACGCCCTGGGATTCGCCCCTGACTCCTGGCGCGGACTTCGCGACGCGGCGCGCGAGCGGGGCATCGGCGATGAGGTGCTGCTGGAGGTAGGGTTGCTCGCTGCCAGCGAGCGGGCCGCCGAGCCGTATGATCGATTCCGCAACCGCCTGATCTTCTCCATCCAGGACACGCGGGATCGGCCGATCGCGTTCGGGGGCCGCTGGCTGGGCCCGGGCGACCGCGACACGCCGAAGTACATCAACTCGCCGGACTCTCCGATCTTCGAAAAGGGACGCACCCTCTACCTGCTGAACGCTTCCCGTCACGCCATGAGACGCGCGAAGGCTGCGCTGGTGGTCGAGGGGTACATGGATGCGCTGACGCTGCACATCCAGGGCTTCGAGAACGCGGTCGCGCCCCTCGGCACTGCGCTGGGCGGCGCGCAGGCGGCCCTGATCGCCCGCTACGCATCCCGTGCCTACCTGATATACGATTCCGACGACCCGGGCCGACGGGCCAGCTTCCGGGCCGCCGACACCCTGCTTCGAGAGGGCACTCACCCGCTGATCGTCACGCTGCCGCCCGGGGAGGATCCGGATTCTTTCGTCCGCGGGCAGGGGGCGGAGCGCTTCGCCGGACTCCTCGAAGACGCGATGGATGTGCTGGAGCTGAAGCTGAAGATCCTTGGCGAGCGGGGATACCTGGATTCGGCCGAGGGGCGGCGGCGGGCTCTCGATGGGTTGCTCAGCACCCTGCGCGCCGTGCGCGATCCCGCCCTGAGCGACATCTATATCGGCCGGGTCGCCGAGACCACCGGCGTTCGCAGGGAGACGATCGTCCACGAGGTCGCGCGGATGGCGTCGGCGCGGAGGGAGCGGCCGAGGCGCCGAGAGGCGGCACCCTCCGGGGCGAGCCAGGGGCGTCCGGACGGCGAGGTGGCGGCGGAGCGCAACCTCCTCCTCTTGCTTCTCAGAGACTCGCTGGTTACCGAGGGCTCGGCCTCGGCGCGATCGTGGGTGCGGCGCACCCTGGATGCAGGCGTGGGGCCCGAGCACTTTGAGGATGCGGGGTATCGCGCTCTGTATGGGGCCCTGACGGAGGCGCAAGTAGAGCCCGGCGCGGGCGAGCTGTTGGAGGCGTTTCCGAAGGAGCTGCGCCCGCTCGTAGATGGCCTGCTACGGGATGCCACCGAGCTGACGCATCCGGAAGAGATCTACGAGGCGTCCGTGGAGCGGCTCCTGTATCGTCCCGCCGAGCGACGCCTCCGGGAGATCCGGCGCGAGATGAAGATGGCCGACGAGGCGCAGAAGAGGGAGCTCTTGCGGGAGCAGATGCGTATCCGGGCGCGGCTTCCCGAAACGGAGAAGACTCGTCTGGCTCTGGTCCTTCCGTGGCTCGAGCGATACGAACCTTCCAGACTCGAAGAATGGCAGGGCGATGGATGAACAGTTGACGGCCAACGAGACCTTTGAAGCGCTCCGTGCCCTGGAGCAGTTCGACCGCGAGATCGCGGGCTTCATGCAGCGGCTCGCTGCGCTGGAGCCGGAAGTGATGGAGGCCGAGGGGAGGTTGAGCGAGCTGGGGTCGCAGGCCAAGGCGGCTCGGGCGCGGATCGAGAAGATCGACGCCCGGCTCCGGAAGTTCGAGCGGGCCTCCCAGGCAGGTCGGGAGACGCTCAAACGACTCCAGCAGCGGGCGAAGGAGGTACAGAACCTGAAGCAGCATACGGCCGTCCGCCTGGAGACGGATGCGGCCCGCCGCAATCTGGAGGCGGCCGAGGACGAGCTTCTCGAGAGCATGCAGGACGCGGAGGAGGCGGGCGGCGCGCTCGCGGCGATCGAACACGAGCTGGAGGAGCAGCGGACGGCGTACGAGGCGCTGAAGGCCGAGACAGGCGCGCGGCGCGCCGAGCTGGAGGCCGAGATCTCGGTGCAGCGAGATCGGCGACAGAACCGCGAGCTCCGGCTGGATCGTGCCGCCCTCCGTCTGTACGAGTCCGTTCGAGGTGGGCGAACCCGGCAGGCGCTGGCACCCGTGACGCCCGACGGCGTTTGCGGCCACTGTTACACGTTCGTTCCCCTGCAGCGGCAGGCGGAGATTCGCATGGGTCGGCGCCTCTTCCTGTGCGAGGGCTGCGGCATCATCCTCTATCCCGGGGACTGACCGGAGGGTGACCGGGGCCATCCGTCCGGAGCCTCGCTGGGTCGACCCGGAGCCGGTTTCCGAAGCCGACGTCGCGGCTCTGCACGGAGCGCTTGGCTTACCGCTTCTCGTCTGTCGCATTCTGGTGCGCCGCGGGTACGCCGATGAGGAATCCGTCCGCTCCTACCTCCGCCCGCACCTGGAATCCCTGCCTCCACCCGGGCTGCTTCCCGATATGATGGCGGCCGTCGGGCGAATCGAACGGGCGCTCGAGACCGGCGAGACCATCCTGGTGCACGGGGATTTCGACGTCGACGGCATGGCCGGCGCGGCGCTCCTGGCGCGCGGTCTCCGGGCGCTGGGAGGGGAGGTGGAAGCCTTCGTCCCTGACCGGTTGGTGGACGGGTACGACCTCGGTCCGGCCGGCCTTCGTCGAGCCCGCGAGGTCCGGGCGGGTCTGATCGTCACGGTCGACTGTGGGATGACGGCCGTGGAGGCGGTCGAGGAGGCGACCCGGGATGGATTCGACGTCATCGTCACCGACCACCATCGGCCGGCCGTCCGCCAGCCGCCCGCCCTGGCCGTCGTCAATCCCCAGCGGGCCGACAGCGAGTATCCGTTCGATGGGCTCAGTGGTGTTGGCGTGGCGTTCAAGCTGCTGGCGGCGCTCTACACCCACGTCGGTCGTCCTTCGGCCGACCTGAATCCGCATCTCGACCTGGTGGCCCTCGGGACGATCGCCGATCGGGCGCCGCTCATCGGAGAGAACCGCGTCCTGGTGAAGGCCGGGCTCCGGGTTCTGGCTCATACTCGTAACGCCGGCTTACGCGCCCTGATGGCGAGCGCGCGTCTCCAACCGCTGGGTGGCCGTGTGTCGGAGGAGGACGCGGCGTTTCAGCTCGCGCCCCGACTGAACGCGGCGGGACGGATGGGTGCCGCGAAAGAAGGGCTGCTGCTCCTGGTCACCGAGAACCCATCGGAAGCGGAGGCGCTTGCCCGGCGACTGGACTCGCTCAACCGCCAGCGCCGCTTGACGGATCAGCGGGTGCTTGCCGAGGCGGAGGCTCAGCTGGACGAGCCCAGGCATGCCGAGGGGCACGCGGCCGTCGTCCTGTCCAGCGATGCCTGGCATCCCGGGGTGATCGGCATCGTCGCTTCCAGGCTTGCCGAGCGGCTCGGTCGGCCGGCCGTGCTGATCGCGTTCGACGACGATCGGGGGAGAGGCTCCGCCCGCTCGGCGGGCGGAGTGAACCTGATCCGCGCTCTCGACGAGTGCGCTCCGCTGCTGGAGCGCTACGGAGGCCACCGTCAGGCGGCCGGGTTCGACGTCCGTCGCGAGAACCTCGCCGAGTTCTCCGCGCGATTCGTGCAGACCGTCGCACGGATAAATGAGGAGCGAAGCGCGGGCGACGCGGCGAGCGAAGGCGGCGACGCGGTGGATGGTGGGGACATCGTGATCGACCTGTCTCTCACGATCCGGGAGGCCGCCGAGGCGATGCCCCGCTGGATGCGATACCTGGAACCGTTCGGCGATGCGAACCCGAGGCCCATTTTCCGTGCGGGCAACGTCGAGCTGGCTGGCGTCTCGCGCGTGGGGGCCGACGGAGGGCACCTGCGAGCGGTGGTCGTCGGAGAGGAGGGAGGCCGGCTGGATGCGATCGGTTTCGGCATGGGGGGGCGCGCGGACGACATGGGGAGGGGTAGATGGGAGGTGGCCTTCGAGCTCGTGGAGGACACCTGGCGGAACCGTAATCGGGTGCAGGCCCGGTTGCTGGACGCGCGGCCGACTTGAGGCTTCGGATCGTCGCGGGCGAGCTCGGCGGTCGTAGGATCTCCGTGCCGGCCCGGCCGGGGCTGCGGGTGACGAGCGAGCGAGTGCGTGAGGCCTGGTTCAGCGCTCTCGGAGATAGCATCCGGGACGCCATCGTGGTGGACCTCTTCGCGGGATCGGGCGCGCTGGGAATGGAGGCTCTGTCGCGAGGCGCCGCGCGTGTCGACTTCGTGGAGGCCGACGCTCGGCTAGTCTCGGTGCTCCGCTCCAACCTCGAGAAGCTGGGGCTCGGCGAGCGAGGAGACGTGTTCCGGACCGAAGCTCTGGCCTTTCTCGAGCGCAGTGAGGCGTGCCGATGGGATGTGGCGCTCGCCGACCCCCCGTATCGTAAGGGGGAGGCGGCCCGGCTGGCGCTCCGGTTCCGGGACGAACCGTTCGCCTGGATCCTCTGCATCGAGCACGAGCCGGAGGCGCTGGCTTCGGAGGAGGAAGCGTGGTGGGTGCGACGGTATGGGGACACCGAGCTCACCTTCCTGCGGAGCGGCGCCGATTGACTCAGAAAGCGAGGCGGATCAGGTGACCAGATCGGAGAGGACCGCGGTGTATCCGGGCTCGTTCGACCCCCTCACGCTGGGGCACGATGACATCGTGCGCCGGAGCCTCAAGCTGGTGGATCGGCTCATCGTGACGGTGGCCTACACGGCAACCCAGGTGAAGCAGCCTCTCTTCGAGGTGAAAGAGCGGGTCGAGTTGCTGGAGCGCGTGTACGCGGACGAGCCGCGGGTGGAGGTGTCGTCCTTCCAGGGTCTCCTGGTGGACTTCGCCCGGTCGATGAGCGCGCCGATCATCATCCGCGGCCTCCGTGCGGTCAGCGACTTCGAGTACGAGTTCCAGATGGCGCTGATGAACCGCTCGTTGTGGCCGGAGATCGAGGTGATCTTCATGGCGCCGGCCAGCCAGTACACCTTCCTCAGCTCCTCGCTCGTCCGGGAGGTCGCGCGCCTCGGAGGCCGGGTGGCGGACTTCGTCCCTCCGGTCGTGCTGGATGCCCTCATCGAGCGGGTGGGACCGAGCGTCGCCGGCGAGTGACCGCCCGGGACGGCTTTCTCCGCTCCCTGGAGGAACGGGCGCGTGCCGCGCCTCGTCGTATCGGTTTTCCGGAAGCGGGCGACGGCCGCACGATCGAAGCGATGGCCCGGTTGTCGGAGTGCGGCCTCGTGCGTCCGGTGGCGGTGGGAAACGAGGCCGAGCTTCGGCTGCTGCGGGCGCGTCTTCCCGGGGTCGAGTGTGTGGACGTGCAGCGTCCTCCCTCCGTGGTCGCGTCGGCCGCCGGTGAGCAGTCGGACGCCGGTGAGCAGTCGGCCGCCGGCGAGCAGTCGGAGGGATGCGATCCGGGCTCTCCCGTGCACCTGACGGCGCGCCTCCTGCGCGCCGGATGGCTGGACGGAGCCGTGGCGGGCGCGGGCACGCCGACCGCGCAGGTGATTCGGGCGGGCCTCCGCTGCGTCGGCCTGGCGCCCGGCACCGCTACGGTGTCCAGCGCGTTCTACATGCTGCTGCGGGAGCCCTCCCCATCCGGGTCCGCGGTGCTGACGTTCGCGGACGCCGGGGTGGTGCCGGATCCCACGCCCGCTCAGCTGGCGGAGATCGCCGAGGGGGCGGGCCGGGCGCGCCGGTTGATCGTCGGGGACGAGCCCCGCGTCGCCTTTCTCTCCTTCTCGACTCACGGATCGGCGGAGGGCCCGGCCGTCGATCGCGTGCGTGAAGGGTTCCGGCTCTTCCGGGAGCGCTGCCCGGAGATCGCCGCGGATGGAGAGCTTCAGCCGGACGCCGCTCTCGTCCCGGCGGTGGCAGCGATGAAGGCACCGGATTCACCGGTTTCCGGGAGGGCGAACGTGCTGATCTTCCCGGATCTCGATGCCGGGAACATCGCGTATAAGCTCGTGCAGCGGCTCGCGGGGGCAGAGGCGCTGGGACCGATCCTCCAGGGCCTCGCCCGGCCGCTGAACGACCTGTCGCGAGGGGCCAGCGTCGACGACATCGTTCATGTCGCCTGCATCACGGCCCTGATGGCGGAGTGAGCGATCCACGACCGTGCGCGCCAAGCGATCCCTCAGCCAGAACTTCCTGACCGATCCCAATCTGCGACGCAAGGTCGTGAAGGAGTTGGAGGCCTCCCCGGAGGACGCCGTGCTCGAGATCGGGGCGGGCCACGGGGAGCTCGGGTCGCTCCTGGTAGACCGCGTGGCCGAACTGGTGCTGGTCGAGAAGGACGACGGTCTCGTCTCCGGCCTCGAGTCCCGCTTCGCCGGCTGCGCCGGCGTGCGGGTCGTTCACGGGGACGCCCTCGAGCTGGATCTGACCTCCCTCGTGCCGACAGGGCGGACGTACCGGGTGCTCTCCAACCTGCCGTATGCCATCACGACGCCGCTGCTCTTCCGGATTCTCGAGCTCCGGCCGTCGCCCGCGCGGGTTGTCGTCACGGTGCAGATCGAGGTGGCCGAGCGGATCGTCGCGGCCTCGGGAACGAAGGTGTACGGAGCCTTGAGCGTCGGCGTCCAGGTCCGCGGAACGGCGCGCGTCGCGTTCCGCATCGGCCGGATGGCGTTTCGGCCGGTGCCGGCCGTGGATTCGGCGGTCGTCGTCATCGAGCCGGCCCTGAAGGCGCTCCCGGCGGAGGAGGAGATGGCGCTCCGGCAGCTCACACGGGTGGCGTTTGGCTGGCGTCGTAAGCAGCTGCAGAAGATCCTCCGCTCGGCGCCCGAGTATCGTCTGAGGCCGGAGGAAGTGGCCGAGGTGGCCGTCGCCGTGGGGTTCGATCCGCACACCCGTCCCGAGACGCTCGATCCCGCGACGTTCCTGAGTCTCGCACGCGCCCTCGATCGGATGGGGCGGGAGCGGAGCGGCGATCCGAGTTGTTGAGAAGAGCCGTGCTCCCGGATAGGTTGCTTGTGAAGGTTTTCACAAGCCGCCAGGGAGCATGAACAAGATCTCGGAATCGGCCGTTCGCCGCCTTTCGCTGTACCTGCGTCTGCTTAAAGGGATCTCGGGGGAGCGGGAGCTCATCTCCAGCCAGGAGCTGGCCGAACAAAGCGGGTCCACGTCTGCGCAGGTTCGGAAGGATCTGAGTCTCTTCGGCTCGTTCGGGCAACGTGGCAGGGGGTACAGCGTCCCCGAGCTGATCGATACGCTCGAGCGCATCCTTGGTCTCGAGCGGCGCTGGCGGGTGGCGGTCGTAGGCGTCGGGAAGCTCGGCTCCGCGCTTCTCGGCTACCGGGGGCTCAGCGAGAGAGGCTTCGACGTCGTGGCGGCCTTCGACGTGGACGCGGGCAAAGTGGGCACCGAGCTCAACGGTATCGATATCCGATCGATCGACTCGCTTCCCGGCGTCGTCCGGGAACGAGGGGTGGAGATCGGCATCATCGCTACGCCGCCCGAGGAGGCGGAGCGGATCGCGAGCTGCCTGGCGGACGCCGGCGTCTCGGCCGTTCTCAGCTTCGCTCCGATCGAGCTTGGAGACCGAGACCCGATGGTCGTACGGACGATGGATCTCGCGCTCGAGTTGGAGAGGCTCACGTTCGCGCTCACCTCCGCTCGTAACGCGGCTCGCCCCATTACTCGGACAGGCTCCTAGAGCTCGCATGACCGGCGGCTCTGTCGGACGGAATCGGGCATGACCGGCGCGGGCGTGCGGTTCTCGGAGAGCTCATCGCTCCTTTCCCGGGCCATGGACCTCATCGAGGAAGGGCCGCAGTCGACGTCCCGGATCGCCGGTCGCGTGTTCGGGGTCCGAAGCGGTCCCCCGGGGCTGGCCGCCCGCATGGTTTTCGAGCTCCTGGCGGAGGACCACCGGGTCCGCGTGGACGCCGATGGCGTATGGCGCCTGGCTGCCGACGCCGGCCGGGAGGACCGGCCTCTCGATTCGCTCAGCTACGTCGTGGTCGACGTCGAGACCACGGGCATGCCCGTCTCGCAGGGAGGCCGGATCATCGAGATCGCTGCCGTCCAGGTGAGGGAGGGAGCCCTTCGGGACGAGTTTGCCACGCTCATCAACCCGGGCGGCCCGATCCCACGCTGGGTGTCCGGCCTGACCGGTATCTCCCAGGAGATGGTCGCATCGGCGCCCCGCTTCGAGGAGGTCTGCGACGAGCTGCGACGCAGGTTGGAGGGCAGGGTGTTCGTGGCCCACAACGCCGCCTACGACTGGGCGTACGTGAGCGCCGAGATGCGACGGGCCCGCCGGATCGTCCCCAGCGGGCCGCGGCTCTGCACCGTCCGCATGGCCCGCAAGGCCCTCCCCGGCGTCCGGCGGCGGGGCCTCGACTCTCTGGCGGCTTTCTACGGGATCGAGATCGAGGGCCGCCACCGGGCGGAGGGCGACGCCCGCGCCACCGCGTTGCTCCTGCTGCGTCTCCTGCAGGAGGCCGACCGTCAGGGCGTCGGGCGGTGGGGGGAGCTGCAGAGCTGGCTGGGTCGCCGCGGGTCAAGGGGTCGCCGCGGGCCGAAGCGGCGTCACGGGCGTGGCGGGAAGGTGGCGCCATGATCGTCTGCGAGGCGAGCGGAATCCGCGTGCGGACGATCGACGCCGGTCGCCTGTGGCTCGATGGCGGCGCCATGTTCGGCGTCGTGCCGAAACCGCTGTGGAGTCGACGCATTCCGGCCGACGAGCGGAACCGCATCCAGCTCTCCATGCGTTGCCTGCTGGTCGAGACCGGGGGGCTGCGTGTGCTCGTCGACACCGGCCTCGGGAACAAGGAAGACGACAAGTTCCTGGACATCTACGGGGTGGAGAACGACGGCCGGCCCACGAGGCTCGAGGACTCCCTGCGCGCGGCCGGCGTGGAACCGGGGGAGGTGGACGTCGTGGTCTGCACGCACCTCCACTTCGACCACGCGGGCGGCAGCACGACCCTGGGCGAGGACGGGCTGATTCGGCCCTCGTTTCCAAACGCCCGCTACGTGATCCGGCGCGGGGAGTGGGACTTCGCTCATGAGAGGAACGAACGGGTTCGGGCCAGCTACATGAGCAAGCACTTCGATCCGCTCGCCGAGGCAGGTCAGGTTGAGCTGGTGGACGAGGATGTCGAGGTCGTGCCCGGGATCCGAGTCGTCCGCACCGCGGGCCACACGCCGTATCATCAGTCGGTGCTCGTGGAGGCAGGGGATCAGACGGTCTTCTTTCCCGTGGATCTGGCCCCGACGAGCGCCCACCTGCCCCTGCCCTGGATCATGGGCTACGACGTCGAGCCGCTGGTCACGCTGGAGAGCAAGCGAGAGTGGCTGACGCGCGCTGGATCCGAAGGCTGGCTCATGGTGTTCAGTCACGATCCGGTGGTCGCGGCGGGCGTGGCCCGGCCGCGGGACGGTCGTGACGGATGCGAGCTGGCGGAGCCGCGATCCGACGGTGCGGACGCTCCCGACGGAGAGGCCGTCGGCGAGCCGAGAAAGGACAGCGATAATGACGGACAAGATGAAGGATAAGGAACGCACGGCGATGATCGTGAGCGCGGCCCGCCTGCCGACGGGACGCTTCCTGGGCGGCCTGTCGCCCCTCAGCGCGCCCCAGCTCGGGGCCAGGGCGATCGAGGCCGCGGTGGAGCGGGCCGGCATCCCGAGCGGCGATGTGCAGGACGTGATCATGGGGAACGTGGTGCAGGCGGGCGTGGGTCAGGCCCCCGCCCGTCAGGCGGCGATCTTGGGCGGCATACCAGAAACGGTGCCGGCCGTCACCGTCAACAAGGTGTGCGGCTCCGGACTGAAGGCCGTGATGCTGGCGGCGCAGGCGATCCGTGCCGGAGACAACCAGGTGATCGTGGCCGGCGGCATGGAGTCGATGTCGAACGCGCCGTACCTGCTCCGCGGCTATCGCGATGGGGTCAAGTTCGGGGACCGGCAGATCACCGACTCGCTGATCAACGATGGTCTCTGGTGCTCGTTCGGCGAATGCCACATGGGGGGGTATGCCGAGTACACGGCGATGCGGGCCGAGATCGGCCGGGCGGAGCAGGATGAGTTCGCGCTGGCCAGCCATCAGAAGGCGATTCGGGCGATCGACGAGGGCGAGTTCGAGGCCGAGGTCGTTCCGGTCGAGGTGCCGACCCGGAAGGGCACGCTCGTGGTGGAGGCCGACGAGCCCCCGCGTCGCGGGACGTCGTTGGAGGCGCTGGCCAAACTAAAGCCCGCGTTCGGCGCCGACGCGCCGCCCGAGGTGCAGGAGTTGAGCGTGACCGCTGGGAACGCGCCGGGGCTGAACGACGGGGCCGCCGCCACCGTCATCGCGTCCGAGGCATACGCGGATGCGAACGGCCTGGACAGCCTTGCAAGGATCTTGGCATATTCGGTCGGCGCGACGGCCCCCCGCGACCTGTTCTTCGCCCCTGTCGTGGCCGTGCAGAAGCTGATGGAGGCGGAAGGCACATCGATAGACGACTACGGACTCGTCGAGATGAACGAGGCGTTCGCCGTCCAGGCTCTAGCCGACGGGCAACAGCTGGGTGTCGACTGGGACAGGGTCAACGTGAGGGGTGGGGCCGTGGCGTTGGGCCACCCGATCGGAGCATCCGGGGCCCGCATCCTGACGACGCTCGTGTATGCGATGCGCGATCGGGATGTCGAGAAAGGGCTGGCGACGCTCTGTCTGGGTGGAGGTAACGCGGTGGCAATGAGCATAGAACTCGTATAAGATTACTTATGCTATCATTTGACAAGACAATACGATATGGCGCTGGCCCGGTGGCGACCGTGCGGCGCCGAGGTTTGGTGTGGGCGGCCGG
Organism: Gemmatimonadales bacterium; assembly: GCA_030636765.1. GTDB lineage: Bacteria > Gemmatimonadota > Gemmatimonadetes > Palauibacterales > Palauibacteraceae. The sequence goes on from DAOVWI010000001.1 coordinate 20,102, forward strand.
CGCGGTTCTGTTTGCGGTCCTGACGGCAGCCGGCGCGCGGCTCGCCGTGCCGCTCCCGGGCACGGCGGTGCCCTTCACGCTCCAGGTGCTCGCGGTGCTTCTCTCGGGCTTCGTTCTCGGCCCGTACGTGGGCGCGGCGAGCCAGATCCTCTATCTGGCCGCCGGGCTCGCGGGCGTTCCGGTCTTTTACGCCGGAGGCGGCTTTGCGTACCTCCTGGGCCCGACGGGCGGTTACCTTCTCGCGTTCCCGGCCGCGGCGGCGATCGCCGGGGCGTTCGCGTGGAGGTCGCCGCGTGTCGGGTCGATGCTGCTCGGGGCGGGGCTTGCCGTGGCGATGATCCACCTGGGCGGCGCTGCCTGGCTGGCGCTGGTGGTGGGTGGCGACGCCGCTCTTCGCGCGGGCGTGCTTCCCTTCCTTCCAGGAGACCTGCTGAAGGTGGCTCTCGCGGTCCTCATCGGCAGCCGCTTCCAGGGTCGCTTTCGCCGGACGTTCGGATAGCCCGGCCGGTCCTGAGAATGGCGGGGCTCTCTTCGGAGCCGCCCTTCAGCGCCGACTCGTCGTGATCCTGCGAGGGTCGGAAGGCCGCCTTCGCGCCGGTTGGCGGCTGGCGCTGTTCGTGGCCATCTTCCTGGCGGCGCTCCTCGTCTTGAGCCTGCTGGCGGTCTGGCTGAACGCCCCGTGGGTCAGCGGTGCCTGGCCGGAGCGCTGGGGCTTCGTCTCGCCGCTCCTGGCCGTCGTTTTCGCGAGCTGGATCATGATGGAGCGGGTGGAGCGGATGCCGCTGGCGGCGTTGGGCTTGCCGGTCGACCGACTCCTCCCGGGCTCGTTCGGCCGCGGGGCCGCGTTCGGCACGATCCTGATGGGTGCCGTAGTGCTGGCGATGGCCGCCGCCGGTGTCGTCGTATGGGTGCGGACACCCGCTCCGGTTGGCCAGGGCGTGATGGTGTTCTTGGAGCTCAGCGCCTTCATGGTCCTCGCGGCGTTTGCCGAGGAACTGCTGCTGCGGGGCTACTTGCTCCAGGTGATGGCCGAGGCACTGGGCGGTCCTCCCGCCATCCTGGTGACGGCGGTCGTGTTCGCCGCCCTGCACGGCTTGAACCCGCATATCTCGCTCCTGGCGCTGACGAACATCGCCCTGGCGGGAGTTCTCCTTGGCGCGGCTCTCTGGCGGACGATGAGCCTGTGGTTTGCGACCGGGCTCCACTTCGGCTGGAACTGGATGATGGGCGTGCTTGCGGACCTGCCTGTCAGCGGCCTGGACGACTCCACGCCGGGATTCTCGTTCGACACGCCCGGCTTCGACGCCGTCGTGGACAGGGCCAGCCCTCTGACGGGTGGCGCGTTCGGGCCGGAGGGCAGCCTGCTGGTGACTGCGGCCACCCTGGCCGGCATCGTGTGGGTAGTCCGGAGTCGGCGAACCCAGCCGGCGCTTCGGGTGTTGGCCCTCCGGCCGCCGGCCGTCCGGCGCAGAGGCCCGGCGCAAAGAGCTAGAGAGTAGAGGAGAGAAGCTTGGCTCAGGAGAACCTCAAGCAAGCCGAGGTCGTTTGGAAGGCGGAGGACGTCAAGCACGCGGGCGTCGTGGGCGGAGGCACGATGGGAAACGGGATCGCCCACGTGTTCGCGCAGGCCGGCATCGACGTCACGCTGGTCGACGTCGACGAGGAAGTACTGGCCCGCGCGCTGCAGACGATCGAGCGAAACCTCCAGCGCCAGGTGAAGAAGGAGGTGATCGCGGAGGCCGATGCCGTGGCCACGCTTGGGCGAATCCGGGCGGCGACCCGGCTGGACGATCTCGCCGGTGCCGAGCTGGTGGTGGAGGCCGTTCCGGAACGGATCGAGCTCAAACGCGGGATCTTCGAACAACTCGGAAACGTCTGCAGCCAGCGGACCGTCCTGGCGACGAACACGAGCTCGATCTCGATCACGGAGATCGCCTCTCATGCGAAGCGGCCGGAGCGGGTGATCGGCATGCACTTCATGAACCCGGTGCCGGTCATGCGGCTCGTCGAGGTGATCCGTGGTCTGGAGACGAGCGACGAGACGACTCGCTTCACGACCGACGTGTGCGAGCGGGTCGGGAAGACGCCCGTCGAGGTCCAGGATTACCCCGGCTTCGTCTCCAACCGGATCCTCATGCCGATGGTCAACGAAGCGGTGTACTGCCTCATGGAGGGCGTGGCCGAGGCCGAGGCGATCGACACGGTGATGAAGCTCGGGATGAACCACCCGATGGGTCCGTTGCAGCTCGCCGATCTCGTGGGGCTCGACACGTGTCTCTTGATCTGCGAAGTGCTTCATCGGGATCTTGGCGATGACAAGTACCGACCTTGCCCGCTGCTCAGGAAGTACGTGGCGGCGGGACGGCTCGGCCGGAAGAGCGGCCGCGGCTTCTACCGGTACGACAGCTAGAGGATGCTACGAGCACACCTCGGCATCACGCCGACGGAAGAGCAGCGACAGATCTGCGGGCTCGCGCGTTCCTTCGCGGAGTCGGAGCTGCGGCCCCATGCGGAGTGACGAGATCGGGAGGAGGCGAGCTTCGATCGAGCCGTCGTGGACCAACTCGGCGAGCTGGGCTTCCTCGGCATGCTCATCCCGGAGGAGTACGACGGGCTAGGGCTGGACATGCTCACGTACCTTTACTCGCTCGTGGAGATCGCCTGGGGAGATCCATCGGTCTCCGTCTCGATCAGCGTGCACAACTCGCTTCCGACGCAGATCCTCCTGCGGCACGGCACGGAGGCGCAGAAACAGAGATGGCTCAGGCCGATGGCGCGCGGCGAGCTGCTGGGTGCTTTCTCGCTCTCCGAGGCGGGGGCGGGCAGCGACGCGGCCGGCTTGACGGCACAGGCTCGCCGCGACGGGGATGGGTGGGTGCTGGACGGGGCGAAGGCGTGGGTGACGAACGGGGCGTCGGCGGATCTCGTGCTTCTGTTCGCCCGCACCGATACGCCGGACGATCGACGCGGGTCGCGCGGTATCGGTGCCTTTCTCGTTCCGACGGATGCCCCCGGTTACTGCCCGGGCAAGAAGGAACGCAAGATGGGCATTCGCGGTTCGGAGACGGTGGAAGTGTCCCTCAACGATCTCCGCCTCGGCCCCGAGCACCTGATCGGCGAGCCGAACCGCGGCTTCCGCTACGCGCTGGCGGCGCTGGAGGGTGGGCGGCTCGGGATCGCCGCTCAGGCGGTCGGCATCGCCCGGGCGGCTCTCGAGCACGCGCTGCGGTACGCGGAGGAGCGAAGTCAGTTCGGAGCACCGATTCGCGACTTCCAGGGGATCCAGTTCAAGCTGGCGGAGATGGGCCGGCGCTACGAGACGGCTCTGGCCATTCTGGAGCGAGCCGGCCGGGCGCATGAGGCCGGGGATCCGCGTAGCCGTCGCCTGTCCTCCACCGCCAAGCTGACGGCGAGCGAGTCCGCGGTCTGGATCGCGCGGCAGGCGGTGCAGGTGTTCGGTGGGTACGGATACAGCCGGGAGTACCCGGTCGAGCGGCTGTTCCGCGACTCGAAGATCACGGAGATTTACGAAGGCACCAGCGAGATCCACCGCTGGATCATCGCCGGACAGCTCTATAGGGAAAGGGACGGAGTCCAATGAACCCCACGGACGTGATCGACGAGACCGTCGAGCTTACGGGGCTGGGCAAGACCCAGCTCTTCGATCTATTCGCTGAGTATGGCCACGAGCAGGTCATCTTCAGCTGCGAGCCCTCCTGCGGCTACAGAGGCATCGTGGCGATCCATGACACGACGCTCGGTCCGGCGCTCGGCGGCACGAGGTTCTGGAGCTACGAGACCGATCTCGACGCGCTTGTCGACGTGCTCCGGCTCTCTCGTGGGATGACCTACAAGGCGGCCATCGCGGGATTGAATCTCGGGGGAGGGAAGGCGGTCATCATCGGCGACAACCAGACGCGGTATCGTGAGATGATCATGCGGGCCCACGGCCGCGTCGTGGAGAGCCTCGGCGGACGCTATATCACGGCGGAGGACGTCGGAACGAACGTCGAGGACATGGATTACGTTCACACGGAGACGGAGTACGTGGTCGGCATCCTCGGCCGCTCGGGCGATCCCTCTCCCGTCACCGCCTTCGGCGTTTACCGGGGGATCAAGGCGTGCGCGTTCAAGCGCTACGGCGACGATGACCTCGATAAGAAGACGGTGGCGGTGCAGGGGGTGGGACACGTCGGATATCACCTTTGCCGCTACCTCGCGGAGGAGGGGGCGAAGCTCTTCGTAACCGACATCGATCACGCGAAGGTGGGCCGCGCGGTGGACGAGCTGGGGGCCGTCGCCGTCGGTCCGGACGAGATCTACGAGGTGGAAGCCGACATCTTCGCGCCCTGCGCGCTTGGCGCGGTGCTGAACAGCCGCACGATCCCCAGCCTGCGGGCGAACATCGTGGCGGGCGCGGCGAACAACCAGCTGGAAACCGAGGAGGACGCCGAGCGACTCCGCGAAAGCGGTATCCTGTACGCTCCGGACTACGTCATCAACGCCGGAGGGCTCATCAACGTGTACTCCGAGCTCGTCGGCTGGAGTCTCGAGCGTTCGCAGCGAAAGGCTGGCGAGATCTACAACGTGATCCTGCGCATCTTCGAGCTGGCCGAGGCGGAGGGGCTGACGAGCGCCGAGGCGGCGGACCGGCTCGCCATGCGGCGAGTCGATCAGGTCGCGAAGCTGCACAGATCGCATGTCTGACGGCACATCTGAAACGTTCCCGACATCGAGGCGGGTCTCTGACCCGGATGAGTGAAATGAGCGAGGTAGAATGCGGAGCCGCGGCCACGGCGCCCTCCTGGCCCACCCCGGAGGGAATGCTGGCGGAGACGGATCCGGAGGTGTACGCGGCGATCCAGGGTGAGGTGGGGCGGCAAAGGTGGGGCCTGGAGCTGATCGCCAGCGAGAACTTCGTCTCGCCGGCGGTGCTCGAGGCGATGGGCTCGGTGCTCACCAACAAGTACGCCGAGGGCTATCCCGACAAGCGGTACTACGGCGGCTGCGAGTACATGGATCAGGTCGAGAGCCTGGCCCGCCGACGAGCCATGGAGCTCTTCGGCGCCGAACACGCGAACGTGCAGCCGCACAGCGGGTCCCAGGCGAACATGGCCGGGTACTTCGCTTTCCTGGAGCCGGGCGACACGATCCTCGGCATGGATCTCTCCCACGGGGGTCACCTCACCCACGGATCGCGCGTGAACTTCAGCGGCCAGCTCTACCGGGTCGTCGCGTACGGCGTCCGGGAGACCGATGGCCGCGTGGACATGGAGGCGGTGCGCGAGACAGCGCTTCGGGAACGCCCCGCCATGATCGTGGCGGGCGCGAGCGCTTACCCTCGCGTGTTGCCGTTCGAGGAGTTCGCGAGTGTGGCGCGCGAGGTCGGCGCGGTCTTGCTCGTGGACATGGCGCACATCGCCGGCCTGGTCGCCGCGGGAGTGCATCCGTCGCCCGTGCCCCACTCCGACGTCGTGACGACGACAACCCACAAGACGCTTCGAGGGCCCCGGGGCGGGTTGATCCTGTGTCGGGCGGAGCACGCCCGGGCGATCGACAAGTCTGTGTTCCCGGGCATGCAGGGTGGGCCCCTGATGCACGTCATCGCCGCCAAGGCGGTGGCACTCAGGGAGGCGGGGAGCGACGAGTTCCGCGCCTACGCGGCCCAAGTGGTCGAGAACGCCCGGGCGTTGGGCGAGGAGCTCGGTCGGCGCGGCTACCGGCTCGTGTCCGGCGGCACGGACACCCACCTGCTGCTGGTGGATCTCCGAAACACCGACCTGACCGGCAAGGACGCCGAGGAGATGCTCGAGAGGGCGGGCATCACCGTGAACAAGAACACGGTTCCCTTCGAGACGCGCTCGCCCTTCGTCACGTCGGGGATCCGCATCGGAACGTCGGCCGTCACCACGCGCTGCATGACCGGGACGGAGATGCGCGCCATCGCCGGGATGATCGACCGCGTGCTTCGGTCGGGTGCAAGCGATCCGGACGTGGCGGCCGTCCAGGCCGAGGTCCGAGCTCTGTGTGAGGCATTCCCCCTGTACGAACCGGCTGACGCCGGTTCGATCGGCTGACTCACTCCTCCGACGGACGCCCCCACTTCGTCGTGCTGCCGCTCAGGGCCGGCGAAGCGGAGCATCGGGAGCGGGGCTCGCGCTTCATCGCCGTCGTCCGCCGGGCGAGCTCTGAGAGTGAGGCCCGGGAGCATCAGCGGGAGGAGCGCCGCCGGTATCACGACGCGACGCACCACGTCCTGGCCGCTCGACTCCTCGACGGCACTGAGTTGTTTGACGACGATGGGGAGCCGGCCGGGACGGGTGGTCGCCCTGTACTGGATGCGATTGTGGACAGCGCGCTGGTGGACGCAGCCGTTGTGGTGACCCGGTACTTCGGCGGCACGAAACTCGGCACGGGACCACTCTCCCGCGCCTATGCCCAAGCCGGGCGCGCGGCCCTGGAGCGAACGCCCCGCGGACGGTTTGTTCGGGGGAAGCGGCTGGCCCTTCGTTTCGCTTACGAGGACACGGGTGCGATCATGGGTGCGCTTGCGGCGGCGCGGACGGTGCGTTTGCGTCAGGAGTTCTTCGAGCGAAGCGAGCTCGAGGTTGGTGTGGCGGAGCACGAGCTGGACTCCCTCCGCGACGTCCTTCTGACGTCCACCGGTGGGCGCATCGACATCTCCGAGCCGGAGGGAACCGTCCTCATACCGGCCTGAGCGCCAGCCCGACGATACTTGACGCTCTCGTAGCGGCCCGTCAGATTTGGCTCGAGGCGGCAAGCCGAGCCGACCGAGAGGTTTGGAAGCGAGAAGAGCGAAGATGAGTCCGACGCCCGGAACCGATGTGCTGGGTCGCCTTGCCCGGCGAAACCCGCGTTACGCGGAGGCGGCGTACATCTTCGTTCTCGAGGCGCTCCACGATCGCATCCAGCAGCTGCAGCAGCCGCGCCACCTCACAGGAGCGGAGCTGGCGGAGGCGGTTCGAGACCTCGCTCTGGTGCGCTTCGGACCGATGGCACGCAGCGTGCTCCGGCATTGGGGCGTACACTCCACGTCCGACATGGGCAACGTCGTGTTCCTACTCGTGGAGTCGGGGATACTCATCAAGCAGCCGACGGACACGCCCGAGGATTTCGAGGACCTGTTCAGCTTCGAAGAGGCATTCGAGACAGGCTATCTGTGGGGTGGCTGAGAGGTGCCAGGTTGCCTTTCGGCCGCTCGCTGAGCGGAACGTGGCGACTCGTTAACGAGTGGGAGGGGTGATCGAGTGGAGAATTCGGCCCAGTTTCCCCAGTGTCTCAAGTGCAACGGCGGCGTTCTGATCCCGCTGTCCGACTACGGTCGAGAGGGTGCCTCCATCCGGTACAAGGCCTGGGTGTGCTCGAACCCCGAGTGTGGGTACAACATTCGTATCGACAACGGCGAGATCAGCTTCGGGCGCAATATCTCTCAATCCTTCAAGTAGCGGGACCCGCCGTCCCCGGTCTGGGCGTCATGCCGCCCCGGCCCCATTGAGCTTGCGATCATGAACGAGGGACCCCTGACCGGCGACACCCAACCGGTGGGGGGGCATGTCATCTGGCTCCCCACGGCCGCGGAGATGGCGGAGCTGGATCGTCGGGCCACGGAGTCCGGCGCGATTCCGGAACGGGCCCTCATCGAATCGGCCGGCCGCGAGATCGCCCATGCCGTGCAACGACGCTTTCCCACCGGGCGCGTCCTCGTGCTGGCCGGGAGCGGTCACAACGGCGCCGATGCTCTGGTGGCAGCTCGCACCCTGATCGCCTGGGGGCGCGACGTGGGGGCTGTGCGCTGCGGTTCATCCCCGCCCGAGCCCGAAGTGCTGGGTGGCTGGGGCCTCCAGCTCCAGGAGGCCGATCTGCTGGAAGCGCGCCTGGCCGAGGCGGGCGTGGTGCTGGACGGCGTGCTGGGTACGGGCGTTCGGGGCGCGGTCCGCGAGCCTGCCGCTGCGATCATCCGTGCGGCGAACGCCGCCGGCCGGCCCATCGTCGCGGTGGATGGGCCGAGTGGGGCCGACTTCACGACGGGCGCCGTCGAGGGCGAGGGCATTCGCGCGGAGCTCACCGTGAGCCTCGGGTGGCCCAAGCTCGGCCTGCTCCGCTTTCCGGCCCGCGCCTACTGCGGCGAGCTGGTCGCAGTCGAGATCGGTTTTCCGCCTCCCGAGTCGCCCCTGGGTGCGCGGGCGATCACGGATGGGTGGGTGGCGAAGATGCTCGTGCCGAGACCGGCGGATGCCCACAAGGGCCGCGCTGGCTATCTGGCGATCGTCGCCGGGCAGGAGGGCATGGCCGGGGCCTCGGTGCTGGCCGCGCGCGCCGCGATCCGGGGTGGCGCCGGCATCGTTCGGGTGGTTGGCGATCCGGCCAACCGGGAGATCGTCCAGAAGAGCGTGCCGGAGGCGATCTTCGTGAGCTGGGAGGACGAGGCGGCCGTGGCGGACGCGGTGTCGTGGGCCCACGCGGTCGCCCTCGGCCCCGGCCTCGGGGTGGAGACGGGCAGGCGGGAGCTCGTCGCCTCGATCCTCCGGTGGGCGTGTGAGGCTGGGAGGCCGGCGCTCGTGGACGCCGACGGCCTGAACGCGTGGGCGGGCGAGGCCGCTGAGCTTGCCGGCAGCCTGCCGGAAGGGTCGCTGGTCACGCCGCACCCGGGCGAGCTCAGCCGGCTGCTGGGCCAGCCTATGGGCACCGTGCTCGAAGATCCGATGGGCGCGGCGCGAGGTGCGGCCGAGATCCTGGGATGCACCGTGCTCCTGAAGGGGGCCCCCTCGGTCGTGGCCGAGGGGAACGAGCCGCTGCGCGTGGCCACGACGGGCGACGTGGCGCTCGCGACCGGGGGCGTGGGCGATGTTCTGACCGGACTCGCCGGAGCCTACCTCGCGGCAGGCATGCGGGCCCCCGACGCGGCGGCTGCCGCCCTCCACCTCTCCGGCCACGCAGCGCTGATGGCGCCGGAGCCTGTGGGGCACGCCGCGGGCGACCTGGCCGACCGCCTGCCCCTCGCGCGGGCCCGGGTCGAAGCGACATCGCCGGTCGCGTATCCCTACCTGTTCGTTCTGCCCGCCGCGCGCGGCTCGGCGGAGCCCTAAACAGATGGGCGGGATGAAGCCGGGTCCCGAGTTCGACCGGATCCGGACCTTCGTCGCCGCGGTCGGCGCGCCGGCGCCGGAGCTCGATCTCCCTCCGGGAGACGATGCGGCCGTGCTCCGGCCGTTGGATGGAGAGCGGATCGTTCTGAGCTCCGACGTTTCGGTGGAGGGCGTGCACTTTCGCCGCGCCTGGCTGCGCTGGGAGGCGATCGGCTACCGGGCGGCGGCAGCGGCGCTCAGCGATCTGGCGGCGATGGCCGCGCGTCCGATCGGCGTCCTCGTCTCACTGATGGTCCCCCCGGAAACCGACCAGGGTACGCTCGCGTCCCTCGGCGAGGGCTTAGGCGTTTGCCTGAGGAGGCACGAGGCGGGGCTGCTCGGCGGTGATCTGGCCCTTGCTCCTGCCGGAGTGGCGATCGACGTGATGGCGGTTGGAGCGTGCCGTTCCCCGGTGACGCGCGCGGGGGCGAGAGCGGGAGACGAGGTGTGGGTGAGCGGCGCCGTGGGCGGAGCCGCGTCGGCGGTTCGGGCGTGGGAGCGCTCCATGGAGCCGGATCCGCGGGCACGCGCCGCGTTCGAGCGTCCGCCGGCCAGGCTGGCCGAAGCTGTGTGGCTGAGGGAGCGGGTGCGGCTCACGGCCCTGATCGACCTTTCCGATGGCGTGGCGGGTGACGCGCGCCAGATCGCGGCGGCCTCGGAGATGCGGCTCGTCATCGACCTGGACCAGGTTCCGCTCGCCCCGGTCCTGGTCGAGTACGCCGACAGGGATGCGGCACTTCGCCTGGCTCTCGCGGGCGGCGACGACTACGAACTGCTTCTCTGCTGCGAGCCGGGAGGCATCGAAGCCGTACGCCCGGAGTTCGGGACGGAGTTCGGGCTGCCCCTCACCAGGGTCGGCCGCGTCGAGGACGGCGCAGGTGTCGTGTGGGTCTCCGCGCGGGGAGCGACCCTGCCGCCGGAGCTGGACGGCTACGACCACTTCACGTCCGGGAGTGCCCGGTGATCCGCATGCTGGTGTTCGGCGTCGTGGCGGTCCCCTCCACGATCTTCTTCTCGCTGGTGGCGATCGTGGCCGGGTTGCTGCGCGCGCCCAAGAGCACGTTCGACTGGGTGCACCGCAACTGGTCGAGGAGCGTCCTCCGTGCCGCCGGCGTCGAGGTTCGCGTCACCGGCCTCGAGCATGTCGTGCCGGACGGTGCGCAGATCTTCGTCAGCAACCATCAGTCGATGTTCGACATCTGGGCGCTGTTCGCGACGCTACCGGTCTCGCTCCGATTCGTCGCAAAGAAGGAGATGTCCCGGATCCCGATTCTCTCTCAGGCCATGCGGGCGGCTGGTCACGTGTTCATCGATCGCCAGGACCGGGTGCAGGCGGCCGAGGCGATGCGGCGCGCCGGGAAGCGCATGCTCCGGGAGGGTCTCTCGCTCGGACTCTTTCCGGAGGGGACACGGGCGCGCGACAGGAGGCTGAAGCCGTTCAAGAAAGGAACCTTCGTCCTCGCCATCGAGACTCAGACGACCCTCGTTCCGGTCGCCGTGGACGGCGGGGGCGACATCATTGTGGACGACGGCGGCGGCCGGCTGAAGTTCAGGCTCCGCCCTAAGCCCATCGAGATCCGCTGTGCCGGGCCGATCCCTCTCTCCGGTCTGACGACAGCGGATCGCGACGAGCTGCTCGCCCGCACCCGGGCGGAGATCGTCCGGTTGCTCTCGGCGGCTACTGGCCCGGAGTGAAGAAGAGCGGGATGCCGCCTTCCGTCGGTGCGATCACCAGGTTGTTGGTGCCTGCGGCGACCTCACCGAGCATCTCCAGGTAACGCCAGTACAGGTAGCGCTGGCCGGACACGCCGGTCAGGCTCGCCGCGATGACCGCCTGGGCGTCCCGGATTCCTGCGGCTTCGGCTCGCTTCTGGTTGGCCTGCTCCTCGACCACCTGCGTCTGGAAAGCCTCGGCCTGCACCTGCTGCTCCCGCGCCAGCTTCGCCTCGATGGCCTCTCGAAGCGCGTTCGGGGGCTCGATCTCGCGCACGAAGAACTCCGTGATCTGGATCCCGCGCGGCGTGAGCTTGTCGTCCATCAGCTCTCGAATTCGCCCGCTGATGCCGGTCCGCTCAACGGAGAGGATGTTTGCCGCGACGACCTCGGCGACGGCGTCTCGTACGGCCGAGCGATACGTGTTGTAGACGAAATTATGGATCGCCCGCGTGTCGCCAACCGTGAGGAACAGGCGGACGACGGAGTCCGGATTGAGCCGGTACCGGTACGCCGCGTCCACCTGAATCGACAGCTGGTCGGACGTCAGGGCCGCCAGCCGCTCGCTCTGGCCGGAGGGCGGGAAGGAAATCTCGCGGAGGTTGTAGTTCGTCCACGATCGCACGATCGAATGGTAGAGGCCCTGCGGGTACGGCCGCGAGTCCACGGACCCGGTGAGCGGATTGCGCTTGACCCCCACCTCGAAGTCGTCGATGCGATTGAACCCGAACAGCAGCACGACAGCGACGACGAGCACCAGGACGCCGGCCCCGATCGCACCGGCGCTGCGGAAGGTCTTGCTCAGGTCCAGCGGCGGTCTCCTTATCGGCGTGTTCATTTCTTCCTCCGTGACGAGTCGAGAGCCTTGTAGCGAGCCCTGTGCGTCTGCAACTTTGGTCGCGCGACCGGTTGTCGCACGATGGGATCGATGTAGGAATCTCGGGGGAGAGCCTCTTGTCGGCCATAGCGGACATCACTGCGCTGGAGATCCTCGACTCGCGGGGGAACCCGACCGTCGAGGCGGAGGTGCGGCTCGAAGGGGGTGCGAGCGGGCGCGCCGCCGTGCCGAGCGGTGCATCGACCGGACGGCACGAAGCGGTCGAGCTGCGGGACGGAGATGCCGACCGATACGGCGGGAAGGGGGTCACGCGAGCCGTAACGAACGTCGCCCGGGAGATCGGAGGAGCTCTCCTCGGGGTCGAGCTGGCGGGACAGCGAGAGCTGGACGAGCGCCTCATCGCTCTGGATGGGACCCCGAACAAGGAAAGGCTGGGGGCCAACGCTGTTCTCGCCGTGTCGATGGCGTTCGCGCGCGCGGCCGCGCTCGAACGTGGGGAGGCTCTGTATCGGTATCTGAGGCGGGCCGCGGACGCGGAAGGAGGAGGAGAAGCGGAGAGCGGGAGATGGATCCTGCCCGTTCCGATGCTGAACATTCTCAACGGTGGGGCCCACGCGGACAACAACGTCGATGTCCAGGAGTTCATGGTTGTGCCGGTCGGGGCCGCCAGCTTCGCCGAGGGCCTTCGGGCGGCGGCCGAGGTGTTTCACGCTCTTCGCGCCCGGCTCTCGGCGGAAGGGTTATCGACCGGCGTGGGCGATGAGGGGGGCGTGGCGCCGGATCTCGAGTCGAACCGCCGCGCTCTCGACCTGATCGTCGAAGCGATCGCTGAGGTGGGGTATCGGGCCGGAGAAGACGTGGCCGTGGCGCTCGACGTCGCGGCGACGGAGCTGCACGATCCGGCCGCGGGCGCCTATCGGCTGTCGAGCGAGGGCGAGCGCGGCGACCTGGTGGCAAGCGAGCTGATCGCGCTCTACGAGACGTGGCTCTCAGAGTACCCGGTCGTCACCCTGGAGGACGGCCTGGCGGAGGATGACTGGGAGGGATGGACCGAGCTCACATCGCGGCTCGGCCGGCGGGTACAGCTGGTCGGAGACGACCTGTTCGTTACGAGCGTGGAGCGGCTGCGCAGGGGGTTCGAGGAGAGCGCGGCGAACGCCATCCTGATCAAGCTGAACCAGATCGGCACGGTCACCGAGACGCTCCGGGCCGTCCGCATGGCTCAGGAGTCGGGGTTCGGCGTTGTCATCTCCCACCGGTCCGGGGAGACCGAGGACACGTTCATCGCCGATCTGGCGGTCGGCACGTCCGCCGGCCAGATCAAGACGGGGGCTCCCTGCCGCTCCGAGCGTGTGGCGAAGTACAACCGCCTGCTGCGGATCGAGCGCGAGTTGGGGGATACCGCGCTCTACCCTGGCGCGAGCGTCTACGCGTAGCGATCGTGGAAAAGGTGACGCGCTTTCTGATGCTTACCGGTTCCGAGGCGCATGTCTGAGAGACTCCGGCGGATCGGCCTACGCTTGCTGGTGGCGACCCTCTGGCTCGCTGGAGGATACTACCTCCTGCTCGGCGGCGAGTACTCGGCTCTCGATCTGCGCGACCTCGGGACCGACAGGGGCCGGATCGAGCTCCGGATTGACTCGCTTGGCGTGGTGACGGACTCGCTCCAGGCGTGGTCCGACAGCCTGGAGGCGAGCCCCGTAGCCATCGAGCGGGTGGCACGTGAGAGATACGGATTCATCCGTGACGGGGAGCGCCTGTACCGCTTTATTCCCGTGGACAGAAGCGATCAAGAACGGATTGACCGACCGGCAAACCGCGACTAGATTTGGCCTTGCATGGCGTGGTGGAGTAGCTCCGCGCGTGGGTTTCAAAGCAGGCCGGGGGGTTCTCCGGCCGCTTTTTTGGTGGACCCGGCAGGGTAGCTCAGCCTGGTAGAGCAAGGGACTCATAAGCCCTAGGTCGCGGGTTCAAATCCCGCCCCTGCCACTCGACGTTTCCCCAACCGGAGCCCTGTCGCCCCCCTGCCTCGTGCGATGTGCGATGCCCTACCGAGATAGCGAGAGCCTCGAGGTCCTCATCCGGCTCGCCGGGGAGGTGAGCACGAAGGCTCGCCCCACCCGCAGCCGCTTCCAGCGCCGCCTGGAGCGGAATCTCCTGGATGCCTGCAGGGCGCATGGCCTCCGATGCCAGACGACTCGCCAATGGAGCCGGCTCTTCGTGAGATCGCCGGAGGAGGCGGTCCTTGACGTCGTCGGGCGGGTGTTCGGGATTAGCTCCTACTCCGTGATCGAGAGCCGCTGCGACGCCTCGCTGCCTGCGATCGTCGAGCTCGGGACCAAGCTGTACGCGGACGTGGTTCGTGGCCGGAGCTTTGCCGTGCGCGCCCGCCGCAGCGGGCGGCACGACTTCAGCTCCCACGACGTGCAGGTGGAGCTAGGGGCGGCGCTTAATCCGGGGGCCACGGTGGACCTTTCGAGCCCGGACGTGGAGGTCCGCGTCGAGATACGGGACGATGACGTCTACTTCTTCGGGACGCCCGTGCGAGGTGCGGGTGGGCTCCCCCTCGGTGTGCAGGGGAAGGCGGTCGCTCTGATCTCCGGCGGCTACGATTCGGCCGTGGCGGCCTGGATGGCCCTGCGCCGGGGCGTCGAGCTGGAGTACGTCTTCTGTAACCTCGGAGGCGCCGCGTACAGGCGACTCACCCTCGAGGTCGTGAAGGTGCTGGCCGATCTGTGGAGCTACGGGACACGGCCCCGGCTCCACGTCGTCGAGTTCGAGGCCGTGATGGACGATTTCCGGAGGAGCGTAAAGCCTTCCTACTGGCAGGTGACCCTCAAGCGACTCATGTACCTCGCCGCCGGTCGGGTGGCTGCCGCAACGGGTGCGGACGCCATCGTGACGGGTGAGGCTGTCGGCCAGGTGTCGTCTCAAACGCTGGCGAACCTGAGGGCGATCGACGCGGTGTCGTCGCTACCGGTGCTCCGGCCGCTGGCAGGCTTCGACAAGGAAGAGATCATCGATCGCGCCCGGGAGATCGGCACCTATGACCTCTCGTCGCGCGTACGGGAGTACTGCGCGATCGTCCCCGAACGACCCGTGACCGCCGCCCGTCCCGAGGTCGTCGATGCGCAGGAACGGGAGATCGATCGGACCGTCCTGGAGCGTGCGGTCGACGACCGGCAGGTTTTCGAGCTGCGAGGCCTGGACATGACGCAGCTCGTCGGATCGCACCTGTTCGTGAGCGACGTGCCCGAGGATGCGGTGGTCATCGACTCGCGCGACGCCGCCTCGTACCTGGAGTGGCATTGGCCGGGAGCTCTACACCGGGAGTACGAGGAGCTGACCGGCGCCTTCCGAAAGCTCGACCGGGACCGGACGTATGTCCTCTACTGCGGCGAAGGCATTCTCACCGCCCACCTCGCCGAGCGGATGCAGGGTCGAGGGTACGAGGCGTACAGTTTCCGGGGTGGTGTCCGGGGCCTTCGCAGGTATCAGAAGGCGCGGGCATCTGCCGGCTCGGGATGACGGGCCTTCGGATACCTCAGGCTTTCGGGCGGCTTTGACACGTCAGGCCGCGCGTGGCAGGTTGCGGCGCCATGTCTGAGAGCGAACAAGTGAAGGTCCGAGAGCGCCTCCTGGCGCAGGCCCTACAGGGCGAGATCCCCACTCACGTTGCCGTCATCATGGACGGGAACGGAAGGTGGGCGGAGGCCCGGGGGCTTCCGCGGTCGCAGGGGCACCACCAGGGGATCAAGTCCGTTCGTGAGGCTGTGATCGGCTCCGTCGAGCTCGGGATCCGTTACCTGACGCTCTACGCCTTCTCCGAGGAGAATTGGCTCCGGCCGGCCTCCGAGGTTGCCGCGTTGATGGATGTTCTCGTCACGTATGCGGCGAGCGAGGAGGAAGAGCTGCACGAGCGCGGCGTTCGGGTCACGGCGTTCGGCGATCTGGATCGGATCTCGCCGGAGGCCCGGTCGGCCGTCGAGGTCCTGGAGGCAGCGACCCGGGGTGGCGAGGCCCTTCGCGTCAACCTCGCCATCAGCTACGGGTCGCGCTCCGAGATCGCGCGGGCTGCCCAGCGGCTGGTCGTGGAGGCTCTCGCCGGACGGCTCTCCCCGGAGGACGTGGATGTGGATCGCTTCGCGCGGGAGTTGTACATGGCGGACGTGCCGGATCCGGATCTCCTCATTCGGACCTCGGGCGAGCGGCGGCTGTCCAACTTCCTGCTCTGGCAGATCGCCTATGCGGAACTCTTCGTCACGCCCGTCCTATGGCCGGATTTCGATCGCACGCACCTGTTCGAGGCCATCCGGGACTACCAGCGCCGGGAGCGTCGGTACGGTCGAGTCGAGGCCTGAGCGCCGCCGGTGAAGGAGGACCTACGCCGCCGGTTGGTCGTCGCGGCCGTCGGCATTCCCGCTTCGCTCGTAGTCGTCTACCGAGGCGATGTCATCCTCGCCCTCGGGCTGAGCTTCCTCGCCGCCGTCGGCTTCTGGGAGTACGCCGTCATGATGCGCGAGGCGGGTCACCGGCCGTTCATCGGACTTGGCCTCCTGGCGGCTCTCACTTTTCCGCTCGCCGTCCGAACCCTCGGTTTTGGTGTGGCGTGGGCGGCGTGCGTGGCGTTCCTCGCGCTCGGCTCGGCGGTGGCGACGCTTCGTTTGCCGCCGTCCGAGCGCCCGATCTCGAACGCCGCGATCACGCTGTTCGGGGCCTTCTACTTGGGTGGCCTGCTCAGTTTCGGGGTTCCGCTGCGGGAGTGGTTCCTGCCGGGGAGAGTCGAGGGCACGCTACTGTTTTTCTACCCCGTCGTTGTGACCTGGATCACCGACACGGCCGCCTACGCAGGCGGCAGGACGTTCGGGCGTCGGCAGCTATCGCCGACCATCAGCCCGAACAAGACGATCGAGGGCGCCGTGAGCGCCTTGATTGCCGGACCCCTCGGAGCCCTGCTGTACGGGCTCTTGGTTCCCGTACCGGTGATCCAGGGGCTCGGCCCGACAACGCTTCTGGTTTTCGGGTTCTTCGTGGCTCTTCTCGCGATCATCGGAGATCTGGTGGAGTCCGCGCTCAAGCGGGAGTGTGGGCAGAAGGATGCCTCCGGGCTCCTGCCGGGTCACGGAGGCTTCCTGGACCGGCTGGACTCGCTCCTGTGGACAATCCCGGGCGCGTACCTGTTCTTCATGGCGATCGGCCTGTGAGCGTCTTGCAGGTCGCTGAAGAACCCTGGTGGGTCGCGCGCGACAGTCGCTGTCGCGCCTGTTACCGTCTTGTGAGTCGAGGACAAGGAACGAAGAGGAGTCGATGCCTTGTGCATCGTCGACGACGAGTGACGCCGTATTCGGCCACAACCGGAGCGAGCGAAGCGAGAGGAGGTCGGCGCCAGCCAATCCCCATGCGCCCTGCGGGTTACGGCGGCGTGGGGGCGTCTCCGGCGTTGCCGCTCCTCCCCGATACGCACGGTATCGCCTTCGTCGCGCCGCCTTGGATCTGTCCCCACGGTGCTCGTAACGCGACCCGCCAGGGTTTTTCAGCGACCTGCTTGGCCAGCGTCGGCACCGGCGGGCCGCCGGGGCACCGATCGTGCAAGCAGGGCGGCGGGGTTCCGGCTCGAATCGGGCCCTCCGCGTGCCGTGTGGGTGGAGACACGGCGGAACCGAAGGCCGTCAGCTGGGGTGATAGCAGCCTATGATCATAACGATTCTGGCCACCATCTTGGTGCTCGGCGTTCTCATCTTCGTGCACGAGCTCGGTCATTTCGCGGCGGCGAAGGCCGTGGATATCGAGGTTCCGCGCTTCTCGCTCGGCCTGGGCCCGAAGCTGATCGGGTTCAAGAAGGGGGAGACCGAGTATGTGATCTCGTGGTTCCCGCTCGGCGGCTACGTGAAGATGGCGGGGATGATCGAGGAGGAGGGGATCGGCGTGCTGGAGGGCGGGAAATCGGAGGGCCGGACGCCCTCTCCTCGTGACTTCGACGCCAAGTCGCTGCCGGCCCGGACACTCGTGATCTCCGCCGGCGTCCTGATGAACTTTCTCTTCGCTGTCGTCGCTTTCATCGTCGTGGCCCGCGCCCAGGGCATGCAGCTTCCGCTGATTCAAGATGTCGTGGAGGACTCGCCGGCGGCGACGGCCGGCTTCCGGCCCGGAGACCTGATTCTCACGGTGGAAGGCAACCGCATCCGGAGCTTCAACGAGCTCTCGCTGATGGTGAAGCAGAACCCGGAAAAACGGATCCGCATCGGCGTCGATCGCGCCGGCGAGCGCCTCACGCTCCAGGCCGTTCCCCGGAGCGTCCGGATCTGGAGCGACGTGATCAGAGATTCGGTCGAGATCGGGCAGCTGGGCGTGAGATCGGACCCAGGTGGCGGGTACCGGTCTCTCGGCTGGGGTGAAGCGATCGAGGAGGGCTCGTACCGCACCTGGTACTGGGTGCGCACGACCTTCGAGTTCCTGGGCCAGCTCGTGAGCGGGCAGAGCAGCGCCAAGGAGGTGGGCGGCCCGATCCTCATCGGCCAGCTGTCCGGCCAGGCGGCCCGCGCGGGCATCTGGCCGCTGCTGAGCTTCATGGCGATCATCAGCATCAACCTGGCGATCCTGAACCTGCTTCCCGTTCCCGTGCTCGATGGCGGCCACCTCACCTTCCTCGCTTTTGAGGCGGTGCGTGGCAGGGCGCTGAGCGCGGGTCAGCGTATCCGGCTGACCCAGGTGGGGATGGTGCTGATAGTCGGCCTGATGGTGTGGGTGATCACGAACGACGTCCTGAGGCTCTTATAGCAGGTCGCTGAAGAGCTCGAACTGGCGACCGCCAGTGGCTCGATGCCGTAGAGCGCTCACGTCGTATAGCGGCGTCGGGCGCTCCTGCGTGGCCACGTCGATCAGCCCCCGGTATCCGGTGTCTGCCAGGGCGCCGACCACCGCCTCGCGCGCCAACCGTCCCTCGTTGCACTCCTCGCTCACGTGCGCCAGCAGGATTCCGCCCAACTCGGGGTGCAGCAGCTCGGCCGCGAGCTCCGCCGCCATCCGGTTCGAGAGGTGGCCGCGGCTGCCGCCGATGCGCTCCTTCACTGGCCACGGGTAGGGTCCATCGCGCAGGAGCAGGTCGTCGTGGTTGGCCTCGAGGACCAGGAAGTGGCAGCCGCGAAGGGCGTCTCGCACCGTTCCCGTCGGTCTGCCGAGATCCGTGGCGACGCCGACCTTGAGTCCTGTGGCGGAGTCGGTGAGCGTTACGGCCAACGGATCGGCGGCGTCGTGGCTCGTGAGAAACGCCCGGATCTCCAGGTTCCCGACGCTGAACGTCGTCTCGCGCTCGAAAGTTCGGATCTCCTCCTCGCCGGAGAGCAGGGCGCTGCAAACCGTCGCCGTCCGGCGACTCATGTAGATCGGCCAGCCCCACCGGCGGGCGGCGACCCCGATGCCACGCGTGTGGTCCCGGTGCTCGTGCGTGACGACGATGGCCGCGATGCCCTCGGTCGCCACGTCGAGCATCGCCAGGCGCCGCCCGATCTGACGAGCGCTGAGACCGGCGTCCACGAGCACCCGCGTGCCGCCGCCTTCCACGAGGAGCGAGTTGCCCCGGCTGCCACTCCCGAGCGCGGCTACGCGCACGCTTCCTCGGCTCGCCCGCCCCGGCTCATCCTCGCTGGGCCCGGCCGGCCTCCCAGACGGCCGACAACCAGGTGCGCTCGGCCTCGCCGAACCGGAGCCCACGGCGCTCTGCGGCCACGGCCGCCGTTCGCAGAAAGCCCTCCAGGCGGTGTTCGGTGGCCGAATCGCCCCAGCTGAAGGGCGGCATGAATCGCGGTGGGGATCCCCCGAACACGTTGGCGCCGCAGCCGAGCACGCTTCCGGTGCCGATCAGCGTTCCGATCGCCGTCTTTACGTGGTCGCCGATCAGGCACCCGAGCTTCATCAGGCCGGTGTCGATCTCGCCGTTGGGTCCGGCAAGGCGGATCGATCCGTACGTGTTCTTGAGGTCGCTGTTCGTGGTGAGCGCCCCGAGGTTCACCCACCGCCCGACGTAGGCGTGGCCGAGGAAGCCGTCGTGTGCCTTGTTCGTGTAGCCGAGCACCACGGTACCCTCGATCTCGCCGCGCAGGTAGCTGAAGGGACCGGCCGAGAGACCGGCGATCGAGCCCCCCAGAAGCCGGCTCGAGGGCCCTGCATACAGGGGTCCCGCGAGCCGGGCACCGGCCCTGACCTCGACGCCGCGATCGAGGCAGATCGGGCCGCTGCGCAGGTCGAACACGACCCCGGGCTCGATCTGGACGTCCGCGGCCAGAAGAAGCTCGGCGCTGCCTAGCCGCTGTCCGCGGGGCGAGCTGAGAGGTGGTCCGACTTCGACGGCGCCGGCTTCCAGATCCGCCCTCGTTCGCTCCGGAGACCGAACGATCAGATCCCACACGTGCTGCAGCACATCGCCCTCGATCTCCTGGGTCGCGCCCGGGATCGGAGCCGGCGCACTGAACCAGGAGGCATCCGGCCCATCCTCGCCTCCCGGGACGTACGCTCCGATCACGTCTTCGCCGATCCGGATCGTGGCGGCCGTCGGTGGTGGCTCGAAACGCTCGCCGGCTTCTGGGATCGCCCGGGCGCACAGGAAGAGGCGGTCTTCGGCTTTGTCGATCTCCTCGGCGGAAGCCGCGGGCGGCACGCCGGGCTCGCTGTAGGACGAGAGCCAGGGACGGGTGATCAGGCCGACGGCGGCGGCGCCTGCGAAGCGCTCCAGACGCTGGCGAAGCAGGAGCGCGCCGAAGAGCAGCTCGGAGCAGGGTCGCGAGAGGGCGAAGGGCTGCCAGGCGTCCGCCTGGCGGTCGTCGAAGATGTAAAGCCTCACGCCTCCTCCGGTGAGTCGGTGGCCTCGAAAATCCGTTTCATGTCGGCCGCAGCCTCGCGCGTCGTGACGAACGTGTGGTCGCCGGAACGGACGACCACCAGGTCGTGCACGCCGAACAGCGTGACGCTCCCGTCCTCCGACCAGACGATGTTGTCGCCGCTGTCGACGAGGTCGACCGGGCCGAACACGATGTTCCCATCCCGGTCGGCCGGCCAGGTGCGGCGGAGCGCATTCCAGCCGCCGACATCGTCCCAGTCGAAGGAGGCGGTCACGACGCCGACCCGGCTCGCACGCTCCATCACCGCCACGTCGATCGTCACATGAGCGCATGCCTCGAAGAACCCGGCGGCTCCGTTCTCCAGGCGTTCGAGCGGGATCTCGGGGGCGAGCGTGCGGATCGCCGTGAGCAGGTCCGCAGCCCGCCAGATGAAGATTCCGCTGTTCCAGAGGTACTCCCCGGAATCGACGTACGCACGGGCCGTTTCCGGCGGAGGCTTCTCCACGAACTCGCCGGCGGCAAACACACCCGGCGCCATCTCGGCCCCGAGCCGGACGTACCCGTAGCCGGTCTCGGGTCGGTCGGGCTCGATTCCCAGGCAGAAGAGACGCCCGCCTCCGGTCGCGGCTACCCCGCGAGCGATCGTGTCGAGGAACTCATCGAGCGGCTCGATCACGTGATCGGCGTGTAACGAGACCATGACCCCTTCGGGATCCCGCCCGGCGATGATGTGAGCCGCCCAGGCGAGTGCCGGTCCGGTGCCTCTCGCCTCGGGCTCCACTAGAAGGTTGGCCGGCTCGAGGTCGGGGAGCGCCTCCAGGACGGGATCGACCAGGTGCGTCCCGAGGACAACGAGGACGCGCTCGGGCCCCGCGAGCGCCACCGCACGTGCGACGGCGTCGACGATGAGCGGGCGGTCGGTGCCGAGGGGGAGAAGCTGCTTCGGTCGCTCCGGACGCGAAGCGGGCCAGAAGCGCGATCCCACGCCGCCTGCCAGAACGACGGCGAACGGACGCTCGAGCTGGCTCACTGGCTGTTCGTCTTCACGAGGCTCCTGTCGGCGGCGTCGGGAACGTACCGGCTCCGAGCATGGAGAGTCAACCAACTCGCCCGGAAATCGCAAGCGAGGCAGCGACTTAGCTTGCTTGACCCGACGCTCGCCGCCGGGCATTTTCGAGCGAGTGGGCGTCATCAAAGAGCGATCGAGCTATCGGCAGCTTCGGGAGGATACTTGAGACGTACATTTCGGCTGGTTACCGTTGGTGCGATCGCGTGGACGCTGTCCGGTTGCGGCAGCTCACCGATCGGCCTTCCCGTCCCGGATGAACCGTCGGAATCCACCCTGGCGGACTTCTTCGTCGGGCCGCTGACGGGGCCCTCGGCCTTCAGCCTCATACTCCTGCGAGCGGTTCGAACCGACCAGACTCAGGACTGGGACTACGTTTTCGCGCTGGACGAGCAGGGCGTCGCCGAGCTGTTTCCGCGCGGCGCTGTTCTGGAGCCGCCATCCACGGCAGGCCTCCAGATCGTAGACGAGTCGTTCGACGATCTTACCGAGGCGCCCGAGTTCGGGTACGTGACCGACGCGCCCGTCCCGGTTCAGGTCGGGGACGTTCTCGCCGCGGTGAGCCAACGCCGGTGCGGCTCGTTCAACCTGCGTCGCTTCGGCAAGCTCGAGATTCTCGCGATCGATCGGGAGAGGGGCGAGGTAACGTTCAAGTGGTTGGCCAATCCGAACTGCGAGATCCGCTCTCTGGTGCCCGGAGAGGTGGGAGAACTCTGACCGCGTCGGCTCCTGGACGTCCGTTCGCCACATGCTAGACATCCGATACATCCGCGAGAAATCGGCGGAATGCCGGGAGCGACTCGCTGTCCGGGGCGATCCGGAGCTTGGGAGCCTTCTCGACGGCGCGCTGGCCCTCGATGTCAGGCGAAGGGAGCTGATCGGCCAGGTCGAGGTCCTGAAGGCGGAGCGGAACGAGCGCTCACGCGAGATCGGCGAGCGCAAGCGCCTCGGCGAGGACGCGTCCGATCTGCTCGAGCCCATGCAGAAGGTGGCGGCTCGGATACGCGGACTGGATTCGGATCTCGCGGAGGTGGAAGCCGAGCTCGAGTCTCTCCTTCTCACGATCCCGAACGTGCCGCACGAGCGGGTCCCGCCGGGCGGCGAGGGAGAGGGGCAGGTCCTTCGCGAGTGGGGTGAGCCGCCCTCCTTCGATTTCGAGCCTCGTCCACACTGGGAGATCGGAAGCGCGCTCGGCATACTCGACATGGAACGTGGGGCGAAGCTGTCCGGATCCGGCTTTCCGCTGCTCGCCGGTGCCGGTGCCCGACTCCAGCGCGCTCTCGTGCAGCTGATGCTCGATACGCACGTGGAGGAGCACGGGTACACGGAGATAGCGCCGCCGTACCTCGTGAATCGCGAGTCCATGATGGCGACGGGCCATCTCCCGAAGTTCGAGGAGGACGCGTACCGCACCGATCCGGATGACCTGTTTCTCGTTCCGACGGCCGAGGTGCCCATCACGAATCTGCATCGCGATGAGATCCTCGATGGAGAGTCGCTGCCGCGCGCGTACGTGGCCTACACGCCTTGTTTCCGCCGTGAGGCCGGGGCTGCCGGGCGCGAGACGAGAGGTCTTCTCCGGGTTCACCAGTTCGACAAGGTGGAGCTCGTCCGGCTCGTGGCTCCGGAGAGCTCGGATGACGCGCTCGAGGCTCTGACGGGACATGCCGAGCGGATCCTCGAGAGGCTCGAGCTCCCGTACCGACGTGTGTTGCTGCCGGGCGGCGATCTCGGCTTCGCCAACTACCTGACGTACGATCTGGAGGTGTGGGCGGCGGGCGTTGGGGAGTGGCTCGAAGTGTCCAGCTGTTCGAGCTACGGCGATTATCAGGCGCGGCGTGCGAGCATCCGGTTTCGGCCGGGACCACGCGAGAAACCGGCCTTCGTGCACACCCTGAACGGGTCCGGACTGGCGCTCGCGCGCACGATCGTGGCTCTGTTGGAGAACGGCCAGCAGGGGGATGGCAGCGTCATCGTGCCGGCCGCGCTGCACTCTTACCTGGGAGCGGATCGGCTGGAATCGTGACCAGACGGATACTCCCGTACGCCATTGCGGTCGCCTTCGCGGCCGTGATCGTCTCCTTCCTCGTCTACACGCAGCAGATGGCACGCGCCATCCGAATGGACGCGACCGTGTTCAGCCGGATCTACGCCCTCACCTTCCAGGCCACGAGCGCACCCGACACGAAGGAGCAGCAGCGGCTCACCGACGAGATCCTCTTCGAGGTGCTGGGCGAGGTTGACCGTCTGGCGATCCCGGTCGTGGTGACGGACCTGGAGGGCACGCCCAGCTCCGTCGCGAACCTCCCGTTCGATGCGGACCTGCGGGATCCGGAAGGGATGGAACGGATTCGGCGCTACGTGGAGGAGCTGGATGCGCGCACGCCGGCGGTCACGGCGGCGGAGTACAACCTCCGGATCCACTTCGGAGAACCGATTTTCCTGCGGCGCCTGAGATGGATCCCCTGGCTGCAGGCGTCGATCCTCTTCGTTCTCGTGGCGGGCGGTGCCTGGCTCGTCCTCGCATCGCTGCGAGGAGAGCGCGAACGCATCTGGTCGGCGATGGCGAGGGAGTCCGCTCACCAGATGGGGACGCCACTCAGCTCCCTCGTGGGGTGGCTCGAGCAGCTGGAGTTGGAGATCGAGCCGGGAGGCGCCTCTGTGGCTCCGGCGGTCCCTCCCGATCTCGTGGAGGAGATGAAGGCGGATACGGACCGACTGCTCAAGGTGTCGCGTCGTTTCGAGCTCATCGGACAGCACCCGAGGCTCGATGTCGTGGATGTCGGCGAGATCGCCCAGCGCCTTCGCCGCTACTTTCAGGCGCGCCTTCCGAGCCTCGGCAGCCGGGTGTCTCTGGAGGTCGATGTTGCTGCCGATGCTCCCGCAGTGTTGGGAAACGAGACGCTTCTGGAGTGGGCGCTGGAGAACCTCATCAAGAACGCGCTCGATGCTCTTGCCGGCCGGGAAGGCAAGGTCGTCGTGGAGTATGACGGCGTCCACTTCGAGCGCGCGGCCTTCCGGGTCCACGACACCGGTCCCGGGATCGCGGCGGGCGTCCGCAAGCGGATCTTCGAGATCGGTTTCACGACCAAGGAACGCGGGTGGGGCGTGGGACTCTCATTGGCGCGCCGCATCATCGAGGACATGCACGACGGCTCGATCGTGCTGGAGCACAGCGACTCGGGCGCCAGCTTCCGCATCGAGCTCCCGGTCGCGCAGCAGGGAGACGCGTGAGGATCTCTCTCAATCCGGAACAGCAGGCGGCGGTCGAGCACGGGGATGGTCCTCTGCTCGTGCTCGCGGGGGCGGGCTCCGGGAAGACGCGCGTGCTCACCGCCCGGATCGCTCGGCTGCTGGAGACCGGGGTGCGGCCTCACCGGATCCTCGCCGTGACGTTCACGAACAAGGCCGCCGAGGTCATGCGGCATCGGATAGCCGGCCTGGTCGGACACGAGCCCGCGGGGCTGTGGGCGGGCACGTTCCACTCCGTGTGCGCCCGGCTCCTGCGCCTCGAGGCCGACCGGACCGACCGTACCCGGTCGTTCACGATCTACGACGAGAGCGATTCCGAACGCGCGGTGAAGCGTGCGATGGAAGAGGTCGACGTGGACCCGCGTCGCTGGGCCGCGGCTGCCCTGCGGGCCCGAATCTCCGATGCGAAGAACACTCTCGTGGGGCCGGATGATTACGCCGTTACCGCGTTCGATCCGCTCTCTCGCGTCACGGCCGAGGTGTATCCTGCGTACGAGCGAACCCTGGCCAGCTGCAACGCCTACGACTTCGACGATCTGCTCGTTCGCGCCGTTCGCCTCCTCGAGGGGGATCCTCTCGTGTGCGAGAAGTACGGGGGACGCTTCGCGTACATCCTCGTTGACGAGTACCAGGACACGAACCAGGCTCAGTACCGTCTCGTCCGTGCGCTCGCCAAGGTCCACGGCAACCTCTGCGTGGTCGGAGACGACGACCAGTCGATTTACGGATGGCGGGGAGCGGACATCCGCAACATCCTGGACTTCGAGCGGGACTTTCCGGGAACGACGGTCGTTCGTCTCGAGCAGAACTATCGCTCGACCGGATCCATTCTGGAGGTGGCCAACGCGATCATCGCCCGCAACCGGTCGAGGGTGGAGAAGCGGCTGCGCACGGACCGACCCGACGGCCGTCGGGTGGTGGTTTCCGCGCTTCGAGATGAGCGGGCGGAGGCGGTGTGGACCATCCGTCGGATCGAGTCGCTCCGGGACAGCTACACGCTAGGAGATGTCGGCATCCTCTACCGGACGAACTCCCAGTCCCGCGCCTACGAGGATGCTCTGAGAGGGGCCCGATTGCCGTACCGCGTGGTGGGCGGCATTCGCTTC
Organism: Gemmatimonadales bacterium; assembly: GCA_030636765.1. GTDB lineage: Bacteria > Gemmatimonadota > Gemmatimonadetes > Palauibacterales > Palauibacteraceae. The sequence goes on from DAOVWI010000001.1 coordinate 46,057, forward strand.
TACGAGCGCCGGGAGGTCAAGGACTTGCTTGCCTACCTCCGGCTCGTCGTCAACCCGGCCGACGACACAGCCTTCCTTCGGGCCGTGGGATGGCCTCGGCGTGGCGTGGGCGCCGTGTCCTTGGAACGGCTGGCGGCGGCCCGCTCGAGGGCCGCTCCCGGTACGGCGGCTGGCGGAAGCCTGCTCGCCGCAGCGGAGCGTGCGGACCAGGTGGAGGGTCTGTCGGGCGCGGCCGCGAAGGCCTTGAAAAGGTTCGCGGCAGGCATGGAGTCGCTTCGATCCCTTCTGCCGGAGGCCTCGGCCGTCGACGTGGCAGAGGAGTGCCTCCGGGCGTTCGGGCTTCGTAGCGCCCTCGAGGCCGAGGAGGACGGCGAGGACCGACTCGACATCGTGGATGAGCTGATCGCCGGGATGGTCTCGTTTTCGGGGGAGCCGCTGGAGGAGGAGGCAGCGACGGAGGGTGGAGGTCTGGAGCTCTTTCTCCAACACGTGTCTCTCCTGAGCGATGTCGACGAGTACGATCCCGAGGAAGGTGTCGTCTCGCTGATGACGCTCCACAACGCTAAGGGCATGGAGTTTCCCGTGGTCTTCGTCGGCGGCGTGGAGGAGGGTCTCTTGCCGTTGGGCCGCTCCGCCGAGACTGCCGAGGGAGTAGAGGAAGAACGGCGCCTGTTCTACGTGGGCCTCACGCGCGCGATGGACCGGCTGTTGGTCACACACGTTGCCCGGCGATGGAGGGCCGGAAGCTCGATGCCGTGCGCTCCGTCCAGCTTCCTGGAGGACCTGCCGGAGCATGCCGTCGAGCGCCGGATGTCCGGGACGACGGTGGGACGTCCGGGGCGACGGGGCTCCTCGAGTTTTCGCTCGTCGCCGCGTGCGACCTGGGCGACCGGGGCAGGTTGGTCCGGTGGTCTCGACGCGACGGCGGACGGCGGAGACTTCGGCTGGCGTTACGATCCCTCGATGGGGAGGATCGACAGCTCCGCGGCGGGAGCCGATACCGAGCCCGTCTACGACTACTCGGAGAGCCAGGAGCCCTTCGAGCTCACGGTAGGCGGCCGCATCGTCCACCCGCGCTTCGGCCACGGAACCGTAGTCACGCTGAGCGGTGACGGCATGGGCGCCAAGGCTCGCATCGACTTCGACGGGGGTGGGGTGAAGACGCTGCTGGTGGCTCACGCCGGCCTGCGTCCAGCGCCGGGGTAGCCGTGAGCCCAGGACGGCGGCGGAAGGATGACGCTGGGCGCGTCGATCCCGAGGAGCTTCGGCACCTCGCCGACCTTGCTGGCCTGGAATTGCCGGAAGCGGAGATCGGGCGCCTGGCCGCCGAATTGGGGGTCGTTCTCGGAGACTTCGCACGGATCGAGGCTCTTCAGGCGTCCGCTGAGGCTCTGCACCGGCCCGCTGAGCCCTCCCCCGGTGACCGCGGCCTCGAGCCGCGCCTGCGCCCCGATGCGGTCGCCCCGGATTCCCTCAGCGGACCCCTGTCGGGCATCGCTCCCGACTGGCGGAATGGCTTCTTCGTAGTGCCCCGGTGCCGGGTCTTCGGCGAACGGGCAGGGCAGGGTGACGAGTGACCGATCCGCTCTGCTCGCTGCGCGCGGCGCATGAGTTCGCCGGCCAGGCTCCCGAGGTGGGGGGGCAGCTCCTGGAGCTGGCGCTCGAGCGCGCCCGAAACCAGGAGAGTGGACGTCGTCCCATCCACGCCTTCCTGAGCCTCGCGGAGCCGCCGCCCGACGCCTGGCGTGCTGCCTCCAGGTCTCCAGCGGGCTCTCCCCTGGCAGGGATTCCCGTCGCCGTCAAGGACAACATCTGCACACTTGGACTGCCGACCACGTGCGGCTCCCGGATTCTGGAGGCCTATGTGTCGCCCTTCGCGGCTACGGCTGTGCGGCGGCTTGAGCGAGCCGGTGCCTGGATTGTCGGTAAGACGAACCTGGACGAATTCGCTATGGGCTCGTCCACCGAGACGAGCGCGTACGGTCCGACACGCAACCCGGTAGATCTGGATCGCGTTCCGGGCGGCAGCTCGGGTGGCTCGGCGGCCGCTGTGGCCGCGGGTGTCGTCCCGGTCGCCCTCGGTTCGTCCACGGGCGGTTCGGTACGGCAGCCGGCGGCTATGTGTGGTGTGGTCGGCGTAAAGCCGACCTACGGTCGCGTGAGCCGCTACGGTCTGGTCGCGTTCGCGTCCAGCTTGGATCACATAGGCGTGTTCGCCCGGTCCGTGCGGGATGCCGCCCACGTGCTGGAGGCGATCGCCGGCTGCGACGAACATGACGCCACGAGCGGCCGGCAGGAGGTTCCTCGGGCGGCCGCGCTCGACGACGTTGATCTGAGTGGAGCGGTGATCGGTGTGCCGGGCGAGTACCTCGGGGCAGGTCTCGATGGCCGAAGTCGTCGCCTCTTCAAGCGAGCCGTCGAGACGGCGGAGCGAGGGGGCGCCAGGGTGGTTCCTATCTCCCTTCCGACCACGAGCGCCGCCATCGCCTGCTACTACGTGGTCGCGCCGGCGGAGGCATCGGCCAACCTCGCGCGCTACGACGGAAGTCGCTACGGCCTGCGCAGCTCAGGTGCGGTGGCCTACTCGGAGGCGGTACGGCGCACCCGAGGCGAGGGGTTCGGCGATGAGGTGAGGCGGAGGATTCTCCTGGGCACGTACGTGCTGTCGGCTGGTTACAGTGAGGCGTACTACCGGCGGGCGCGCGACATGCGCGGCGCGATCCTCGAGGATTTCGGGCGCGCCTTCGCCCGGGTCGATGCCGTCTTCGCTCCCACCACCCCGACACACGCGTTTCGATTCGGCGAGAAGGCGGATCCGTATGACATGTACCGGTCCGACGTATACACGGTGGCCGCGAACCTCGCCGGGATCCCGGCGGTCTCTATACCGATCGGCAATGTGGATGGCCTTCCGGTCGGAGCGCAGCTTATGTGCGGTCGGTGGAGGGAGGAGCAGATGCTTGGGATCGCCGCGGCGCTCGAGGAGCTTCTCGAGTACCGTCACCCTCTGACACGTCGCTGAGACACCCTGGTGGGTCGCGCGAGACAGTCGCTTTCGCACCTGTTACCGTCTCGTGAGCCGCAGCCGTGAACGGGCTCGAAACCGTCATCGGACTCGAGGTCCACGTACAGCTGCGGACGGTGTCGAAGATGTTCTGCGGATGCGCGGTGCGATTCGGCGCGCCGCCCAATTCGCTTGTATGTCCGGTGTGTCTGGGACTTCCCGGCGCGCTCCCGGTGGCGAACGAGGAGGCCGTGAGGCTCGCCGTGCGCGCGGCCCATGTGCTGGGATGCACCGTGAACGCGACGTCGGAATTCGTCCGCAAGCAGTACTTCTATCCAGATCTTCCGAAGGGGTATCAGATCACCCAGCGTGCCGATCCCCTTGCACGAGGCGGTGCGATCGACCTGCCGTCCACGCGGGGTGGGCACCGCGTCCGGCTGCATGGGCTCCACCTCGAGGAGGACGCCGGGAAGTCGATTCATGACCGGTTCGAGGGTGCGACGGCCGTCGACCTGAACCGCGCCGGCGTTCCCCTCATCGAGATCGTTACCGAGCCCGATCTGCGCTCGCCGGAGGAGGCACGATTCGCTCTCTCCAGACTAAAGCAGCTCCTCGAGCACTACGCGAAGGTGAGCCACTGCAACATGGAGGAGGGAAGCCTCCGGGTGGACGCCAACGTCTCCGTACGACCGGCCGGAGCAGGAAATCTCGGCACCCGGGTGGAGATCAAGAACCTGAACTCTTTCGGCAGCGTACAGCGCGCCCTCGCCTTCGAGGGACGGCGGATGACGCAGCGGCTGGCGGCCGGCCGGCCGGTCGAAGCGGAGACGCGCCTCTACGATGCTGCCCAGGGGAGAACGCGGACCCTGCGTGGCAAGGAGGAGGAGCGCGACTACCGTTACTTTCCGGAGCCCGATCTCCCGCTGGTCGAGCTGTCAGCGTCGGAGGTGGAGGGGTTCCGCCGCGGGCTCCCGGCGAGCCCGCGGGAGATCGAAGAGAGGCTCGTCAGGCAGTTCGGGTTTAGCGAGGATCGGGCGTGCCAGATCGCGGCGACCCCGGAACGGGCCGAGTACCTGGATGCGGCCGTGGGTGCTCGCGATTCGAGGTTCGCCGTGATCGCCGCGAACATGATCATCGGAGAGGTGGCGGCGGTCCTGAACCGTCGCGGTGGCGGGTCGGAGGCGGACGTCGTGGAGTCGGCGGAACTCGCCCGGCTCGTCGAGCTTCGGCTGCAGGGAGCGCTGAGCTCCCGCACGGCGGCGCTGGCCCTGCGGCTGCTCTTCGAGCAGGCCGCTCGCGGGGGCCGACGGCTCGACGTCGATGAGCTCGTGCGGCGGCGCCAGCTGTCACAGGTGGAGGACGCGGGCCGGCTTTCGGAGTGGGTCGACCGGGTTCTGGGAGGGTCTCCGGAGGAAGTTCGGAGATACCGGTCCGGCGACCGGAAGCTGCTTGGCTACTTCATGGGAGAGGTGATGCGGGCGTCCAGCGGGCGGGCCGATCCCGAGGCGGTCCGGCGGCGGCTCGAACGTGCCCTCGAGGAGAGGGAGGGTTAGAGGGAGGGTTGAGGTGGGTCAGCCCAGCCGGCGTCGCTTGGACGATTCCTCCTCGCTTTTCTCGCCTCTGGGGCGCCGGAGCCGCACGCCGCGGAGTAGGGAAGCCGTGTTCAGGAAGGTCGTCTCCGCCTCTTCCTGAACCACATCCAGGAACCCGTGAACCTCCGCTGCCCGCTCGCGCGTCGCGTCGATGATCTGGTTGGCCGAGTCCGTGGCGTTGCGGATCGTGCGACCCACCTCGTCGGCGTCGCTGCGGAAGGCGGCTGTGAGGTAGTTGATGTTGTCGGCGGCCTTCGTCAGGGTCTCGGCGCCCGGCTTCAGCGCTCGCGCCACCTCGCCGAGCTCCGCGGAACCCTTGAGCCATCTGTTCAGCTCGCGCAGCGCCGGAACCGCCACCAGCACCACGGTGATCAGGCAGAGGCCGACCAAGATCCAGAGAACGAGGCCGATCGTCTGCAGAGTTTGGAAGCTCACCGGTACACTCTCAGCGAAGGTGGGAAGGTCGCGGCTCCCGCTTGGCCGCTGGAACGAATCTAGGGGCGCTCCGAGCCCGCCTCAACCCGGGCCTCGTTGCCGGTCGGAGCGGTGAAACTTTAGGTTTCCCCATGAGCTACTTCCGCATCCAGGGTCGGTCCGGGCTTGCGGGGACGTTTACGCCCTCCGGCAACAAGAACGCGGCGCTGCCGATCCTGGCCGGCTGCCTGCTTACCGATCAGCCCGTTCGCCTCTCGAACGTGCCGGACATCGTGGACGTCCGAACGATGGCCGAGCTCTTGGCCTCGCTGGGGGTGGAGGTCCGTTGGGAGGGATCGAACGAGCTCGCCGTGCACGCCCGGGAGCTGACGGAGCACCGGGTGGACGAGCAGCTCGCGTCCCGCATCCGGGCCTCCGTCCTCCTTGCAGGGCCGCTGCTGGCCCGATTGGGCGAGATCGAGCTTCCGCCGCCCGGCGGGGACGTGATCGGCCGTCGTCGTTTGGACACGCACTTTCTGGCGTTGCAGAGCCTCGGCGCCGAGATCGAGTCGAACGGATCGTACTATCTGAGATCGAAGGGGCTCGGGGGGGTCGAGCTCTTTCTGGATGAGCCCTCGGTCACCGGGACCGAAAACGCCATCCTCGCCGCGGTAACCGCGGAGGGGACCACCCGACTCCGAAACGCCGCCGCCGAGCCGCACGTCCAGGACCTCTGCCGGTTTCTCGTGACACTCGGTGCCCGGATCTCCGGGATCGGCACGCACGTTCTGGAGATCGAGGGTGTGGAGACGCTGGGAGGCGGCGAGTACCGGATCGGACCCGATCATGTGGAAGCGGGCAGCGTGATCGGACTGGCTGCCGCCACCGGCTCGGCCCTGACGGTGCAGGATGTCAGCCTCGAGGTTCAGGACACACTGAGCGTGGGCTTCGCTCGCCTCGGCCTGGAGTGGGAGCCGGTCGAAGGGGGGATCCATGTGCCGGCCGAACAGTCGCTGGAGATCGAGGCCGACTTCGGGGCTCAGATCCCGAAGATCGCCGACGGGCCCTGGCCGGCTTTCCCGGCCGATTTGATCAGCATTGCGCTCGTCCTGGCCACCCAGTGCAGGGGGACGGTGCTGATTCACGAGAAGATGTTCGAGTCGCGCATGTTCTTCGTGGATAAGGTGATATCGATGGGTGGCCGGATCGTGCTGTGCGATCCGCACCGTGCCGTAGTGGTGGGGCCGGCGCGGCTACGGGGCGCCAGGCTGCAGAGCCCGGACATCCGGGCGGGCATGGCCCTGCTGATCGCGGCGCTCGCGGCGGACGGGGAGAGCGAGATTCACAATATCGAGCAGATCGAGCGGGGGTACGAGCGGATCGACGAGAGGTTGCGAGCTCTCGGTGCCGAGATCGAACGGGTGTCGGAGTGACTGGGATCGGGCCGGCGCCCATCTCATGATCGGGCCCACGCCCATCTCTCTAGTCCTCGAGTCGGAGCGGCGGACGGCCGGAGAGCCGTTCCCCGTGTATCTGCTCGAGAGCTGGGGGACGGAGTTTCCCGGCGTCGTGGCCGGAGTCACCGAGGCGGCTCCCGGCGCCGACTTCTCCGACGCCCGGACGGAGACCTGGTCCTTCCACGGGCGCCTCGAGCAGCTAGCGGCCCAGCTCGGCTTTCAGTCGGTGGCGTGGACTAGGCAGGTCCACGGCGGCGAGGTTCGGCCGGTCGATCCGTCGGCCGTGGGCCTGTTCTGTCCGGGCGAGGGGGACGGTCTCTACCTATGCCGCCGGGGCATCCTTCTCCTCGTCATGGTGGCCGATTGCGTGCCGGTCTACCTGCTCGATTCGGAGGGGGACGGTAGGGCGCTCCTCCACGCGGGGTGGCGGGGGGCCTCGACGGGCATACTGGCGCGAGGCATTGCGGCGTTGGGGGAGGCGTACGGAACCAGCCCCCGCGAGCTGAGAGTGCATCTTGGCCCTGCGATCTGTGGCGAGTGCTACGAAGTCGGAGGAGAGGTGCTCCAGGCGTTTGGCCACGCAAGGCAACCGGGTGGGAAGGTGGATCTGCGAGAGGAGCTTGCCGGGCAGGCTTTGTCGCTAGGGGTGCCGGCCGACGCGGTGACGCGGTCCTCCTGGTGCACCCGCTGTCACCGGGACCGTTTTCACTCGCACCGGGGTAGTCAGGGTTCGGCGGGTCGGATGGCTGCTTTCTTGGGCTCGCGAGAGGCGAACTGAGCGTTTTTTCGCTGTGGGCTGAGCGGTTTTGCCGCTGTTGGAGGCGACGTAGAGCCCCGTCGGAGACGAGGAGATCTGGTTGCCGTAGCAACGGCTGACCGTTAGTCTATCGGGGACAGAGGACGGGCTGGCGGTCTGCCGGCCTGCTCGCGGTCATCAGACCGTGTTTGAAGTGGGGAAGCAGTACCGGCCCCACTTTTTTGTTTGGGGTACTGTAGTTGAAGGAGGTTCGGGACGAGGTCCGGATGGGCAGAATCGAGCAGGACGTCGAGCGCCTGGTGGAGGATCTCGGCTTCGAGCTGATCAGCTTCGAGCGGGCGGGTGGAAGAAGGCGCCCTCTCGTGAGGGTCCGGATCGACGTGCCCGGTGGGTCTCCGGGTCGCTCGGCCCTAACGGTAGAGGACTGCGTTCGGGTCAGCCGTCAGCTGGAGCGGTATCTGGAAGAGCGTTCAGAGCTGCCGGACCGGAGCATCGTGGAGGTGTCATCGCCGGGTGTCGAGAGACCGCTCGTGCGCCGGGCGGACTACGCACGGTTCGCCGGAAAGCGGGTGTTCGTTCAGGGCTACGCCCCGGTGGTGGGGCAGCTTCGCAGCGTCGAGGGCGTTCTGTTGGGCCTGGCGGAGGACGACCGGGATCAGGTGGAGATGGAGGTCGCCGGCGAACGGGTGCGTATCCCCGTGGCCGCGATCGCGAAGGCCAACCTGGTTCACGACTGGGAGGCGGACTTAAGGGGCTGACGACCGCGAGGGAATCGGATCGAGTATGAGCGAACAGATACCTGTCGTTGAGGCGTTTCGGGTGATGACGGCGAACAAGTCGTTGTCGGAAGAGGAGTTGTACGACCTCATCCGCGACGGCATTCACGCCGCGCTCGCCCGACGCTTTGGTGGGCCGGTCGAAGCTGAGATCCAGATCATGCCGGACGGAGACATCCAGATCGTCGTCCTGAAGGAAGTCGTCGAGGAAGTGGAGGATCCGGCTCGTCAGATTCTTCTCGAAGAGGCGCGCTGGGACGATCCCGATTTCCAGGTCGGGGACCTCCAGGAGATCCCGGTCGACTTCAGGGAGTTCGGCCGCGGCGCCGTCATGGCTGCCAAGCAGAGGATCATCCAGCGTGTGCGTGAGGGCGAGCGTGAGCACATCCGCGAGGAGTTCAACGACCGAGTCGGTGAGCTGGTGTCCGGCGAGGTGCAGTCGATCCAACGGGGGACACTGGTCGTTCTGCTGAATCGGGCCCGGGAAGCCGAGGCCATTATCCCGTGGCGCGAGCAGAATCCGCGCGAGCGATTCCGGCAGGGAGAGTCAATCCGTGCCGTCCTCAAGAAGCTGGAGGAGACGCCGAGAGGACCTCGGCTGATCCTTTCGCGCGCGGATCCCGGCTTCGTGGCGGCCCTCTTTTCGCTGGAGGTGCCGGAGATGTATGAGGGGCTGGTGGAGATCAAGGAGATCGTGCGGGAGGCGGGTGGCCGCACGAAGGTTGCGGTTTCCTCGCGCGACGAGTCGGTAGATCCGGTCGGCGCTTGCGTCGGCGTGAAGGGATCGCGGGTCCAGGCTGTCGTCTCGGAGATGGGCGGGGAGCGCATCGACATCGTGCCATGGCATCCGGATCCGGAGATCTTCGCGCGCCGGGCGCTTGCTCCGGCGCGAGTGGCCAAAGTGATATCGGATCAGTCGAGGAAGGTCATCACGGCGATCGTGGACGAGGATCAGCTGTCTCTGGCGATCGGCCGAAACGGCCAGAACGTGCGTCTCGCTTCACAGCTGATTGGATGGCAGCTCGACCTCTACTCCAGCCGGGATTGGATGGAGCGCGGCGCCGAATCGATTTTCTTCGGCGGCGACGATGAGTATGAGGTGGCGGACTTCCCCCTCTCGGAGCTCTCCGGCATCACGCCGGCCTCTCTGGCGGCGCTCGAGGCGGCGGGCATCCACTCCTTCTTCAACGTGCTCGACAAGGACAAGCAGGACTTCATACAGGTGCCGGGCATCAGCGAGGAGGAGGCTGAGTCGCTGATGGCCCTCATCGATGAGCTTACCGTGGTCGAGGAGACGGACGTAGAGGCGGCGGAAGTGGAAACCGATGCTGCTGCGGAAGCCGACGCCGTCGTGGACGCCACGGAGGGCGCGGAAGCCACGGAAGTCGAGGCCGCCGTGGAAGCCACGGAAGCCGACGCCGTCGTGGACGTCGCGGAAGAGACCGACCCGGAAGCGGACGCTGTCGTGGACGCCACGGAGGGCGCGGAGTCAGACGTCGAGGTGGAGGTCGTGGCGGAGGAGCTCGTTGCCGAGGAAAAGGGATCGTGAGCTTGTCGCGCGAGGCGGAGGCATTGCGGGCCGTGGGCATGGCGCGCCGGGCCGGATGCGTCGCGGTCGGGACGCGGGCCGTGCGTGAAGCGGCGCGCGGCGGAAAGCTGGCGGCGATCTTGATCGCCAGGGACGCGAGCGAGAACGCGCGTGGCCGCCTCGAGGGCGTCCGTCGGCGCAGCGGCACTTCGCTCACCCCGTGTGCGGATCGTCGGGCGCTGGGTGCGGCCGTCGGCCGTGGACCCGTGGCTGTCCTGGGCGTCACGGAGCGCGGCCTGGCCGATCTGGTGCTCGGGCCACTCGGCAGGAGCGGGGATGACGAAATCCTGCGAAGAACTCCGAGTTCGAAGGAGTGAGTTTGTCCACGTATCGCGTCTATGAGGTTGCCGAAGAGCTCGGCGTTGGGTCGGCTCAGCTGATCCAGATCCTTCGGGAGATGGATGTGCCCGTTCGCAGCCACATGTCGGTCGTGAACGAGGGTCAGATCGCGCGGCTGCATGCGCGACTGGAGAGAGAGCGTCGTACGGGCTCGGCGGCGCCGGCCAGGAGCTCCGGCTCGGCACGTCGGCGCCGACGTCGGGTGAAGCCCGAACCGCAAGAGATCCAGGCGAGTGAGGGATTGGAAGGGCTCTCGATCCTAGAGGAGAGCCCCTTCGAAGAGATCGTGGCGAAGGGTGGGGGCGAGGACGTCGGAATCCTGACCGCGGAGGCCCTGGCCGAGGAGGCCGAAGCGCAGCGGCCTGACGTCGAAGAGCAGGAACAGCTGGTAGCGGCCGACGAGGTGGTGGAGGCAATCGACAGGGCCGAGGAGGTGGACGTTTCGGACGAGGCCGCAGCCGACGTCGAGACTCCGGAGGTCGTGGTCAAAGAGGAGACCGCGAGGGCGGTCGAGGAGGGAGCGGCACCGGAGGAGACTCCCGCGGAGCCCGAGGAAGCTGTGGAGCCCGCCACGACAGCCCCCGGGAGACCGAGGCGAAAGCCGAAGCCGGTGCGCCGCGGGATGCCCGCTGCCTCTGCAGCGCCCGCTGCCCCCGCGGCTTCCGCCGCGCCGAGCGGTACCGTGCGCATCCAGGCCGAGGGGTACACGATCGACGGCCGGCGCCAGCCGCGGGCCGAGAAGCGCCGTCAGCGGAACGTCGATCAGGGCGCGGTCCAGGAGAACGTCAGACGGACTCTCGCGGCTCTCGAGGGGAGTGGTGGTGCAGGTCGCAAGCGAAGGCGGGAGGCGCCGTCGGCCCAGCAAGAGGCGGAGCTGGAGCGCGAGGCCCTCGAGGTCGAGGCCGAAAAGAAGCGTGTGAGAGTGAACGAGTTCCTGACGGTAGCGGAGCTCGCGGATCTCATCGCCGTCTCCGCGGGGCAGATCATCACCTCCGCGTTCAAGAACCTCGGCCTCATGGTCACGATCAACCAGCGCCTGGATTTCGACCAAATCGAGCTGATCTGTGAAGAGTTCGGTTACGAGGCGGCGCGCGAGGAGGCGTACGAGGCGGAGATTCACGAGCTGACCGACGAGGCGGAGGAGGCCGAAGATCTGAACCCTCGGGCGCCCGTGGTCACCGTCATGGGCCACGTGGATCACGGCAAGACTTCGCTCCTGGACCACATCCGGCAGACCAACGTCATCGCCGGGGAAGCCGGCGGTATCACGCAGCACATCGGGGCCTACCGAGTGGAGCTCGGCGACGAGCACACGGTAACGTTCCTGGACACGCCCGGGCACGAAGCGTTCACGGCGATGCGCGCCCGGGGGGCGGAGATCACGGATGTCGTCGTGCTGGTCGTGGCGGCGGATGACGCCGTGATGCCGCAGACGGTGGAGGCGATCAGCCACGCCAAGAACGCGGGCGTGCCGATCATCGTGGCGATCAACAAGATCGATCTTCCCGCGGCCGACGTGTCCAAGGTCCAGCAGGATTTGCTCACTCATGGCGTGGTGCTGGAGGAGTTCGGTGGAGATGTCCTCGCCGCGCCCGTCTCGGCCAAGACGGGCGAGGGCGTCGACGAGCTGCTCGAGAAGATCCTTCTCCAGGCGGAGCTGCTGGAGCTGAAGGCCAATCCGGAGCGACGGGGGCGTGGCACCGTGGTCGAGGCCCAGCTGGATCGAGGCATGGGGCCTGTGGCGACGGTTCTCGTGCAGAACGGAACGTTCAGGGTCGGAGACGACTTCATCTGCGGCCTGTTCGGAGGCCGCGTGCGGGCGATGCTCGACGAGCGAGGCCAGAACGTGGAGTCGGCCGGACCGTCGATCCCGGTTCGGATCCTCGGGCTCGAGGGCGTCCCGCAGGCAGGTGACTCCATCGTAGGTGTCGAGGCCGAGCGGGTGCGGGAGATTGCCAATCGTCGCCAGCAGCTGGAGCGCGAGAAGGACATACGCCGGCGTCAGAGCGGTGCGCGCCTCGAGGAGCTGTTCGACACCGTACAGGCCGGACAGGTGTCGCGCCTCAACCTCGTCATCAAGGCGGACACGGATGGCTCGGTTCAGGCGCTCTCCGATGCTCTGGAGCGACTGAGCACGGACGAGGTCAGAGTGGAGGTGATCCACCGTGGCGTCGGTGCGGTCAACGAGTCCGATGTGCTCCTTGCGTCAACGAGCTCGGCGGCCATCATCGGGTTCCACGTACGACCCGACGTGAAGGCTCGCGACCTGGCTCAGCGAGAGGGCATCGAGATCCGCAACTACGACGTGATCTACGAGGTGGTCGAAGACATACGGATGGCGCTCGAAGGCCTCCTGCGGCCGGAAGAGGTCGAGCGGATCGTCGGCACGGCGGAGGTCCGACAACTCTTCCGCATACCGAAGGTGGGTACGGTGGCGGGTTGCTACGTCAGCGATGGCGTCATGCAGCGAAACCTCCCCGTGCATCTCGTGCGCGACCAGGTTCGCATCTTCAGTGGAAAGATCGACAGCCTGAAGCGCTTCAAGGACGACGCACGCGAGGTGCGCGAGGGATACGAGTGCGGCATCAGCATCGAGGGGTACAACGACATCAAGGAGGGCGACCTGATCGAGTGCTATCGGATCGACGAGGTCGCGCGCACTCTGGCGGAGAGCGCAGCGGCGTCGGAGAGCGCCTCCTGAGGCTGAGATGGCCGTGGTCGTGGGCGTCGGCCGCTGGGTCCTTCACCTGCCTGGTTGCACATCACTGAAGGCGAAGCGTCGGATCGTGCGGAGCCTGCGCGACCGACTCCGTGCGCGATACCGGGTCTCCGCCGCGGAAACGGACTTCCAGGACAAGTGGCAGAAGGCCGAGATCTGCGTGGCTGTCGTGACATCGAAACGTTCCACGGCCGAGTCGTTGCTGGCTCGCCTCGATGAGCACGTGGGTTCCGATCCCCGGGCCCTCGTGATCGAGCGGGAGACTGTCCTCTACTGAATCAAGCCTCTTTCCGGGCCACCCATTATGACGCCGAGAAGAATCGAGCGGGTCAACCACGTCCTTCGGGAAGAGCTGGCCCGCCTCATCGCGCGATCGGTGAAGGATCCCCGCGTCGCTCCGGTCACGATCATGGAGGTGAGGACGAGCCGCGACCTGAAGGTCGCCAAGGTGTTCGTCCGGGCGGGCAGCGACGAGGAGACCTTGGCAGACGCACTCAGGGGCCTGGAGAGCGCCGAGGGCTACCTTCGGCGCGAGCTCGGGCGGCGGCTGCGGTTGCGCCGTATCCCCGAGTTCCGCTTCGAGGCCGATCGCACGATGGAGCAGGCCATGCGGATCGAGTCGCTTCTTCGGGAAGTGCGCTCGGAGGGGGGCGACTAAGGGTCGGCATGAGCCCGAGTCACCGGCCCACCATGAGCCCGAGTCATCGGCCCACCATGAGCGGCATTCTCCTTGTCGACAAGACGGAGGGTCCCACCTCCCACGACGTGGTCCAGCAGGCGCGTCGCGTTCTGGGCATCCGCCGGATCGGCCATACCGGCACGCTCGATCCGTTCGCCAGCGGTCTCCTGATCCTGTGCGTTGGTAGGGCCACCCGCCTGGCGGAGTACTTCCACATCCCGGCCAAGCGGTACGAGGCGCACCTACGTCTGGGCATGGAGACGTCGACGCACGACCGCAGCGGCGAAATCGTGGCCGAGTCGGAGGAGTGGCGAAACGTCAGCAGGGAGCGGCTCGAAGAGTCCCTGGGCAAGATGGTGGGCGCCATCGCGCAGCGGCCTCCAGCCGTTTCGGCGAAGAGGGTAGAGGGTCGGCGGGCCCACGCTCTCGTCCGCTCGGGAAGTTTCGTCGCGCTTCCGGACGTGCAGGTCACCGTGCACGAGCTTCGAGTGCTGGAGTTTCGTCCGCCGATGCTTCGCCTCGCCGCGCATGTCTCGACGGGCACGTTCGTCCGGGCGATCGCTCGCGACCTGGGGCGGGATCTCGGGTGCGGCGCCCACCTTACGGCGCTCCGGCGAGTGGCGATCGGTCATCTCCGAGCGAGTGATGGCCTCCCCGACCGCATGCTCATTCAGGGCGTGGCACGTGAGGAGGTTCTGGGTTCGGCCGCCTGGCGAGAGCCCGGCGTGGAGATGACCTGGCTGCCGTCCCGCGAGTTGACCAAGGAAGAGCTCGGCCTCGCTCGTAGCGGGCGGCCGCTGATGATGTCCGGGTCGGCGGATCGCCGCGGAGAGACCGGCGAGGGCGGAGAGACGGGTGAGGAGGGTCCGGGAGTGGATCGTCCGGTACGATTGTTACATGACGGGCGCCTCGTGGCCATCGCCGAGCCGAACGGCCGAGTTCTACGGCCGCGCAAGGTGCTCGTTGACTGAGTCCGAGCCCGAGGGAGGCCGACCGCGCCCTACCGGGCCTCGATCGGGCGGCCTGCCTCCGGACGTTCCGGGGACCGTGGTCACGGTGGGCGCGTTCGACGGGGGGCACCGGGGCCACTGGGCCGTGCTCGATGAGATCGGCGCGCGCGCGCGCCGCCGCCGCCTGACGAGCGTCCTGGTGACCTTCGACCGTCATCCGCTCACCGTCCTGCGGCCGGAGGCCGCACCTCCCGTGCTTACGTCGCCGGACGAGAAGAAGGAGATTCTGGCCCTCTCCTCCGTGGACTACGTGGCGTTCCTGTCCTTCACGCGCGCTCTTTCCCTCTATCAACCGGAGGAGTTCGTGCGCCTCGTTCTCGTCCCACGCTTCCGGGTCAAGGAGTTGGTCATCGGTTACGACCACGGCTTCGGCCGCGATCGGACCGGGGATCATCAGACGCTGCGGAGGCTCGGAAAGGAGCTCGACTTCGAGGTCGACGTGGTCTCGCCGGTGACGTCAAACGGCGAATCGATCTCTTCGACGAAGATTCGTGGATTGGTGCGAAGGGGGGAGGTGGAGCGTGCGGCCCGGGCCCTTGGACGGCCGTACTCGCTTCGTGGAGTCGTCGTACACGGCCTCGGCCGCGGCCGGCAGCTCGGCTTCCCCACGGCCAACCTGCAGGTGCCGGAGGGCGGGAAACTGATCCCTGGCTCGGGGATCTACGCCGTGCGGGCCGGCCTTGGCTCCCTGATCCGCGACGGACTCCTCCACCTGGGTCCGCGGCCGACTTTCGCCGGATCCCCGCCCTCGATCGAGCTCTATCTGCTGGATTTTGACGAGGAGATCTACGGAGAGAGCGTGCGGGTGGACTTTCTTTCTAGGCTTCGGGGAATCCGGCCGTTCTCGTCCGCCGAGGAGCTGATTGCCCAGATGAGGCGAGATCGGGAGCGAGCCATCCGCTTCTTCGCGGCGCAGGCAGGTCAGGTGGGCGGGAAGGACTCGGCGGCCGCCGTGTTTACATGAGCGCCCGATATCGGTAAACTCTTAGGCTTTGTTTCTTCGAGACACGAGATGAGAACAAGAGGACGAAAGCGAACATGACGGCTCGCAAAACCGACACGGGGAGCATCGTAGAGAGATTCGGCGGTCACGAGAACGACTGCGGATCGACTTCTGTTCAGATCGCGCTGGTGACGGCACGCATTGAGGAGCTTACCGGACACTTCCAGCAGCATCCAAAGGACCATCACAGCCGACGCGGGCTCCTGAAGCTGGTGGGCCGGCGGAGGCGCCTGTTGAATTACCTCAGGCGGACGGACCTTGACAGGTACCGCAGCCTGATCCAGGAGCTCGGGCTTCGCCACTAGACAAAGAAAAGAGAGAACCAGTGCACAGAATCGAAAAGGAATTCGCCGGCCGCACGCTCGTCATGGAGACGGGCCGGATGGCAAGGCAAGCAGACGGCGCCGTCTTCATTCAGTTCGGGGATACGGCGGTACTCGTGACGGCGGTGGCGCAGCGAAAGCGCTCCCACCTTCCTTTCTTCCCGCTCACCATCGAGTACCGGGAGAAGACCTACGCCGCCGGCAAGTTCCCGGGCAGCTTCATCAAGCGCGAGGGACGCCCGGGCGACAAGGCCACGGTTTCGGCTCGCCAGATTGATCGTCCGCTCCGCCCACTCTTCCCGGAGGACTACCGCAACGAGACGCAGGTTGCGTGCTTCGTGATCTCGGCGGATCAGGAGAACGACGCCGACGTGTGGGGCATGCTCGGCGCGTCCACGGCGATCATGCTCTCGTCCATCCCGTGGGAGGGACCGATCGCCGGAGTCCGGATCGGCCGGGTTGAAGACGAGTGGATCATCAACCCCACCTTCGAGGAGCTCGAGTTCTCCGACATGGACATCGTCGTGGCCGGCACCGAGGAATCGATCGTGATGGTCGAGGGTGCCGCGCTCGAGATCTCCGAGGAGGAGTTCGTCGAAGGGTTGAACCTGGCCCACGACGCCGTGCGCCAGCTGATCGGTTTCCAGCGTGAGCTCGTCGAGATGGCCGGGGGTCCCTTCGAGAAGTTCGAGTACGACGTGATCGAGCTGCCGGAGGGCCTGGAGCCGGCAGTCGAGAGTCTTGCGGCGTCCCGGATCGAAGAGGCTCTCCGGATCGCCGACAAGGCCGAACGGGAGACGATGCTCCGGGGCCTACGTGTTGAGATCAAGGAGGCGCTCGAAGAGGAGTACGGCGAGGAGGTGTCGCACGTGGGCGGCGTGCTGCGAGAGATCGAGAAGAAGGCGATGCGCCGTCAGATCCTCGATGAGGACGTCAGGGTAGACGGTCGTGGCCTCGACGAGATCCGGGAGATCAGCTGCGAGACCAGCATACTGCCGCGGACGCACGGCTCGGCGCTCTTCACACGCGGCCAGACGCAGGCGCTGTGTGTCACGACGCTCGGCACGATCGCCGATGAGCAGCGGATGGACTCGATCGACATCCGCGACGAGACGTCCAAGTCGTTCATGCTTCACTACAACTTCCCGCCTTTCTCGGTTGGGGAGGTACGGATGTTCCGCGGGCCTGGCCGGCGTGAGATCGGCCACGGGATGTTGGCCGAACGGGCGCTCCAGTCCCTGCTCCCACCGTACGATGAGTTCCCCTACACGCTCCGAGTCGTCTCGGACATTCTCGAGTCGAACGGATCGAGCTCGATGGCCTCGGTCTGCGGCGGATCCCTGTCGCTGATGGATGCGGGAGTCCCGATGCGTGCCGCGTGCGCGGGCATCGCGATGGGCCTCATCAAAGAGGGGGAGCAGGTCGCCGTTCTCACCGACATCCTCGGGGTCGAGGATGCTCTCGGAGACATGGACTTCAAGGTGGCGGGCACGGAGCGCGGGATCACGTCGATACAGATGGACATCAAGGCGAAGGGGCTTAGCGTCGAGACGATGCGGGAGGCGTTGGAGAGGGGCCGAAAGGCGCGTCTGAGCATCCTGGAGAGCATGAGCAAGGCGCTTGCCGCTCCGCGGGAACAGATGTCGGAGTACGCGCCGCGCATCATTACCGTCCAGATCAATCCCGAGAAGATCGGCGAGATCATCGGCCCCAAGGGCAAGACGATCCGTGGCATCGAGGAGAGAACCGGGGCGAAGCTCAACATCGAGGACACCGGAATCGTCACGATCTCCGCGCTCTCCGGCGAGGCCAGCCAAGCGGCCCGCGAGATGGTGGAGGCGATCGTCGAAGAGCCGGAGGTGGGTCGCATATACGAGGGCGTCGTGAAGAACACGACCACGTTCGGTGCCTTTGTCGAGATCATCCCGGGCGTCGAGGGTCTGTGCCATATCTCGGAGCTGGAGGAGGGTCGAACCGAGAACACCGAGGACGTCGTCAAGCCGGGCGATGTGGTCCAGGTGAAGCTCCTCTCGGTCGACGACCGCGGGCGGCTCAAGCTCTCGCGGCGAGCCGCGATGAACAGCGACAACTAGTCGCCTGGCCGGGCGAAGCGCGACACGGGAGACCGTCGAGCTGGGATACCGGCTCGACGATGACGTCTGGTCGTGGAAGCGGGCCGACGGTCTGCGTGTGGCGTGGGAGCGGATCGAGACGGTCCGCTCCGTGGCCCTCGGCATCTGGGTCGAGCACGGAGGAGCCCACGACGCCGATGATCGAAAAGGGCTGGCCCACCTCCTCGAGCACATGGTGTTCAAGGGCACGCGCACCCGTACCGCCCGCCGGATCGCAGTCGAGATCGAGCAGGTCGGAGGGTCGCTGGACGCCTACACGAGCCACGACCACACGGGCTACGTCGCTCGGGTGCCCGAGGAGCACCTGGAGATCGCGGTCGACGTGCTCGCGGATCTCGTGTTTCATCCAGCGCTCCGGCGGGACGATCTGCGGCTCGAGCGTGAGGTCATCCTCGAGGAGTTGGCCGGCCTGGAGGACTCCCCCGATCAACTCGTCTTCGAGCTTCACGGCGAGCAGCTTTATGGCAGCCACCCATACGGGCGCTCGATTCTGGGTACGGCCCGGACGGTCGCCTCGATTGGCACGGAAGATCTCGAGCGCCTCCAAGCATCGGCGTACGTGCCCGGCAACTGCGTCATTGCCGCAGCCGGGCGTCTGACGAGCGAACGCCTCCTGGAGGCTGTCGATCGGCGAGTGCCCAAAGCCGGTGAGCCTGCCCGCCGCGACCTCCCGCCTCTCGGTCCCGGATCGGCCGGCTTTCGCCTGGTCGAGCGGCCCGGCGGCCGCCAGTCGCATGTCGTGGTGGGCGCCCTGGCCGTGCCGCACTCCAGCCCGCTTCGCTACGCGGTGATCCTGGTGGAGGCCGCGCTGGGTGGTGGGATGAGCTCTCGGCTCTTTCAGCACATCCGCGAGGACCTGGGCCTTGCCTACAGCGTCTACAGCTATCACGCGTTCTATCGGGCCGCTGGGCACGTGGGTGCCTATCTGGGCACGCGGCCCGAGACGGCGGAGCGGGCCCGGGAGGCGCTGATCTCGGAGCTGCGGGCGGTCGCCGAGGAGGGCCTGACTTCCGAGGAAGTGGAGCAGATGAAACGGCAACTGAAGGGACAGCTGCTCGTCGGCCTGGAGTCCACCGTGTCGCGGATGCAGCGTCTGGCTGGTCTGTCGCTCTACCGCGAGCCGTACATTACCCTCGACGAGCTGGCGGACCGCATCGACGGCATCACGCCCGAGCAGATCGCGGAAGCGGCCGCGTTCTTTCATCCGGATCGCCTCTCCGTGTTGGAGTTGCGGCCGGCCTAGCCTGCCAGAGAGCCGTCGAAGGGGTACGGTGGGCCACCAAGGAGGACTTCATGATCGTCGGCGTGCCGAAGGAGATCAAAGCCAACGAGAACCGGGTCGCCCTCGTTCCGGCTGGAGCGGAGACGCTGTCGAGCCGCGGACACACGGTGCTCGTGGAGTCTGGGGCCGGCGATGGAAGCGGCTTCTCCGACGGAGCCTATGAGAGGGTCGGGGCGCGCGTTGTCGACGCAGCGGCGGCCGTGTGGTCCGAGGCCGAGATGATCCTGAAGGTCAAGGAGCCGGTGCCCGAGGAGCACGAGCGAATCCGCGAGGATCAGGTCGTGTTCACGTACTTCCATTTTGCGGCTGATGAGGGGCTTACGCGCGGCCTGATGGAGAGCGGTGGCGTGGCGATCGCTTACGAGACGGTCCAACTGCCGGATGGCGAGCTCCCGCTGCTCACGCCGATGTCCGAGGTCGCGGGACGCATGGCGGTGCAGGAGGGGGCCAAGTACCTGGAGAAGTCGAGCGGCGGCAACGGGATCCTGCTGGGAGGGGTTCCGGGCGTGTTGCCCGCCAAGGTGGTGATCCTCGGGGGTGGGGTCGTGGGCAGCAACGCGGCCCGGATCGCCGCGGGCTTCGGCGCTCACGTCACGATCCTGGACGTCAACCTGGAAAGGCTGCGCTACCTGGCCGACGTCATGCCCGCCAACGTCGACACTCTCTTCTCCAACCGTCACACGATTCTCGAGCAGCTCGAAGGGGCCGACCTGCTGGTGGGCGCCGTTCTCGTCCCGGGGGCCAAGGCGCCGAGCCTGGTGCGGCGGGAGGATCTGAAGCGGATGAAGGATGGCTCGGTGATCGTGGACGTCGCGGTGGATCAAGGAGGGTGCGTGGAAACCGTCCACCCGACCACGCACTCGGATCCCGTGTACGTGATCGACGGTGTCGTGCACTATGGTGTGTCGAACATGCCGGGAGCCGTTCCGCGAACGTCTACACTGGCCCTGACGAATGCGACCTTCCCGTATGTCCTCGAGCTGGCCGACAACGGATGGCGCACCGCCTGCCGGGAGAACCCGCCGCTTGCGCTCGGAGTCAACGTGGCGTACGGGCAGTGCACGTACGCAGCGGTCGCGGAGGCGTTTGGCCTGGAGCACTCGTCCCTCGAAGACATCATCTGAAGAGTGCGCGAGCCGCTTTCGTCTCGAGTGGTCCGACTTTACATTGCCCGCGATTGCCCGCGGCCGTCTCTCATCTGACCGGAATTCTGCATGTTCAAGTGGCTGAGTAGGGGCAGCCTGCTGCCGATCAACGACATCGGTGTCGACCTCGGCACTGCGAACACGCTCGTCTATGTAAAGGGCGAAGGGATCGTCCTGAACGAGCCGTCCGTGGTCGCCGTCGACAAGAGCACGGGCAAGCCGAAGGAGTACGGTCTCGAGGCGAAGCGCATGCTGGGGCGGACACCCAGTGGGATCGAAGCGGTCCGTCCGTTGAAGGATGGCGTGATCGCGGACGTCGACGTTACGGAGGATATGCTTCGGCACTTCCTCAAAGCGGTCACCTCGAACCGGTTCTTCAGGATCCGGCCCCGGGTGGTTGTCGGAGTGCCTTCCGGAATCACCGAGCTCGAGCGAAGGGCCGTCCGGTCCAGCGCCCACGCGGCCGGCGCCAAGGAGGTGTACATGGTCTCCGAGCCGATGGCCGCCGCGATCGGGGTCGGCCTGCCCGTTGAGACGCCCACCGGGAACATGATCATCGATGTCGGCGGTGGGACTACGGAGATCGCGGTCATCGCGCTTTCGGGATCGGTGGCCGACACGGCGATCCGGGTGGGCGGCGACGAGCTGGATTTGGCGATCGTGACCTTCCTGCGAAAGAACTACAATCTTCTGATCGGTGAGCCCACGGCGGAGGGGATCAAGATCCAGATCGGTTCGGCGTATCCGACCGACGAGGAACGCGAGATGGTGGTGAAGGGCCGTGACCTCGTATCCGGGATCCCGAAGACGGTCCGGGTGCACTCGGCTGAGATCCGGGAGTGCATACAGGAGCCTATTCAGGCGATCGTGGCTGCCGTGCGGCGCGCTCTCGAGATGACGCCGCCGGAGCTGTCCTCGGACATCGTCGATCGCGGGATCGTGATGACGGGAGGCGGGGCGCTGGTGCGCGGCCTGGACATGTTGCTTCGCGAGGAGACCGGTCTGCCGATCCATGTCGACGAAGAGCCCCTCACCTGCGTGGTGCGCGGCACGGGGCGCATCCTGGATGACCTTCAGCGCTATCGGAGCGTGCTTGTCCACTGACCTCATCGGCTGAAGCGAAATGTCCAGCCCCCTGCGGTATGTGCCGATCGACCGCCCTGCGCGGGGTCGGGATCTCTCGGTTCTGGCGGTTCTCGTGGCTCTTTCCCTGGGATTTGTTGCGCTGAGCCCGGAGCGGCAGGTATTTGTTTCACAACGGCTTCAGTCCACTGTCCTCTACCCGTTTATCAAACTGCACGAGGCCTTCACGGAACACGCGGTCACGATGGGTCGGGTAGCGCGCCTGACCGAGGAGCGAAATTCGCTGGCGGCCGAGCTGGCCGCGATGCGGCGTGCCGCCTCCCAGGTCGGAGACCTCCGCGGCCTTCTCGCGCTGGACGCTCTGCAGACGGGCGATTTCCTGCTGGCGGACCTCGTCCCGGGCCGGCCGCACATCGGTGAGTCGCACAGCTTCCTGGTGACGAAGGGCCGTCGAGACGGCGTCGATCCCCCCGTGGGCGTGATCGCCGGCAGCGGCCTCGTCGGCATCGTTCGCTCGGCTCGGTCGGGAGCGGCCGCCGGTGACTTCTGGACCCACCCCGAGTTTCGGGTCAGCGTGCGAACCGAGTCCGGCGACGCCGTCGGGATCGTTCGACCCTGGCGAGACGACAACGGACACTTCGTCATGGAACTGGAGGGAACCCCGTATCAGGAGGAGGTGCCGGTGGGCTCGCTGCTCGTGACCTCCGGTGTGGCCGGGCTGTATCCGGCCGGTGTTCCCGTCGGCATCGTGAGGGCGGTGTCCGAGGTGCGCGTGGGCTGGGCGAAGAGCTACCTGGTGGAGCCCGCGGCGCGGCCGGAACAGGCCGGCGTGGTGCTTCTGTGGCGCCGCCCTCCCGCGCCCGAGTAACGGGCCGCGTCTCCCCCGTCGGCTAAACGGCTAAACGGATGGCGCAGCCGGGCCTGAGGAACGCCTTACTCCTGTTCGTTCTCATCGTTCTGCATTTCTCGCTCAGACCGCTCTTCATGGAGTGGCCCGTAGCTCCGGACCTGCTCACCGCCGCGGTGTTGCTCGGATCCCTGTCGCTGCGGGCCGGCAACGCCGCTCTTCTGGGCTTCACCCTCGGCTTGCTTGACGAAGCCATCGGCCTGGCAGGGGGCTGGACACCCCTGTTGTATACGTTGGCGGGGTTCGGGGGCGCCCGCTTTCGAGATGTGATCTTCGCGGATGTGCGGTTCTTCGTGCCGTTGTATCTTTTTTTGGCGACGTGGCTAATCCAAGTGGGCATCGCGGTGCTCACGGGGTCACTCGACGTGACCACCGGTCTCGTGATCGCTCCGGCGGACGCACTGCTCACGGCGATGGTCGGAGGGCTGGCCGAGAGGCAGCTGAGGCGGCTCTCGTCGACGTCGACTTAGCCGTAGAAGGAGAGGGCTTGGCGGAAGCAGGCCAAACCGGAAAGAGTCGGAGAAGGGGGGTGGCGGCTGAGGGGCTTCTGCTCGGAGTGTTCGCGCTTCTTGGTCTCGTCTTTTTTCGCCTGCAGGTGTTGCGAAGCAGTACGTTCGAGCTGCGCTCGCAGGAGAACCGGCTCCGCGCGATCACGGTCCCAGCCCCGCGGGGGACGATCTACGATCGCCATGGCCGCATCATCGCGGAAAACGTCCCCGGCTACTCCATCTCTCTCCTGCCGGGCAGTTCCGACACGCTGAGGGCCACCCTCGACCGGCTCGCGTCCTACCTCCACCTCTCGGAAGCCGAGCGCGAGGTTCTTCTCGCCAAGCATGCGCGGTTCCCGAACCAGCCCCTTGTCGTCAGGGATGATGCTTCGTTCGCGGAGGTATCAGCTATCGAGGAGCGCCGGCCGGAGTTTCCTCGTGCGGTCGTGGAGATGCGGCCGCGGCGCCATTACCCGGCGGCTCGAGCGATCGCACACCTCGTCGGCTACGTCGGGGAGATCAGCGAGGTGGAGCTGCAACGGCCCAAATACCTCGGCTACGATCCGGGGCGGATCGTCGGGAAGGACGGGATCGAGCGGCAGTATGAGGCCACGCTCGGAGGCGTCCCTGGGGTGCGTTTCGTTGAGGTGAACGCTCTCGGCTCGATCGTCGGCGATTTCGGTCCCAGACCCGCCATCGAGGTGCGTCCGGGCACGGACCTGACGATCGGACTGGACCTCGCGCTGCAGCAATACGTCGACTCGATCTTTCCGGAGGGAATGCGGGGAGGCGTCGTGGCGCTGGATCCGAGCAGCGGCGACGTCCTCGTGCTCTACAGCCATCCCACCTTCGATCCCAACGCGTTCATCGGCGGGATCGACGTGGGGCTCTGGCGGTCGCTCCGGGACGATCCGGCCCACCCGCTCCTCAACCGCGTTTCGACCGCGTCCTACCCTCCGGGCTCGATCTTCAAGCTGATTGTCGCGGCTGCCGGAATGGCCGATGGGAAACTTTCGATCTCCTCCTATATGCCGACGGCCTGTGGGGGCGGACTCGCCTACGGCAACCGGTTCTTCCGGTGCTGGAAACCGGGCGGTCACGGTCTGCTGAGCCTCGCCGACGCCATTCAGGAGAGCTGCAACGTGTACTTCTACCAGGCGGGGATGCGAGTCGGGCTAGACGACCTGCTCGCTGCGGCGACGCGGTACGGTTTCCACGACCCGACCGGGATCGACCTGCCGTACGAGACGTCGGGCGTCTTCCCTTCCTCCCGGGAGTGGTTCGATGAACGCTACGGAACGCGCGGATGGACGCAGTCGGTCGTGCTCAACCTCTCGATTGGACAGGGCGAGAACCAGCAATCGCTGCTCAGGATGGCCCAGTTCTATTCGGCGCTCGCCACCGGAGGATCACCGGTCGTGCCTCACATCGTTCGCAGCGAGGGCCTGGCCGGGCGGCGTGCGACGTGGGAGCTTGATCTGACGGAGGCCCGCCGCCGACAGCTAGTAGCGGCGCTCACCGCCGTGGTGAACGAGCCCGGCGGCACCGCGTATCCGTACCGATCCACCCGCTGGAGGATCGCGGGCAAGACGGGCACCGCCCAGAACCCCCAGGGCCTGCCGCACTCCTGGTTCGTGGGCTTCGCTCCCCCCGAGGACCCGGAGATCGTCATCGCCGCCATCGTCGAGTTCGGTCACCCCGACAACCAGGTCTCGCTTGCCGTGCCGTACGGCATCGGGATCGTGGAGCGCTATCTGGACTCCCTCTACCCGGAGGTGCCGTTCCGCAGGGAGGCGCGCGTGGAGGAGCCGCCTGCCGCGGCGGCCGGCATCGACGAGGCCGAAGCGGTGCTGGATCGAGGCGTGAGTGACGGGGACACGCCGTGAAGGTCGACTGGAAGTCGACGCTCTGGCCCGGAGGGGATCCTCGCGTTCCGGGCCTGGCCCTTCTCCTGGCGCTGCTCGGGATCGCGATGATCTACTCGGCCGGGCATGTGGAGGTGCCATCCGTCGCAACCGGCGCATGGCGCAAGCAGCTCATCTGGCTGGGCATGGCGCTCGTGGCCTTCGTCGTCGTCAGCCGGATCCCGCTCCGATGGCTGGATTGGGCCTCCGTGTGGATGTATGCGGCGTCGATCGTGCTTCTGGTGGTGGTTCTTCTGATCGGCAGAGGCCCGAACACGCGCAGCTGGCTCTACGTCGGTCCCATTGGAATGCAGCCGGCCGAGTTCGCCAAGCTGTCGACGATCCTTCTGCTGTCGAGGACGCTCTCCTCGTACCAGGAGTCGATCGGCCGCCTGTCGCAGCTCATTCGGCCGGTGCTCATCGTCCTCCTCCCGTTCTCCCTGGTCGCTCTCCAGCCGGATCTGGGCAGCTCGATGGTATTCGGTGCGATTCTGATCGCAGGGCTCTTCTGGGCCGGTATTCCGCTGGCGACGCTCTTCATGCTCGTCAGCCCGGGGATCAGCCTCCTGCTGGGTTTCTCGCCGCTGGTATGGGGGGTGTGGTTCGTGGCTCTCGCCGTGTTCCTCTATCTGTATCGCCCGTACGCGGCGGAGGGGATCCTGGTGCTCCTGGCCAACGTCGCGGGGGGAGCTCTCACGCTACCCCTCTGGCGCAGCCTGGCGCCGTACCAGCAAAACCGACTTATCGTGTTTCTCGATCCTACCGTGGATCCACGCGGCGCGGGTTGGCATCTGATCCAGTCGAAGGTGGCGATCGGGTCCGGGGGGTGGTACGGGCAGGGGTTCACGCAGGGCCCTCAGAAGCGGCTGGCTTTTCTTCCCGAGCAACACACCGATTTCATCTTCTCCGTGGTCGGGGAGGAGCTGGGGTTTCTTGGAGTGACGATCTTTCTCCTTCTCCTCGTATGGTTTCTTCACCGGGTGCTTGCGGTGGCGCGGGCCGCCGAGGATCCGTTCCCGAGCCTGGTCGTCTTCTGTCTGTTTGCGGTCTGGTTGGTCCACGTCATCATCAACGTCGGGATGACCGTGGGGCTCATGCCGATCACGGGGCTCCCTCTTCCGTTCTTGAGCTACGGCGGGAGCTTCTTGCTCATGCTCTTCGTGGGCCTCGCCATCGTCTCTCGCGCGTCGGCCGAGGCCTGAGCCGGTGTGGGCCGAACCCTGAGCCGTTGTCGGCCGAACCCAGCGTCTGCGTGAGCGCCTCCGCCGGCTTACCACATCCGGTATATTCCTGAAAAGGATTCCCGGTAGCTGCCATGTCCTGGTTCAAGAAACCGAAACAGAAGCTGGTCTCCCAGAAGCGCGAGCTCGCGGCGGACGTCTGGATAAAGTGCGACGGGTGCGGGGAGATCTTGTACGAGCGCCGGCTCGCCGAAGAGGCGCATGTCTGTCCAGAGTGCGGCTACCACTTCCGTATCCCGGCCGACGAGTACATCGCGTTGCTCCTGGATGATGGCTTCTTGGAGGAGTTCGACACGAGCCTGCGCTCCACCGATCCGCTGGAGTTCGTGGACTCGAAGCCGTACGCAGAGCGGATCCGCGCGGCGATCGAAGAGGTGGGTCCCGCGGACGCCATCAGGACGGGCCGGGGCCGGCTCGAGAACCGGGTCGTACATCTCGGCGCGATGGATTTCCGCTTCATTGGCGGTTCCATGGGCTCGGTGGTGGGCGAGAAGATTCGCCGGCTCGCAGACCGGGCGAGAGAGGAGCGAAGTCCGCTGATCATGGTATCCGCTTCCGGTGGGGCACGAATGCAGGAGGGCATCTTCTCGCTGATGCAGATGGCGAAGACATCGTCGGCGCTACAGGAGTTGTCCGAGGAAGGCCTTCCATTCGTGAGTGTGCTGACCCATCCCACCACCGGTGGAGTAACGGCGAGCCACGCGATGCTCGGCGATGTTATCCTCTCGGAGCCCGGTGCGCTGATCGGCTTTGCCGGACCGAGGGTGATCAAGGAGACCATCCAGCAGGATCTTCCGGAAGGTTTCCAGCGGGCCGAGTTCCTGCTCAGCCACGGCATGGTGGATCGCATCGTGCCACGAACCGAGCTGAAGTCCACGCTCTCCGTTCTCCTTCACCACATGTGCTGAGCTCCGCCGCCTCGCGCCGGGCGCGTGCTTCGGCAGCTGAGACCTCCCGATCCGAGATCGAGCGTCTTCTGGACCGCCCGCTCGGCCACATCCGTTGGGGCCTGGGCCGCATCTCCCGGATGCTGGCGTCGCTGGGCGATCCGCAGGGTACGTTCGAGGTCTTCCACATCGGCGGGACGAACGGGAAGGGCTCGGTCGCCGCGATCGCGGAGGCGGTGATCGGGCGCCAGGGGTTGGCCGGTCTCTACACGTCGCCGCACCTGTCGGACTTTGCCGAGCGAATCCGGATCGCTGGAAGGCCGGTGTCAGCGGAGCTGCTCGAGCGCTGCGCCGGTCGGGTCCGCCCGCTGGTGGAGCGAGAGGGCGCGACGTACTTCGAGGCGGCGACCGCTCTCGCCTTCCTGGCGTTCGGCGAGGCGGGTGTGCGCGATGCGGTGGTGGAAGTGGGCCTGGGGGGACGGCTGGATGCCACGAACGTCGTCGATCCGCGGGTGTGTGCGATCGCGAGTGTCGGCCTCGACCACCAGGAGTATCTGGGAGACACGCTGGGCGAGGTGGCTGCAGAGAAGGCGGGAATCCTGAAGCCCGGCGTGCCGGCGGCGCTCGGCACGCTTCCGGGCGAGGCTGCCCGGGTCGTGTTAGCCCGGGCGCGAGTGCTGGGGTCGAAGACCTTGGTGTTGGGACGGGATGTGCGCATCGACGATGTATCCGTGGATGCTTCCGGCACCACCTTCACGTATGCGTGCCCGGCGCTGCCGGGCGGAGTGCTCCTCCGGGTGCCCTTGCTGGGCGGCCACCAGGCGAGCAACGCAGCCGTAGCGTTCATGATGCTGGAGTTGGCCGGAAGGCTTCCGGCCGCGAAGGACCTCCGAGGCGCCCTGAAGGAGGTCTGCTGGCCGGGAAGATTCGAACGGCTGCCTGGAGGCGATGGTGACTGGATCCTGGACGTCGCTCACAACCCGGATGCCGCGCGGGCGCTCGCCGATACGCTTCGGCGGGTGGATCCCGTGCGGCCGCTGGTGTTCGTCATCGCCGTTCTGCGCCGGAAGGCGTGGCGGGAGATGCTGAGGATTCTGGCGGGCCCCGCGCACGCCATCGTGCTGACGACGGCGCCGTCGCACCCTCCGGGCGCGGCGTGGAACCTGGACGAGGCCGCTCGCTTCGGGAGGAGCGCCGCGGGAGCCGACGCTCCGATCGTGGCTGGTCGGCGGCCCCCCACCGGACCGCGCGTAGAGGTGGTCGCCCGGCTCGAGGCGGCCCTGGTAAGAGCCCGCGAACTCGCGGGGAACGGTACGGTAGTAGTAGCGGGCTCGTGCCACGTCGTGGGCGATGCGCGCGGCATTCTCGCGCTCGATGACCGCGGGGCCCGTAACGTGACCCGCCGTAGTTCTTCAACAGCCTTCTAGATAGCAGAGGAGCGAAGTGATGCCATACGATCCGGTGCTGGTTCAACCGATGCGCGACGAGTTGACGCACCTGGGCGCACGAGAGCTTTCGACGGCGGAGGAGGTGGACGGAGCGCTGGGACCAGGCTCCGGGAGGGTGTTGGTCGTCGTGAACTCGGTCTGCGGGTGCGCGGCCCAGAACGCCCGGCCGGCCGTGGCCCTGGCCGTCGAGCGCGGGGTTCGGGCGAACGACGTGGTGACCGTTTTTGCGGGCCAGGACGTGGAAGCGACGGCCCGGGCGCGTTCCTATTTTGCGGGCTACCGACCCTCGTCTCCGTCGATCGCCGTCCTGCAGGACGGGGAGGTGGCCTTCATGCTCGAGCGGCATCAGATCGAGGGCCGGAGCGCCGAGGCGATCGCGGCGGACCTGACGACGGCCTTCGACCGGCCATGATCTCTCCGGCGGTCGCGTGACCTCATCCGGCCTTCCCGGCTTCCGGGACTTCTACCCCGAAGACTTCGCGTTGCGAGACCACATCGTGTCGGGTTGGAGGGAGGTGGCCCGCCGGTATGGCTTCGTGGAGTACGATGGGCCGCCGCTGGAACCGCTCGAGCTGTATACGGACAAGTCGGGGCCGGAGATCGTCGATCAGCTCTACACCTTCGTCGACAAGGGCAACCGCGCGATCGCCCTGCGGCCCGAGATGACGCCGACGCTCGCCCGCATGGTCGGAGCGCGGGCGCAGGCTCTGCCCAAGCCGATCAAATGGTTCTCCATACCGCAGCTCTTTCGCTACGAGCGGCCGCAGCGGGGCCGGCTGCGGGAACACTTCCAGCTCAACATGGACATCGTGGGAGAGACCGATGTCATGTCGGATGCCGAGCTGGTCGCGGCGGCGATCGATGCCGTTCGCCATTTCGGCCTGGACAGTGAGGACTTCACGGCGAGGGTGTCCGACCGCGGGCTCATCGGGATCGTGCTGCAGGAGGTCGGCGTGCCGAAGGGGAGGATAGTGGAGGCGATCCTCGCTCTCGACAAGGCGGAGCGCCAGGGAGATGAGTGGCTGGCGGCGCGCCTCACGGAGCTTGGGGTTGATGAGGCGGGTGTCCGATCCGTTGTCGACGTAAGGGAGCACGATCTGGATGGCCTGACCGCTCACTTCGCCGGCTCACGAGATGTCGCGGAGGCCGCGGACCGGCTGCGCGCTTTCTTTGCACTCATGTCGGATCACGGCCTGTCCGCTTACGTGACGTTCGATCCCCGCCTGGCGCGAGGGCTCGCCTACTACACCGGGCTGGTGTTCGAGCTGTGGGAGCGGGAGGGCCGACTCAGGGCGATCTGTGGTGGCGGCCGTTACGATGATCTGCTGGCGGCCGTCGGCGGCCCGGATCTCCCGGCGCTCGGCTTCGGCATGGGCGATGTCGTGCTGGGCGAGCTGCTGAAGGAGAAGGGGCTCGTCCCGGAGCGCCAGACCTCCGTTGACGACTTCGTCGTCTACGTGACTCCGGCGCAGCGTTCCGCCGCCATCCGGGTCGCGCGCCGACTGAGAGAGCGGGGGAGAGGCGTCGCCATGGACTACCGGGGCCGCAGCGTGGGGCGGCAGTTTCGCGCCGCTGATCAGCTCGGAGCGTCGCGTACGATCGTCATAGGCCCCGATGAGGAACGGGACCAAACCGCGTCGGTTCGCGACATGGCGACGGGAGAGGAAAAGGTCGTGCCCCTCATCGGGTTGATCGAGGGCGTCTGAGATGGCCGACCGCATCCTCATCCTCGACTACGGTTCCCAGTACACACAGCTCATCGCGCGCCGCATCCGCGAGGAGCGAGTCTACTGTGAGATCCATCCGCCGGACCGATCGCCGGGCTGGATCCGGGAGTGGGATCCGGCGGGGATCATCCTCTCGGGAGGTCCGTCGAGCGTCTACGACGATGAGGTCCCGGGCGCCGGTCCGGAGCTTCTGGAGGTAGGCGTGCCGCTCCTGGGCGTCTGCTATGGCATGCAGCTCATTGGGCAGCTGGCGGGCGGTCATGTCGTGCGGGCCGGTCGCCGGGAGTATGGTCGTGCCGTTCTCGAGGTCGTTGCCGCGGACCGGCTCTTCGACGGCTTCGAGTCGGGCGAGGAGATCACGGTGTGGATGAGCCACGGGGATCACCTGAGCGAGCCCCCGCCGGGATACGAGGTGCTGGCGCGCACCGAAAGCAGTCCGGTGGCCGCTTTCGGGGCGATCGATCGAGACGTGTACGGCGTGCAGTTTCACCCGGAGGTCATGCACACGGCGCGGGGCGAAGAGATCCTGCAGAACTTCGTCTTCGGGATCGCCGGCTGCGCCGGTACGTGGACGCCCGGTTGCATCGTGGAGACGCAGGTGAGGAACGTGCGGGAGCGGGTGGGTGCCGACCAGGTGATCTGTGGTCTTTCGGGAGGCGTGGACTCGGCCGTGGCTGCTGTCCTGGTTCACCGCGCCGTCGGAGACCGTCTCACGTGCGTCTTCGTCGACAACGGAACGCTTCGAAAGGGAGAGCGGCGCTCCGTCGAGCGTGTGTTCGGCGAGCATTTCGGGATGCGGCTGGAGGTGGTGGATGCCTCCAGCCTCTTCTTGGAGCGGCTCTCCGGCGTAACCGATCCGGAGGAGAAGCGGATCCGAATCGGGCACACGTTCATCGACGTGTTCGAAGAGGCGGCGCGCGGTGTCGGCGGTGTCCGTTTCCTGGTGCAGGGGACTCTGTATCCGGATGTGATCGAATCGATTTCGGTGCGCGGTCCATCCGCGACGATCAAGTCACACCACAACGTGGGTGGACTCCGTCCGGACATGCCGTTCGAGCTCATCGAGCCCCTGCGTGAGCTGTTCAAGGACGAGGTTCGGCAGGTCGGCCGGGAACTCGGGCTGCCGGAAGAGCTCGTCGGGCGCCACCCGTTCCCGGGGCCGGGGCTGGCGGTGCGCGTTCTCGGCGAGGTGACGGAGGAGCGGCTCGCGGTCCTTCGCGAGGCGGATGCCATCTATCTGGAAGAGATCCGGGCGGCGGAGCTGTACGACGAGATCTGGCAGGCGTTCGCGGTATTCCTCCCGGTACGCTCCGTGGGCGTGATGGGAGATGCTCGCACCTACGAGAACGTGATCGTGCTTCGGGCCGTGACCAGTCGTGACGGCATGACGGCGGACTGGTTTCAGTTCCCCCACGATGTGCTGGGCCGTATCTCTAACCGCATCATCAACGAGGTGGAGGGCGTGAACCGGGTGGCGTACGACGTCTCGTCGAAGCCGCCGGCCACGATCGAGTGGGAATAGCCAGCGGGAGGCCGCGCCGGCGCGCTGGAGCCCGAGAGGCGGATGTCCAATGGCTGACCTGAGGGAGATCACCGAGTGGCTGGACGGCTACCTGGCGATCGATTCCGTGCCCGATTACCCGGGTGCCTTCAACGGGCTGCAGGTGGAGAGCCGCTCCCCGATCGAGAGGATCGCGGCGGCCACGGATGCCACCTTCTCCACGATCGAAGGCGCCGCGGAGGCCGAGGCGCAGCTGCTGCTCGTGCACCATGGCCTGTTCTGGGGCGATCCGCTGCCGCTGACGGGCGTGTCGTACCGCCGCGTGCGCGCACTGCTCGATGCGGACATGGCGCTCTATAGTGCGCACCTCCCCCTGGACATTCACCCCGAGGTAGGGAACAACGTGCTGCTGGCCGGAGCCCTCGGTCTTTCCATCGAGGGGCGCTTCGGGCGCTGGCAGGGCGAGGTAGAGATCGGCGTGTGGGCGGCGGCGGATCTACCTCTCGATATGCTGGCAGAGAGGATCGAAGCTGCCTGCGGGAGCGAGCCGCTCGTGATCCAGGGCGGACCGGTTCACGTCCGGCGGGTCGGTGTCGTGACGGGGGGCGGCAGTTCGCTGATACAGGCGGCCCACGATGAGGGGCTCGACACGTTCATCACGGGCGAAGGCTCCCACCATGACTACCACCAGGCGATGGAGCTCGGCGTGAACGTCGTGTTCGCGGGCCACTACGCGACGGAAACGTTCGGTGTGCGGGCGCTTGCCGAACGGGTGGAGGAAACGTTCGGCCTGGAGTCATGCTTCCTGGACCGGCCGACCGGGCTTTAGCGACCTGCCTTAGAAGACCGAAACCTTGAGCCCCTGGAGGTAGCGCTCGGGCCGCTCGCGGAGATCCTTCGTGAGCAGGGCGATCTCCTCGCTGGCTACCTGGATGTTCTCCATGGCCGCCGAGATCTTCACGTAGAGCTGCTTGTCGTTGACCAGGAGCCCGAGGGTGCCTTCCCCCTCGTCCATCTTTCGTGTGATCGAGGCCAGCGAGTGGCTGGTCGAGTCCAGGCCGGCCGACGCGCTGCTCAGCCTGGAGGTGATTGAATCGAGCCTGGCCACCGCGCTTTCCAACTCGGGTCCTTCCGTGGCCGCGCGCAGCTGCCCGGCGGTCTCGTTCAGGTCTGTGAGCAGCTCGCCGATCGTGCTTCGCTGCTCCTCGATGAGCCCCTGAAGCTCGTTCATCGCTCCGGCGAACGCCGAGGAGCTGCGGTGGATGTCGGCGATCGTCTGGTCGGAGAAGAGCTCCGCGGCTCGGCCGAGCACATCGGTCGCCTGGTCTCCCAGCTCGCCGGCGATCGCCTCGAGTCCGGCCGCGCCGGAGAGCTGAACGGTGTCGGCGTCGGCAAGGGAGTTCGAGGATCCTCCCGGAAGCAGCACGATCATCTGATTGCCCAGGAAACCCGAAGACTGGATGATGCCGCGGGTGTCATCCGGCAGCCGCCCGTCGTACCGCACGTCCAGACTCAGCACGACGTAGCTCTCGTGCAGCTCGACCCGATTCACCGACCCCACGTCCACGCCACGCAGGTAAACGCGCGAGCCCTTCGTGACCAGCTGTGCGTCGGGAGCGATCCCGTACAGGGACAGCCCGCCGCCTCCGATCGTGGTATCGCTGAGCCAGAAGACTCCCCACACCAGCAACAAGGCGGAGACGAGCACCAGCAGGCCGACGCGCAGCTCGACCGCCCGATTGGAGCGCAGGCCGGGGTCTCTCATACGGCTCCCGCCAACGCGGAGGTCGGATCCAGGAACCGCTGGAGGCCGGGGTCCGAGGAGGAGCGAAGCTCCTCGGGAGTGCCCAGGGCCCGGATCTTCCCATCCGAAAGGACGGCGATTCGGTCGGCGAGGTTGAACGCCGAGTCCACGTCATGGGTAACGATCACGCTGGTGCTCCCGATCTCGTTCTTCAGGTGAGCGATCAGTTCGTTGATCTTGGATGCGTTCAGCGGATCCAATCCCGTAGTCGGTTCATCGTACAGGATGTACTTCTGGTGGCCCACGACCGCCCGGGCCAGAGCGACGCGCTTCGTCATGCCACCCGAGAGCTCGGCCGGAAGCAACCGGAGCACATCCGGCTCCAGGTTCACGTGCTCGAGAGCTTTCAGGACCAGCTTGTCACAATCGACGTCTGGCCGTCCGCAGTGGTCCTCCGGCAGCCCCAGGAGGATGTTCCCCTCGACCGTGAGCGAGTCGAAGAGCGCGGAGTTCTGAAAGACGTAGCTGATTCGGGAACGGATCTCCCGAATCGTATGGCCGTCTGCCCTGGGAACCGACATGCCATCCACGAGCAGGTCTCCCTCGTCGGGATCGAAGAGCCCGACGATGTGCTTGAGCAGAACGCTCTTGCCCGTGCCGGATGGGCCCATGATGACAAGCGACTCGCCCTCGAGCACGTCCAGATCGATTCCGTCCAGCACCGGCTTGCCGCCGAGGCTCTTCTTGAGGGAGCGGATCTCGATCAACGCTTCAGTCCCGCCTCGGTCGCTGACAAGCCCTGCGTACCAGGCACCCCACGCTCACGATACGGCCTTGTACACCGGCGCCAGGATCACGTCCATCACCATGATGGCCACGATGATCGAGACCACCGCCGTCGTGGCCGTGCGGCCGACCCCCGCGGCTCCTCCCTCGGCCCGCAGGCCCACGTAGGAGGCCATGAAAGTGATCGTGAATCCGAAGATCGGTGCTTTGACCATCGAGAAGATCAGGGCGGCGGAGTGGTAGTATGAGCGGGCGCCCTGAACGTACTCGGCGGTCGTCATCGGCAGGACCGAGACGGCCATCAACCATCCGGCGAGTATCCCGGCGAAGTTGGCCACGATGATCAGAGGAACCATCGCAATGATCCCGCCGACGACGCGCGGGACGACCAGCTCGACGACCGGATCCCTGCCGAGGGTAACCAGCGCGTCGATCTGGTCGGTGACCTTCATGGTGCCCAGCTCCGCGCCGATCCCGGCGCCAGTCCGGCCCGCTACGACGATTGCGGTGAGAACCGGACCGAGCTCCGTGAGCATTCCGCCCACCACCCCGCCTCCCACGAGGGACATGGGGAGCATGCTGGAGAGCTGGTAGCCGGTTTGCTGCGCCAGCAGGGCGCCGCTGAGCCCCCCCACCACGATCACCAGCCCCAGCCCGTCGACTCCGATCCGTTTCGCCTGTACGATAGCGGCCGACCAGTAGCGACGCGGGTGAGGGAGAACGCACAGGGTGGCGGTGAATAAGATCCCCGCGTGGCCCGCATGCTGGACGGCCGTCAGCGCCTTGGCGCCGATTCGCTCGAGCCAACCCGTTCGCAGACCAGCCGCGGGCGAGCTCTCAGCCATCGCGACGCAGCGCCCGTGATGCAGGATTGACGTCCGGCTCGGGTTGCTCCGCCTCCGCCTCCGGGTCCGCTTCCGGCGGCCGGAGCGAGTCGACAGCGGCGAGAACGCGTTCCCACAGCCCTTTCATCCGCTCCGGATCCTTTCCAGCCACTTCAGAGAAGGCGAAGAGATCCTCGGCCGTCACGCCGAACTCCTCGGCCACGGCGATCTCCACGGAGTCCAGCATCATTACCCGGTAGCCGTGCCCGCCGCGTCTCTCCAGAAGATCCTCTCGAAACAGAACGAGCCGCGTAATGACTTCCACATAGACGGAATCGTTCACTGCGGGCTCGGTGGCGGGCGGGCCGGTGCAGTCGATCGCCACGCCGGTGAGAAGCAGGGGTGCGACGACCGGAGCGGAGGACAGCGCCAACGCCGAGACGCGTCTACGCCAGCCGCTCAAGAACGGCCCGGAGCACCACATAGAAGGTCCCCACCGAATCGATTCTCACTCGTTCGTCGGGGGAGTGCGGGAACTCGATCTGCGGCCCGAACGAGATCATGTCCATTCCCTCGTACTTTTCGCCGATGATGCCGCACTCCAGCCCAGCGTGTACGCCGCCGACCTTCGGCTCGCGGACGATCTCCGCGTACAACGGCTTCACGATGCTCAGCAGCCGCGAGCTCACGTCGGGTTGCCACGCGGGGTAG
This sequence comes from Gemmatimonadales bacterium, assembly GCA_030636765.1. GTDB lineage: Bacteria > Gemmatimonadota > Gemmatimonadetes > Palauibacterales > Palauibacteraceae. Next base: position 81,528 of record DAOVWI010000001.1, read on the forward strand.
CCGCCCTCCTCTTCGGCGGCGGCGCCGGCCAGGGCGGCGGTCGCGCCTATGCGCTGGCGGAGCGCGAGGAGCGCGGAGGCGATCGAGCTTCGGCTGCTGAGGAGGATCTCCATCCGATCGCCGGCGCGCCCGACCACTGCAAGGTTGGTGCTGGTCTCCACGAGGCCCGGTATGTCGTCGCTCATCGCCATGACGCCGTGCGGAAGCGCGGTGATCAGCTCGAGAGCCCGACCGGTAGTCGCCGCGTCCGAGGCCCCGCCGGAGACGCTCGCATCCCCGATCTCGCCCGTCATTCCGGGATCCACCGTTCGGAGTTCCTCCCGTATCGATTCCAGCTCGACCTCCAGCCGGGAGGCGAACCCGTTCGAACCTCCGTCGCCAGGGACGAGCACCGTCGCCGAAGCCTCGCGCGGGATCGCGTTGTGGGCGTTTCCTCCCTCGAGCCTCACGAGGTGGAACGGGAGCTCTCGGGAGACGGCGTACAGGGCGCGGGCCAGGAGCTTGATGGCGTTTCCTCGCTGAAGGTGGATATCGACGCCGGAGTGACCGCCCTTCAAGCCGGCCACTCGGATCTCATACCCGACGCCATCCGCTCCAGCCTCTTCTCGGAGCGGCAGGGAGACGTGCGTGTTCATGCCGCCTGCACAGCCGATCGTCAGCTCCCCTTCGTCCTCCGAGTCGAGGTTGAGCAGTAGCCGGCCCTCGAGCATGTCGGCCCCGAGTTCGGAGGCGCCCGTGAGGCCGGTCTCCTCGTCGATCGTGAACAGCAGCTCGAGAGGGCCGTGGGCCGTCTCCTCGTCCTCGAGGATGGCCAGCATGGCGGCTATACCGATGCCGTTATCGGAACCGAGCGTCGTTCCTTCGGCCCTCAGGTAGCCGTCGGCCAAACGAGGCTGGATAGGGTCCCTGTCGAAATCGTGCTCGATGTCGGAGTTCTTCTCGTTGACCATGTCGAGGTGAGCCTGGAGGACGACGATCGAAGCGTCCTCGTGGCCCGGCGCTCCGGGCTTTCGCACCACGACGTTGCCCGCCTCATCCTCCCGGTGTTCCAGGCCGTGGCGCTCGGCCACCCCGATCACGTACTCGCGCATGCGACCCTCGTTCTTGGAGCCGCGTGGGATCGTCAGGATCTCGTCGAAGTGGGCCCACACGACCGGTGGCTCCAGTTCGGAGACGAACGTCATCCGGTACCTCCTCTATCCGTTGCACGGTAGGGGAGACGAAGAACCGGGCCCGTTTCTCTGGCGCTTCGCCTCCGGGGGTGACAGCTTCCCGCACGATATCGTCCAAAGGGGCGCCCGTCCATGAGTTCGGGGTGTGTCGCCGTGGCCCGGCGATGCCGCCGAGGAGAACTCGCTACCGGAGGAGGCTGGATGACCGATCACAAAGACACTCCTTACGTGCCGGCGAGCACCAGCATGGCCGAGCTGACCTTCAAGGCCCTCTTCCTGGGTGTGCTGATGGCCATCGTCCTCGGTGCGGCCAACGCCTACATCGGAATGAAGGCCGGGCTCACCGTGGCGGCGACCTTCCCGGCGGCGGTTGTGGCGATGGCCGCCCTGCGCCCGTTTCGCGGCACGGTGCTGGAGGAGAACATCGCCCGGACCACCGCCTCGGTGGGCGAGGCGCTCGTAGCAGGCGCGATCTTCACGCTTCCCGCTTTCATCATCGCCGGCGCCTGGGAGACCCTGCACTACTGGGAGAGCACCTTCATCATGCTGATCGGGGGGCTTCTCGGGGTGCTCTTCATCATCGTTCTCCGGCGCACGCTGGTGGTCGAGGCAGACCTTCCGTTTCCGGAGTCGGTCGCCGCCTCGGAGATCGTGAAGGCGGGCCAGAAAGGGGATACGGGAGCCAAGTACGTGTTCATCGCGATGGGACTCGCCGGCCTCTGGGAGCTCTTCAAGAACTCCAATGGGATCCAGCTCGTGCGGGAGCGGACCGACGCGGTGTTCGAGTTCAGCCGGTCGACGGTCGAAATGTTGGGGAGCAAGATCGAGTACGCCGGCGGCCTGCTCGTCGCGACGCCCTCGGCCTCGCCGGCCTTGATAGGCGTCGGCTTCATCGTGGGCTTGCGCGTGTCTGCGGTTCTGTTCGCGGGCGCCGTGATGGGCTGGCTCGTGTTTGTCCCGCTCGCCGTGTTTCTGAACCCCGCGCTCACGGAGAGCGTGGGCGCGGGCGTCCCGTTCGCCGACTTGGCCGGGGAGGTGTGGTCGAAGCAGATTCGGCCGCTCGCCGTCGGCACGATGATCGTCGCCGCCTTCTACACGCTCTACAGCCTCAAAGACGCGTTGTTCACCGGGATCCGCAAGGCGATGGGAGACATCGGCTCTGCGGCGGGGAAAGGGAAGGTCGAGCGGACGGAGATCGATCTCCCGTTCAAGAGGGTCTTGCCTGCTATTGGGGTGATGGCGGTGGCCACCTTCTTCCTCTACTACTTCTTCACGGGCTCGCTCGGAGGCGCCGTCGTACTCACGATCGTGATGGTTATTCTCGGCTTCCTGTTCGCCGCGGTGGCGGGCTACCTGGTCGGCCTCATCGGCAGCTCCAACAACCCGATCTCCGGCCTCACGCTCAGCGCTCTGCTGATCGCTGCCGTGCTGATGGTGGCCATGGGAGTGGTCAGCGTGCAGGGCATCGCCGGCGTGCTCGGAGTGGCGGGGGTCGTGTGCTGTACGGCCGGGGTGGCGGGCGACATGATGCAGGACCTGAAGGTCGGGCACATTCTGGGCGGGACGCCGTGGCGCATGCAGGTCGGCGAGATCGTGGGCGTCATCGTCGCCGCCTTCGTTCTCGCCTTCGCCATCATGGCCCTTCACAAGGCGTA
>DAOVWI010000053.1 GCA_030636765.1 Gemmatimonadales bacterium
ACCTGGTACTGCTTGACGAAGCCACCAAGACTGGCGACCTCGGACACTCCGGGAACAGCGGTCAGCTGGTATCGGAGATACCAATCCTGGAGTGTTCGAAGCTCCGCCAGGTCCAGGCTGTCCGACTCCAGCACATATTGGTAGACCCACCCCACGCCGGTGGCGTCCGGGCCGAGGGTCGGTTCGACACCGGGCGGTAGCTGTTGCCGAATCCCGTTGAGGTACTCCAGTACTCGGGAACGCGCCCAGTAGATGTCGGTCCCGTCCTCGAAGATCACGTAGACCAGACTGAGGCCGAAGAAGGAGAAACCCCGGACCACCCGGGCTCCCGGTACTTTCAGCATCTCCGAGGCGATCGGGTAGGTCACCTGATCCTCGACGATGTCGGGCGCCTGCTCCCGGAAGTCGGTCTGGACGATCACCTGGACATCCGAGAGATCCGGGATCGCGTCCAGCGGAGTATTGAGCATGGCCCACACGCCTCCGGCGACCACGGCCGCCGTGGCGAGAAGCACGAGGAACCGGTTGCCGATCGACCAGGCGATGACCCGGTTAATCATGAGCCACCGTGCTGCATGCCGGGCATGTCTCTGCCGGTTCCCCCGAGCCGGGACTCGGCGTCCACCAAGAAGTTGGCCGAAGCCACGATCGTCTCTCCCTCGGCAAGCCCGTCCAGGATCTGCACTCGGTTCCCGGCCCGGCCCCCAAGCGTAACCTCCCGCGGGACGAGCATGCCGTCGGCGTCTCTGACGAAGACGAGGTTTCGCTCTCCGGTGACCATGACCGCTTCCATCGGCACCGAGAGGTCCTCCTTCCCGACCTCGACATCGAAGAAGATGGTCGCGAACATTCCCGGCTTGAGCCGCAGATCCGGGTTGGGTACGGTGACTCGCATGCGATTCGTCCGGCTCTGCGCGTCGACCGTCGGATAGACGAAGCTCACCCTCCCCATGATGTGCTCGCCGGGATACGCAGCAACCTCGATGTGGGCCTGCGCCCCCTCATGCACGAACCGGAGATCCTGCTCGAACACCTCCCCCTCGACCCACATCTCCGAGAGGTCCGCGATGCGGTAGAGTCGCATCCCGGGCATCACCCGCTGACCCTCCAGAACGTCCTTTTCGAGAACGATGCCGTTGACGGGGGATACCAGCGTGAGTGTCTTCGTCACCTCGCTGGTGCGTTCGAGCCGGTCGATCTGCTCGGGCGTGATGTCCCAGTAGGCGAGGCGGCGGCGCGACGCCTCCAGCATCGCCTGCGCGCTGCGCCAGGCCTCCTCGGCAGCCGAGTCCACCCGTGACGCGAGCCGCTGGGCCGTCAGCAGCTCTTCCTGCGCGGCGACCAGCTCCGGGCTGTAGATGCTGAGAAGGGGCTGCCCGCGGCGCACCGCCTCTCCGGTGGAAGCGACGTACAACCGCTCGATGAACCCGTCTATCTTCGGCGTGATGTCCGCCACGTTCGGCTCGGGCGCCTCGATGCGGCCGACCGTCCGAATGGTTCGCGACAGGGTTCCTCGGCGCACCGTCGTGTAGACGACGCCGAGAGCCCGCTCCTGCTCCGCCGTGAGGTGGACCGGTTGGCGTCCCGTGCGCATGGAATCATCGGCCGCACCTTCCCCCGCGCCTGCCGTGCCCATGGCCGCGTGTTCCTCGGCCGTCATGTCGGCCATGTCGGACTCGGTCTCCCCGGAGCCGCACGCCGCGAGGAGTGCCGTGCCCAGGATGGTCGCCAGGATGAGAAGTGTCTCACGGGGCCTCATCGCTCACCTCCCATGTCGCCTTCGGCAACGGGGCCCGGTGTCTCTCCGACGAGCGCCTCCAGCTCGGCCAGCGCTCGCTGGTAGTCGGCCGTCAGCCGAACCCCATCGATTTCGTATCGGTTCACCGTCATCTCGTTCTGCACCAGTGTGCTGAAGTCCACCTGCCCGACGCGGTACGCGGAAAGGGCCGATTCCACGGCGGCCCGAGCCTGTGGCAGAACGGAGGTGACGTAGAGCTCGCCCAGACTTCGGGATCGTTCCGCCTCCGCCCGCTGCTCGGCGATCCGAGCGAACGTCTCGTTGTAGAGATCCAGCTCCCGCGCCTCTTCCATCGTCTGCATCGCCTGCATCTCACGGCGCTGCGCGAGCTGTTTTGAGCCGGCCCACAGCGGGATGTTGATGCCGAGCGCGATCGTCATGAAATCGACGAACTCGGGACGCTGCCCGTAACCGAGCCGGACCGTGAAATCCGGGTACACGGAGCGGCGCGCCGCCCGGTACCCGGCCTCGGCCGCCAGCGCTCGCTCCCGCGCCGCTCGCAGAGCCGGCCGCCGCTCGGCGGCCAGCGCCATCAGCGAATCGACCGGGGGGATCTCGCCCACCGCCGTCGGCAGCTGAAGTCCGGCTACGGCCACGGTCGCCGGTCTGGCGAGAAGGGAGTTCAAGCGCGCCGCCATGGCCAGGCGGTTCTGCTCCATCACCGTGATGTCCTCGGTCATTCCGGCCACGGCGACCTGAGCCTGGAGGACATCCTGCTGCAGACCTCTGCCGACGCTATACAGCGCAGACGAAACCTCCTCGAACTGACGCAGCAGGTCGCGTGTGTCGCGCATGATGTCGAGCGCCCGGTCGATGTAGGCCAGCTGGTAGTACACGGACTTGACGCGTGAGACGAGCGCTGCCTCGGACTCGTCTGCCTCCAGCCGCTCCGCCTCGAAGAGGTGCGCCGCCCGCTCCTTCGAGAAGCCGAGCTTGCCCGGCCACGGAAAGCGCTGCTTCAGCTCGAAGGCGTTCATCGTCATCTGCTGGTCCGTGCGGCCGAAGTCGCCCACCGGTCGGTTCAGCAGACCGAAGGTGAACTGAGGATCCGGGAGAGCTCCGACCTGTGACACGCGCTCGGAGGCTGCGTCGGCCCGGAGGCGGGCGGCCCGGAGCATTGGGTTCGCCTGGCGCGCCATCGTGACGGCCTCCGCGACGGTCAGCGTGTCGCTCTCCTGGGCGAGCACGGGCCGGGCCGCCGCCATGTCGAGGGCGGCGACCATGGCCGCGGCGGCGGGAAGCGTTCGTGCCCAGCTCATGCGGTGGACGCTCTTCTTCCAGGTGTGTCCGGCATTCCGGTCTTCCCTCCCCAGCACTTTGATGTCGTGGATGTCGGGTGATCGCACCCCAAAGGTGGCAGGACGGAGACTAAGATCCGCTTAAGGGGCCGCTAAGATTTCTTTAACGAGCGGCGGTCGGGCCAGGCGCGGTGGGTCGGGTCAGACGCGGTGGATTGGGCCGGGCACGGTGGCCAGCTACCTGCCGGCTCGCAGCAGCCCGAGGCCCAGCCCGCCGGCCCCGCCGATCAGAAGTCCGATGACGCCCCATTCGAGGCCGCTCCGGGATCGCTCGATCGGCATCTCGTCGGCGCGAGCCACACGAGGCGCGGCCTCATGCACCACTTCACCGGCGGGCCTCTCATCGGCCCCTTCCGGCGCCACGGCCTCGGCTTCGAGCACCGTGAGGTCGAGCCGGGCGGCCACGTCGCCGTCCGGCGCGACGGCCACCACCTGATACGCGCCCGGCGTCACGCTCCCGGGGATGGCGAGCTCGATGGAGAAGAGCCCCTCGGCGTCGGCCTCGACCTCGCCCAGATCGTACTCGCGGAGGGCTCCCACCAAACGGAGCACGTAGCTCTCGCCCGCCCCGAAGTCGCGGCCGTCCAGCGGCAGGACCGCTCCCGCGGGGACCGAGGAGCGCGAGCTCTCGAGGACGGCCTTCTCGTGCACGACCGAGGGAAGGGTCGCGCCCGCCGTTGCTGGAAACGTCGCGCCGCCCGCGGCGGGAAGGATGGCGGCCAAGAGGGCGAAACGAATCGACGCTGCCTTGATCATGAGTTCTCCTGAAAAGTGCCGGGTCGTGCGGAACGGCCACCTACCGACCAGAACGATCGCGGGCCGGGCCGGAAGGTTCACATGCCGAGGTGTTGCCTCGCGGGCCCGAACGCCCCGTACAGCCAGAGGACCAGGACGGCCGCCCCGACCAGCAGCGCCAGCCACCCGAGCCACCCGTGACGGCCCGGGGTGTCATCCGGCCGTCGGTCCAGGAGCGGTACGGCCACCAGGAAGCCGAACAGGAGGACCGGTCCGAGAATCATCCCCCACGCGCCGAGCAGGTTCTCGAGCCCGTAGACCCAGAGCACCGGCCAGAAAGGCTTGGTGATCTCGACGCCGGCCACGGGCGGATAGCCCAAATCCTCGGGCGCCACGACAGCGAGCAGGCCGACAAGCGCGAAGGCCAGCAGCGAGACCCCGACAAGCCGGATGGCGTGCGTCCGAAAGACCTCGCGCTCCTCGTCGTCGGCGTGGATCCCCAGATGGCGGATCAGCCAGAAATGAAGGCCCATCAGGCCCACGAGCAGAAGCGGCAGCAGGCTCGTGTGAAGGCCGAAGATCCGGGCAAGGAGAGGGGCGCTTCTCGTGAACCCCTCGGTGAAAAAGGCGCCGAGCGTCCCCGTAAGCTCTCCCCCGGCGACGAAGTGGGCGAGCGCCTCGAAGCCCTCCTGGTCGTAGCGCAGGGCCGAGCCCGTCACGATCAGGAGAAACAGCAGGCCGGCCATTCCGACGCCCGCCCACCAAGTCAGCTCCCGCGGCCTCTTGTACGACCTTCGCCAGAAGACGTGGACGAGGTGGGCGGTGATCATGACGACCGCCCCGGCCGCCGACCAGTAGTGCAGGCTTCGAACCCAGTCGCCGAGCGGCGCGCGGGTGAGGATATAGAGGACGCTGTCGTGCGCCCCGATCGGGCTGGGGTTGTAGAACTGAGCGAGGTACAGACCGGTCAGGACAAGCATGACGATGAACGACGCCGTCAGCCCACCCAGCATGTACGTCCAGCGGCTGGCTGCCTTCGGGACGGGATAATCCAGGGCGTCGAGAGCGGCCCGTTCCTCTAGCCATCCCTTCTTTGGATCGGTCCTCGTCCCCATCCTCACCCTCCGCCTTCCGTGCATAAGTCCGTGCTGACAGGCCCCTGGCCAAGTCTACTGCTTGTGTGCCGGGCCACGCGAATGGGGATCCACTCCGCTCCCGTCTCCTCGCCGGAGAACACACCTGGCGGCTGACCGGCACCATGGAGGGCGCGCTCGAATCCGGTGAGCGCGCGGCGCAAGAGGTAAACGAAACTCCCTGAAAGAGCGCACCAGTGCCTAGGAGAGCTGCCTTGGCTCGGAGTCCGCTCGACGGCATCGTACGTGGGAGAGCCAGAGTGCAACGGTGTCGCGGACCGCTTCATACCGACGCTGGGGCGAGCTGCCCTACGGGGACCAGGACGAGATCAAGAGCGTGGAGGGGCAGATGCAGGCAGGGGGGCGGCCCCCAAGGAGCCGCCCGGTATGCAGGTGAGGAACCCCGGATCCTCCGCGTACGCCCGACCGGGAGGCGGAGGTGCTCAAGGCGGAGCACGCCGCGATCCCCCGAGTCTGAATCAGACCGCCGGGCCAGCCCGCCCTCGCCGCAGTCTTTCCTCCAGCGCCCACCTTCCCGGACCGCCCAGGGCCACGCAGACGAGTCCGCTCACCAGAGCGATGTGGTACTCGAAGCCGTAGGCGAGAGGGACGTTTGGGACGGAGACGATAAAAAAGCCCTGCCGAAGGTGGAAGAGCGCTACCGCGATGACCATCTCGATCGTAAGCAACAGAGCTGCGCTCCGGCTGAAGACGCCGAGCACGAGCGCGATGCCGCCGAACAGTTCAAGGAGCGCCACCAGCCACAGAATTGCCTCCGGCAGCGTCCACCCCACCATCTGAAGCATCTCCTGGACGAAGGAAATCTGGTCGCCGAACAGCTTCGCCCAGCCGTGGAAGAGGAACACCAATCCGACGGCGACCCTAAGGATCAGTAGGCCCACATCGGGTTTCCGTGCGATAGGCATCACTCACCTCCAAAGTGGCTGTGACCGGCGCGACCGGATGGGGCAGGGCTCTCTCGGCACCGTCACCTTTCTTCGCTGTCGCCTTTTGCGCTTCCTTCGCCTGCGCTCAAGGATCGGACGTAGCGGACCAGGGCATCGAGCTGTGCCGACTTGAGGAGCTTTGAGAAAGCGGGCATAGAGCCCTTTCCGTCTGCTATGATCTTGGCCAGGTCCTCGTCGATGACCTCACCCATGCGTTTGGCGTCGGTGAGGTCGGCGGGCGGTGGCGTGAGGACGGGTGCCGCCGGACCGTCGCCCGCTCCCTTCGCACCGTGGCAGGCCACGCATTGCCGTCGGAAGAGCTCTGCTCCGACCGCCTCCTGCGCCGCGGCTAGGTTCAGAACGGCGGGCTCGACTGTGGTGGCGGCCGGCCGCGGCAGCCAGATCTGAGAGCCTACCGCCTGAATCGCCGGGGCGGAGACACCGAAGGCTGCCGCGGCCGTGAGCGCGGCGAGTCCTGCCGTGATCTTCCCGTGATCCTTCATCGTAGGCGCCCCTGGTCGCTTCTCGAGCACCTCCCGCCCTTCGTTAGAAGTGATAGCCGACGATCAGGCTAAGCATGCTGGCGTTGTAGTCGGGGGTCCGGGCCCCGAGAAAGATGTCCGTGCGACCCATGAAAGGCTGTATGTCGTCGATGCGGAAGTCCTCTTGATCGAACCTGTCGAGCTCGTAGCGGAGCTCGGCGGACCACCGGTCGAGAATAGGGTAGCGAAGGGAGGCCTCGAGCTCGTGGAGCTTCTGGGTGATCTCAGGAAAGTCGGTGGCGATGGCACTGTCGTTCGTGATGGTGAAGGGGTTGGAAGCCAGCATTATCCCGTTGGCCAACGAAAAATCATAGCGTACATAGAGGTTGAGCGAACCCGGAATCAGGGCAGCGTCCAGCCCGAACCCATACGTGTCCACATCGTCCTGATCCCTGGACACCCAGTCGTTGGCCACGGTATCCACCCCCGACCGCCGGTAGCGGGAGCGGTGCCGCCTGTCGAACTCCTCCCGCATGTAGCCGGCGAACACCGCGACAGCCTCTGAGGGGCTCCAGCTCACATCGACCCCCGCTGTCCAGCTCTCATAGTCCTGAACCCCGTACAGGGACTCGTCGTAGTCGTCGTTCCTCAAGCTGTACGTGGCCGTGAACGTCGGGCCCTTCAACGGAGTGATCTGGGCAAGGACCTCCACCCGGTCCCGCTCGCGATCCGCCATATCGTACTTGCGAAGGGCCGGCAGCTGGAGGTCGACCACCTGAGCGTAATCGGTGCCATCCCGCCAGGAGTGAGCGTAGGAGGTCCGGAGGAGGAGCCAGTCGAGGGGAGTCATGTCCAGCGACACCTTTGCGGTGTGCTCGTCCGTCCTACCGACCTCCCGCTCGGTATCGCCCCGGTTCCACCGTTCCCAGTCGTAGGCGAGCTTGACGGAGACGGGTCGCGGCCGCCACTGCACATCCGCTCCGGCGTTCTGCTTTCGGTAGCTGTACTGTTGATTCTCGAACGGCCCCTCGATCAAGCGCTGGTCGGTTCTGACCCGGGCCGGGAAGGTGAGGACAGGTGTCTGATTGTCGAAGTCGTAGGAGCGGTAACGGGCCGCCAGCGAGACTTTCCGCCACGGCTGGCTCGTGAGCCGCAGGTTGACCAGCGTAGTCCGCACGTCTCCATCGAGGCTGTTGGCCGGGAGGCTGAGGAGCGGACTCGTTATGGCCGAGTTGATGGTGTGGGGGAGGAAAGCTTCGTCCTGGCGGCGAATACCGTAGGAAGCCGTGCCAACGAGGCGACTCCGAAGGGGAAGGCGCACCGCCCCGGCCAGGTCCACGTTGTGGGCGATGTTGTCGGGAGTCAGATCCAGCCGTCCGCGGACCGGACCTGCGGTGGCGTCATCCGTAATCCTCACAGGGTTGTCCGCGATCAGAGCGTCCACGTTGTTCGTGAAGCTCGACAGAGTATAGTTGAGCTGGAGCTGCCAGGCTTCTCTGACGAATCCGCCGCTGAGACGAACGTCGTTAATCGTCTGATCGATAGGCTCCGTGATCTCGGTCGTGGGGCCGAAGCCGTAAGTCAGTCCCATCGGACGCCCATCTTCCTTCTGCATGTTCGTCCATCGGGCGCCGATGTCCCACTCCGGTGTGGGAGTGAGCTTGAAGGAAATGCGACCTGTCTGGCGAGGTGTGAGCAGCTCGATGGGGACGGCGTTGTTATCCAAGAAACCCTCGAGGATGTCGGGTCGGTCAGCAGCGTCGGTGTCTTGCAGCGTTGCCTGGAGCGCGTCGTCCAGCTCGAAGATGCCTCGGCCGGTCTCGGCGAACGGGCTGAGGCCCGTGTTGGAAAAGGTGTGCCATGCCTCCTCGAAGTTCAGCTCGAGCTGATAGGAGCCGAGCCGCGAACCGCGCAGCAGGAAGATTTGGTCGTTCTGGAACGCATCCTGGGCTCGAAGCTCGAGAGAATAGCGCTGGTCGTCCGTCAACAGCCGAAGCTGAAGATCCTCGAGGAACAGCCCGGACGGGATGTCCCGGTACTCCTCGAACTTGCCTCTCGCGGAGTCCGGCACGCCCGCGAGGAAGCCTCGCACGCCGAGCTCCACCGTTCCGGAGACATCCGTTTGCCCGAGAGCCGATCCAGGCGACAGGACGAACAGTCCCAATAGCGCCCCGAGAACCCATACAAACCGCCCAGGATTCTTCAGCGACCTGCTAGAGTTCGACATTGTGACTTCCCTCCTCATCGGTGCCAACGGAGGCCCGAGGGGTGGTTGGAGCCATGAATCTGGCTGTGGCAGTTGGTGCAGCTTCGGTTGAAGACGAAGCGGGATTCCGGGGTCTGCGGCTGCGTGGGGTGAAAGACCTCGACATGGCACTGCTGACACAGACGGGGCTTCGCCACCTTGAGTAGCTTCTCGTGGTTCGTCCCGTGCGGGTCGTGGCAGTTCAGGCAGCTCTCCACGACGGGGGCGTGCTCCCAGAGGAACGGGCCACGCTTCTCCGCGTGGCACGTATAGCAAACCTCGTTCACCGAGTTCTCCTTCAGGAGCTTGGGAGTGGCGGAACCGTGAGGGTTGTGGCAATTGGTGCACTTCATCTGACCCTCGCGGAGCGGCATGTGGTTCGAGCGCCGGCTCTGAGCCCGGCGCTGCGTATGGCACTGGCCGCAGGTCTCGATCTCGTTTACTTGGGCGAGCTGACGCTCCTCCGAGACCTTTCGCATGAGCGTGTGACAGTTGGTGCAACGGAGATCACGGGACTCGTGGGGGCCACCCTCCCAGTACAGGCGGGCCGTCTTCTCATGGCATTGAAGGCATACTGCGTTCTGTTCGGACGGCGGCTGCGGAGACCCCTCCCCGAACGCGACTTCCAAGTCTTCTTCCCCGTTGCTAGCGGCGTGGGCCGACCCGGGACCGTGACAGGCCTCACATCCTCGGCTTTCCAGCGTGTTGCGGGGCTCATGCTCGAAGAGCTTGCCATGGAGGGTCTCCGAGAACGTCGCCGTGGGCACCGGGTGGCATGCCTGACAGACCTCGCTCCCGACGTAGGTGTTCGGAGCGGCCCCCTGCGCCCCGGCCACAGGGGGAGCGATCCAGCTCGAAAGCACCAGTCCGACGAGGACAGCGATGGCTGCCCCGGTGCTCCGTTGCTTGCCCTCCAAAGCTCGAGTCATCGTGACATTTTCCTCTCGGCGGGCCATGCAACGGGCCCTGGTTGTCGACTTAAACTGGCTGTTGGAGTGACCCGATTGTCTGATGCGCACGAGAGCCCGGCGCTGTCCGGGCGACAGCAGCTTCTCCCAGGTCGGCATCCGGCTTCCAGCTATGCCACGGGAGATTGCGCGATAGAGATCGTCGTCCGTGGGCAGCGAGCCCGTGGGCGTGCTTCGGAACTCGACCACTCCGGCGGTGAAGACCCGCGGTTGCGGAGTGCCGAGCTGCCTGGCTCCACGTCCCGCACGTCCCCCTTCGGCCGTGGCACGGCGCGCACGCGCTCGCGTAGAGTCGAGCCGCATCTCCTGCCGTGGGATCCTGGGGGCCGGGCGGCGGTGCCTGGGCCCTGGAGGGGTGGGCCCAGACTGCAAGCACCGCCGTCGCGAACGCGATCTTGCTGCAAGCTCGGTTTCGACGAAGCATCGCCCGGAATCTCTCTCTTCGCCGCTAACGGATCGGTCGTCACTCACGGACTGACCGTGATCGTCCCGGTCATCCCTAGTTCTTCGTGACCTGGAATCGTGCATATCGATTCGAACGATCCGGCCTCGGTCGGAACAATGAAGAGCTCCGTGCTGCCGCCGACCAATAACTCCACTGCTTTCAGATAGGGAGCCTTGATCTCGGCGTTCGAGTCCTCGGCTTTCCGCAGGACGGTTTTCTTGTAGAACTCTGCCGCCGTGTAGTAGTGCTTCGAAGCGTTCCCGGACGGGTTGACGAGCTCCAGCTTGTAGCCTACATCCCTCATCAACTCGATGTCCGGCGGGGCGAACGCGAACGCGTCGCTGGTCTCCGCCATCCCGACCGTCAGCTCCACAGCGGCGTCCCACACCGCGTGAGAGCCTGACTTGCGAGGATCGCTCGTCAACGATTGATCAAAGTCCGTCGCCAACTCGAGGTCGAGCTCGTAGCCTTCTCCTCCGGTGATCGCGGCCGTTCCGACCATACCGAACTCCTTGTGGCCCGGGATCGTGCAGACGATGTCGTATTCTCCCGCCAGCACTGGGACCATGAAGATCTCGAGCGAGCCGCCCGGAAGTAGCTCGACCGCGTCGAAGTAGGGAGCTTTGTATTCGGCGTCCGGCGTCTGGACTTTACGCGTGGCGACCGCCTGGTAGAGGTTGGCCAGCCCTTCCGGCGAGAAGTAGTGCTTGAAGGCGTTGGACGCGGGGTTCGTGATCTTCAAGATGTAAGGCTTGCCCGCCTCGAAGCTCAGGTCGTTGGGCGAGTAGGACATCTCCGTCCCGCTCGTCTCGACCATCTGAACCTCGACGGTCGTGGCCTCGTCCCAGTTGACGTGGTCGACCCACTCGGATGCCGTCACTGCCGGCGACGAGGGCGGCGGTGGGGGCGGCGCAGGCGGGGGCCCTGTGGGATCCGGCGTCGTGCCACTATCACAACCCCAGAGAGCCACGGCCAGCGCGGTGAGACCCACGCATCGTGTAAACCGTGCGTTCATTTCAATACCCTCCTTCTCAGTCCCGCACCGTGGCGGGCTGGACAGAAAACAGCAGTTTGTAAGGCGGCGAGCTCGACGCCCGCTGTTCGATACGCGGCTCTTGCGTGTGCATGGATCGAACCGACATCACTCAGCCTGTGCCACGCTACAAGTTGTTATGTTGTTGGTAGTTACGATCTAGTGGATGAATCCGTGTCAGGAATGGTTCTCAGCAACCGGGACACTGCAAGTCCCAGGCGTGATGGGCTATGACACGGTTTCGGACCTCGAGGAGCGCACCGCCGATCTCGGCGAGAGGGGTAAACCTGTAGGGGTGCCGTTAGAAAGCCACGTCCAGGCGGAAAAACAGGCTCCGCGGCTTCGACGCGTCCGTTTCGGCGGTCGTCTGAGAATCGGTGAACAGGTCGGCCTCGATGACGCCGCGGACGTTCTGGCGAATCAGGAAAACGACGCCGGGCAGGATTCGCGTGGCCTCGAAGTCGCCGCTCGCGAAGCCGGTCTCCCGTACGGAAGCCGGGATCTCCGCGTCGAACGTGTCAAACTTGAGGGAGCCGATGAGCCACGGGTAGAAGAGGTACTCCACCTTGGCGAAGAAGCTCGAAAAGGGAACCGACCCGGCCGCGACGTCGCCCCACGGATTCTCGTTCTTTCCCCAGACGTAGCCGGCGCCCAGATCGAGCGGCCCGTAGAGGCCGCGCACGTTGAAACCGAATGATCGGTGGTCGTCAGCCTGCCCTCCCTCCACAGGTTGCGAGCCGAAGTACCCGAAATGCTCGAGGGTCACGGAACGGTCTAGCAGCTGCCCTCCCCCGCCCAATACCGGCCCACCCCCCGGAGCGTAGCGCCCGTCGAGGCTCAAGCCCCCGAACTTGTAACGGAGCTTGTAGTAGAAATCGATCCGATTGAACTCTTCATCAGCCAGGGCGCCCAGCTCCTGAGCCACGCCGACGCCGTAGTAGAGCCTGCCCTGGACGAGTCCGTTGAGCTCCACGGCCGGACGAGTCTCGCCCAGCTCAAAGTCACCGGGCGAAACGAGCGAATCATCGACGACGGGGTTTACGAGCTCGATGTCGGAAACGCTGTACACCTGCCAGAGGAACTTGAGGCGAGCGTCACGATCGATCTGCCGGTCGGCGAACGTGAACAGGTAAGGGTTCTGGATGCCGGCCCAAAGGTTGAGGGTGCGTTCGGGGAGCCACGGCAGGAGATTCTGAAACTGGACCTTCGCCTGGAGGATCTCGACGCCCTCCTCCCGATTCCACTCGCTCTCGAGGAAGACCGCGATGTTTTCTCCGAGCGAGGTACCGGCGAGCAGATACACCTCGTCCGGGAATCGGAAGCTCACGGCGACGCCCTGGCCCGACTCCCGTTTCACCACGAGATCGTTCGCCACTCGAAACGCCAGCGGCACCGTGCCCGGGATCTCTCCAGGCCAGATCGCCCGCGGCCACAGATCCTTCCACGCCTCGCCACCCAGAACGACGGCGCTATCTCTTCGCAGCAGCTTGTCGTTCTCCGGGAATCGATAGCCGTTCAGGCGGAAAGCCTCGCCCAACACGTTCAGCTTGGGGGCAGCCGTGTGGCAGGTCGAGCAACTCGTCCGATACATCCGTGCGAAGGCAGGGATGTCCAAAGCGGTCAGCGGCAACTCGGGCAACTCGGGCGGCGCTGGAGGTGCGGCGGCGAGGGCAAAGAACGCCGCTGCACCAG
>DAOVWI010000073.1 GCA_030636765.1 Gemmatimonadales bacterium
GAGAGCTGGGCCTCGCCGGCGGACGGGCCTACCGGGCCTCGCGAGTCGGCGGCATGGCAGAGATGGTGGTCGAAACCCTGCCCGAAGGATCCCTGCCCGCGGGATCCCTGCCCGAAGGACAGGAAGGGGCGACGGGGCTGACCGAGGACTACTTGCGCGTAGAGGTGGCCCTCGAGGACTTCGGAGGCCCGGGAAGGCTTCGGAGCGGAGCGGTGCTTCGAGGGGCGCTAGGAGGGGACGCCGATCGTTTGAGGCTTACCGCAGCATCTTGATCGGCACCGATACGCGCGTCATCTCCCACTCCATGACCAGCGTGCCCTCGTCCGGTCCGCTCGCCTCCAGCGTGATCGTGAAGCCCTCGCTGGGTTCATCGAGCTCCTCGATCTTCATCTCCACGCGGGCCAGATCCATGTCCTCGTGATACTCGGTTCCCCACTGTCCCGTCTGCCGGTTGACGATCAGGGTCCAATCGTCCGGGTTGGGAATCGAGTACAGCGTGTAGTCCCCAGCAGGCACCTCGGCGTCACCGATCCGGAGGTTCGCCTCCGTCCGGAAACTCGTCGCCTCGTTCGCTCCCGTTCGCCACACGCGACCCCACGGCACCAAGCCGCCATAGATCAGGCGGCCCCGCACGGAGGGACTGCTGTATACGATCGTGAGCTGGCGCCCGTCGAGAGTCAGCTTCGCCGAGTCGGGCGGGCTGAGGCGCTGCTGCTGCGCCACGCAGGGCGAAGCCGCCGCCAGGGAGGCCGCGACGGCGAACCAGGCGAGTCCGAAACGCGCTGTTCTCATCTTCTGCACTCCTCATGGTTCCTGTTACGGGCTCTTCAGCGAGCCGCCGCCGTCGACGACGAAGATCGCGCCGGTAATCCAGTCCGCGGCCGGTGAGACAAGATAAGCTACCATGTTTCCGATGTCCTCCGGATCGCCCATGCGGCCCAGCGGAATGGCTCTTCGCGCGTACTCCTCGGTCGCCCGCTCAATCGAGAAGAGATCGGGAGTTTCGTCGTTCGGGGGAACGAAAGCTCTTTTCACGCCCTCCGTCGGGATCGTCCCCGGCGCGACGGCGTTGACGGTGATACCGTGCTCGGCCCATTCGAGCGCCAGCGTTCGGGTGAGCGCATCGATCCCCGCCTTCGCCGCGCATGCGTGGGCCATTTGCGGCCAGCCCCGGTAGTGCAGCGTCATCGATATCGAGACGATCCGACCGTAGCCGGCGTCACGCATGATCGGGAACGCCGCCTGACAAGCGAAGAACGTCCCGTAGAGGTCCGTTTCGACTACGGCTCGCCACCCGTTCGGAGAGAGATCCTCCGATGGAGCGTAGAAGTTGCCGGCCGCGTTGTTGACGAGGATGTCCAGCGATCCCAGGCGATCGGCGGCCCGTTCGGCGGCGGCACGGATCGAGTCCGGCTCCCTGACGTTCGCCTCGATGGCGATGGCCTCGACGTCGTCGGCGCGGAGCCTCTCGGCGGCCGCTTCCAGCCGCTCCTGGTTTCGGCTTGCGATGGCCACCTTGGCTCCGGACCGTCCCAGACACGTGGCGATCCCGAACCCGATGCCCGTCCCGCCCCCCGTAACGAGGGCCACCCGGCCGTTCAACAGGTTCGGCGCGAAGATGCGATCAGCTGTCGTCATGCCGGATCGGCTCACCCGAGCACCTCCGTCGAGCAAAAAAGCGGGGGCACCGAGATGCCCCCGCTCGAGACCGGCCCCGCACATCGCAGGGGAGTCGCTCAATAGCTGAAGAAACCGACCTCACCGTCTGAGGAAACGGTGAAACGAATCCACATGCCCGTCGCGGCGTGAGCCGGGACGTAGCAGATCAGGGAGTACTCGCCCGCCGCGTCAGCCGTGAAGCTGAACGACTCGGACTCTCCGGGCTGCGTCGCCTCCTGCATGGAGGTGGCGGCCGCGCTGATCGCGCCCGCGAAGACCGGCTCCGGGTCCTGGAACGTTGCCGGGAAGTCCCCGGTTCCGGTATCCACGCCGATGCTGTGTGCGATGTTGGGGTCGTCGTTCCGGAAGTTGATCGTCACGGCGTAGCCTAGCGGGACGACGATCGCCCCGTTGCCACGCGAGTAACCGTTGAAGTTCCAGCGGTTGTTCGAGTCGTCCTTGCCAGCGACGATGTCGAGCGTGACCGTCTGGCTTGCTTCGTCGACGGTCATCCAGTCGGGAGTGGTCAGGCTGGCTGTCTCCTCACCCTCGACGACGGCCTCCTCGGTGGCGACCTGTTCGGTCGCGCCGCCGTCACCGCCTCCACCGCAGGCGGCGGAAAGCCCGAACAGGGCGACCAGGCCGGCTGCAAAGAATCGATTCATGTTCATTCGTATCCCTACCGTTTGGAATCCAGGAAAAAGCGAAGGCTGCGGCAAACCACAGCGTTGCAATATAACCCGTCCCGGCCATGAGGGTAAACTCTGCGCACCTGCGCTCGGGCTCTTCGGGCCGAGATGAACCGGGCACGTCGAGCCAGTTACACCGACGAAGGCCCCCGGGTTCACCTCAACGGCCGTTGCCGCTGTGGGGCGCCGGCGCACGAGTACGATCCTTGCGCCAAGAGCGGGCGGAACCTTCGATGGGGGTGTGGAGTTTCACGTTTGTTCGCGGCGGTTCTCCCGCCGCACCCCTGGTGACGCCGCAGATCCGGCGTTCCGTTCGCACTCCCGTGTACCGCCGATGTTGGTTGGCGCTGGCGGGGAGCTCCTCAGAAAGACGCCGGGCCCGTCCGCAAACCTCTCGCCTCAGAGGAACGGACGAGCAAGGGGCGAGCGGCAGGGACCCGTTTTCTGTCCTGATTCCATAGGGAAGAAGTGGTGAGCGAAGCCAACGAAACAGCGGATCCGCAGACGAACTCGTACCTCGGTGTTCTGCAGGTACTTGGGAACGGTGCCGGATTCCTCCGAAGTGCCAGAGCCGGCTACATGCCGAGCGACAGCGACATCTACGTCAGTCAGAGGATCGTCAAGCGGTGGGACCTTCGCTCCGGCGACGAGATCGCTGGCCTCGCCGGGAAGCCACCCGAGAACGGCAAGAGCCCACCCCTTCGAGAGGTCTTCGCCGTCAACGGTCTCCCTCCCGAGCAGCTCGGTCACCGCCGGCGGTTCCAGTGGCTGGCGGCGCAGCACCCCAATGAACAGCTGATCCTCGAGTGCGGCCTCACGCGGCGCGGCCAGCGCGACTACACCAACCGCATCATCGATCTCTTCTGCCCGCTCGGCAAAGGACAGCGGGCCCTCATCGTATCGCCTTCCAAGGCCGGCAAGACGATGGTGCTGCAGGCGATTGCGGAGGGGATCGTTCGGAACTACCCGGACGCCAAGTTGATCATCCTTCTCGTGGATGAGCGCCCCGAAGAGGTCACGGAGATGGAGGCGTGCGGTTTCGGAGAGGTGATCTCATCCAGCTTCGATCACCCGGCCCAGCGGCACGTGTCGGTCGCCGAGACCGTCCTGTCGCGCGCCCGCCGCCGCGCCGAGATGGGCGAGGACGTGGTGCTCGTGCTCGACTCGATCACCCGGCTGGCAAGAGGCTACAACACGGTGGAAGAGGGGACCGGGCGCACGCTGTCGGGCGGCCTGGACGCCGGGTCCCTCGAGAAGCCGAAGCGTTTCCTGGGCAGTGCTCGAAAGATCGATCCCGCTCAGGGTGGTGGCTCCCTGACGATCATAGCTACGGCTTTGGTCGACACGGGCTCTCGGATGGACCAGGTCATCTTCGAGGAGTTCAAGGGCACCGGCAACGCCGAGCTTGTCCTGAGCCGGGAGGTCGCCGACCGCCGGATCTATCCGGCCATCGATATCACGGCGAGCGCCACGCGCCGGGAGGAGCTCTTGCTTTCCCCCGAAGCGCTCGCGGTCTCTCGTGCCATGCGGCGCGAGCTTCACGGCATGGCGCCCGCCGATGCGATGTCGCAGCTGCTCGCGCTAATGGGGCGTCACGACACGAACGCGGACCTGATTCAGCGAGCGGCGTCGAAGCTCTAGCGGGCTGCGCACCTCCGTCACCGACCTTCTAGGGCTAGGTTTTGTCGGTAGCCTCCTCGGCGAGCCGCTCGCGGGCGCGTCGTTCCCAATGGATGACCTCGAACGCGACGGCCTCCAGAAGCCCAACCTCCCTGCGGTCGAGCCCCGTCCGCTGAAATATCGCCCGAAAGCTCCGCATCTTCGGGATCGCCTCGGCGCCGGCGAACAGGCCGATTGTCTCCATCGCCCGCTGCCACAGCTCGAAGAAGCGTTCGAGCTCCTCGCTTGATGCGGCCGGCGCTCGGGCTCGCTCCTTCTGGCCGAGATCGCGCGCGGAGAGACCCGTGAGCTGGGCGGCCGACTTTCGGATCTCGTAGAAGACGATCAGAGCGGCGTGCGCCAGGTTCAGGGAGCTGTGCCGCGGGTTGGTGGGAATGCTGATGACTGCCTGGCAAAGGTCGAGCTCCGTGTTCGAGAGCCCACGGTGCTCGGGGCCGAAGACCAGGGCGATCGTCTGCCCCTCGAGTGCCCGCCGCACCAGAGCCGGTCCGGCCTCTGCCGCCGTGTACCACTGCTGCTTGCTCGAGCGGCGGCGGGCGGATGTGCCCACGACGAACTCCGCATCGGCGATCGCCTCCCGCAGGTCGTCGTGAAGCTCGGCTCCCTCGACGACGTCCTTCGTGTCGTGCGCGATCCCCTCGATCCTGTACGCGTCGAACGCCGCCGGGCTCACGACACGGAGCCGCCCCACCTCCATGTTCTTCATCGCCCGGATCACGAGGGCGACGTTGACGAGATCTCGAGGCTCGTGGAGGACGACACGGAAACGGTCGAGCGGGCCTTCGCCGGAGTTGGCCCCGCTCATTCCGGCCGGCGAGGCGGCTCGAGGCGCGCCAGAGCGCGAAGGTTCTGCCACACACGCGTGAGAAGAAGGAGGAGCATGCCGAGCGCGGTCGCCGCTGCGCCCACGTCGAACAGGGTGACGGACACGCCGGCGACATCGAAACGAAAGGATCCCCACAGCAGCGCGAGCGTGTTCATGCCGATGAGGACAACGCGCGCCTCGGTCGGGCCGAAAACGCCGTACCCCAGCTTGAACTCGCCGAAGATGTACGTCTCGAGGTAGACGTTGATCGACATGATCAGGTAGAGAATCACGTTGGCGAGCGCGATCGACAGGAGCATGAAGGGCGAAAGGCCGAGCCCCAGCCCGATAGCGAACGTGGAGTACGCGTCCGTGATGTGATCCAGGTAGTAGCCGTAGCGGGGGCGCTCGATCCGGCGGACGCGCGCGAGCGTTCCGTCCAGGCTGTCGCCGAACCACTGGACAACGAGTCCGAGACTGGCAGCCCAGAGCCACGCCGAATTGCGGTTCGAGAGCATGTACGCGGCGGCGACCCCGGTGGAGGCGGCGAGCCCGAGTCCGGTGAGGTGGTCCGGAACCACCCATCTTGGGAGCGCGGCGGCCATGCGCGGCAGGATCCGGCTCTCGACGCCGGCCAACAGGAACCGCGCGGTCCGCTCGTGCTCCGCTCCGACGTCAGCCAGGGCCCGACGCTCCCTTCCAGCCCTTTCCCCGGCGCGGCCGGAGCGCCGGATAGCCCGTTTCGCCGCACTCCGGGCACGTCTCGGTGTACGCGTCGATCGGCGCGCCGCACACGGCGCAACCGACGTCTGCCTCCGCGGGTTCATAGGAGAAGGCGGTGCCGCACTTCTGGCAGGTCTGATCCGTGGAGCTGGTCTCGGCGCCGCAGCTCGGACAGGTGGGTCGGTTCACTCGTAGTCGCCTCGAAAGGGCCCGCGTAGATTGGGGACGGTTTCCGATGCCGGCTCGACCGGCGGCCATGAGGGAACATTGCGACAAGTTCGGCGTGGGAAAAGACGAGCTGCGGACTCCGGTTCGCCCGTGGAAGTACCGGGGCTCGTTTCGCTTGCCGTTTCGCTTGCCGCGTCTTGATCGGGCGGATAGGATCGATTGCCACAAAGCGTGACCTTTCAATGTGTTCGATCCTCCGTGCCCCGTGGGGCTGGCTGCGGCCGCCCGGCGGCACGTGACATGGGGAGTTGATGGTAGATAGCGTGCAGGTTCCGGCGGAGGCGCTCACGGCGGCGCGGGAAGGTCGTACCTACGACCGGTTGGGGGCCCGGGTATGGATCGCCGGCGCGATCATGCTCCTGGTGGGTCTCGTGACGACCTATCTGATCCTCCAGGACTTCAGCTCGGAAAGCTACATCTACCTGGCCTTCTATGCGATCCCGGCGAACGCGGCGATCTCCGTTTTTCCGCACGAGCCCGTGCTGATCTACTTCGGCCAGTTCGCCAACCTCTGGCTGGCCGCGCTGGCCGCTACGGTCGGGACGATAGCCGCCGGCTACCTGGACCATACCGTGTTCGTGCCGATCCTGAACCACAAGACGCTTGTCTCCTACAAGGACAGAGTGCTCTATCGGAGGGCGATCGATTACTTCTTGAGGTATCCGTTCGCCACGCTGATCGTCGCGGGCTTCACGCCCATCCCCTTCTTTCCCTTCAAGTTCCTGAGCTTCTCGATCCACTACCCGTTGCGGAAGTACCTGGCCGCCCTCGTGATCGCGAGGTATCCGCGGTACTTCCTGCTGGCATTGCTCGGCAAGGTCGTTCACATTCCGAACTGGATTCTCTTCGGGACGTTCCTCGTCGTCATCAACCTGTACCTCGTCAAGGCGGTCCCCGCCGTGCTCGGGCGGATCCGCGAGAGGAAGGCAAGGCGAGCGGCCGACGCGCTCGAGGCGACTTGGCCGGACGTTGGGCAGGCGGAGGCGAGCCAGTGAACATCACGGGCAAGATGGCGATGCGCATGGCGTGGTTGGGCTTCGTCAACAAGGCCAAGAACAAGCCCTACACCATCTCCTTCGAGATCACCCACGCCTGCACGGCCAACTGCTGGCATTGCAACTGGGGCGGGCCGATCAAGGAGAAGCGCCTCGATGCCGCCGGATACGCGGAGATCTGCCGCAAGCTGGATCCGGTCGTGGCAAACATCTCGGGCGGCGAGCCGCTGGCACGAAACGACGTGTACGAGATCGTGGAGGCGATCGCGAACCCCGGCCGGCCCCCGTGGATCGTCGTGGTCACCAACGCTTCCCAGCTCACGCCGGAGCGCTTCTTTAGGCTCAAGGAGGCGGGCATGCACCAGCTCTCCGTCTCCCTCGACTTTCCCGACGACCGGCACTCGGAGTTCCGTCGCATCCCGGGCCTGTTCGATCGGATGGCCGAGGTGCTGCCCCTGCTGGCGCGGACCACGGAGAAGGACGACGTCAGCCTGAACGTCTGCATCACCGCTTGGAACTACCGGGACCTGCCCGACATCGTGCGTCTGGCGAAGCGGTGGGGGCTGGCGGTGAACTTCTCCGTCTACAGCCATCTGCGTGTCCAGGATCGGGATGGTCTGGTGAACGGGGACTCGCTCGAGGAGCTGCGAGGCGTGATCGACGAGGTGATCGACATGAGGGACCGCGGCTACCCGGTGTTCAACACTCCGGGCGTGCTGTGGAAGTACTACCAATTCCTGGCCGAAGATGGGATCCCGGGCTGCCAGGCGGGCCGGCGCTTCCTGGTGATCAATCCGGACGGACGACTCACCCCGTGCGCGATGGTGATGGCCTACTTCGATACGCAGGAGGACATGCTCGAGAGCTTCACCAAGCAGAACACCTGCGAGCAGTGCTATATCAGCACGCGGGCGAACGCGGAGAAGACCTTCCGCCAGGCTCTGGCTGACAATCCGGCAATCGTGCGAAAGCTGCTGAGGCCCTGGAGAGCGTAGTGGCGTGCTTCCGTTGACAGAGCCTCGGGAGGCTTTAGCTTTGCGTGGGGAGCCGAGCCGCCGCGGTCCGGCTCCTTTTCTTCCTCGGGGGTATTGGCTCGCGGGGTAACTCGCGTGCGGGTGTAGCTCAGCTGGTAGAGCGCAACCTTGCCAAGGTTGAGGTCGCCGGTTCGAATCCGGTCGCCCGCTCTTCGAGGACCGACAGGCTTTGCCCGGTCGGTCCTCGCTTTCTGGGGCGGTAGCTCAGCTGGCTAGAGCGCTGCGTTCACATCGCAGAAGTCGGGGGTTCGAATCCCTCCCGCCCCATTCTTCCGTTCGTTGCGGGTGTAGCTCAGTTGGTAGAGCGTCAGCTTCCCAAGCTGAAGGTCGCCGGTTCGAGACCGGTCGCCCGCTTGCTCCTCCACCTCCACGCTGCCGACATCGCCCCCGAAAGCCAGGGAGTCGAGATGATGGAGCTGGAACGCGAACGCGACGTGCTGCGAAAAGCTCTGCTGGATACGTGGCGAACCAACCATCGCGTCACGGTCTTTCTGTTCGAAAACCTCCCGGACGAGCTCTGGCCGCAGAAGATCCCGGGCGCTCCGCGTCGCACCGTTCGCATGATCGCGGGCCATGTCCACAACACGCGGTGCATGTGGATCAAGATGCTCGGCAGGAAGCTCTATCTTGCGGTGCCGAAGAGCGTGAATCGCCACAGGGTAAGCCGCGAAGAGCTGATCCCGGCGCTGGAGCGGAGCAGCGAGGGAATCATCGGCCTCCTTGAGGTCGGTCTCGACCGAGATGGGAAGATCCCGGGCTTCCCCCCCGACGTCGTCCACTTCCTCGCGTATCTCGTCGCTCATGAGGGCCATCATCGTGGACAGATCTGCATGGTGGCGCGCCAGCTGGGTCATCGGCTGCCCGACGAGGTCCTCTATGGCCTCTGGCAGTGGTCGAAGCGCGCGAAAGAAGCGCGGGCCAACCGTGCGTCTGAGACGGCGCCCCAGGATTGAGACGGCACCCTAAGACGTAGGCGGGGTGTCCTGGTTGGCTGGTCCGCCGCCGGCCAGCGTCTGAAAGCGCCGCATGAAGCGCCGGTCGATCCGGTCCTTCCACCGCATCACCCATCGCCCCTCGAAGGTCACGCCCCACTTGGCTCCCAGCGCCCGGCCATCCCCGAGGTTCAGCAGCGTGAGGAAGTCCCCCTGTGGCTTGTAGGCGCGGAGCGGGCGTCCCTCGAGCGCGGCGTACAGATTGTCCGTGATGTATGGCCCCTGGCGCACCGCGTAGACCCCTGCCTTCGGCGTGTTCGGGTGTTGGACGAGCGTGGCGCAGTCTCCCACGGCGAAGAGCTCGTCGTGATCGCGGAACTGTAGCGTGGGCCGCACCTGAACGAACCCGCGTTCGTCCGTGGCGAGTCCCGACCGACGGAAGACCGGATGGCTCTTCGGCCCCGTCACCCAGATCAGCGCCTGGCATGGCACACGGCCACCGTTCCGAAGAAGCACCGCTCCCTCCTCGGCGGCCACCACCTCCTCGTTGCAGCGGATCTCGAGGCCCCTGGATGCCGCGCAGCGGTGCACGCGTCGAACGAGCGACGACGGGTAGCGAGAGAGGATGCGCGGCCCGAACTCCAGGAGAACCACACGAAGGGTGCGCTTCGTGGCGTCTCGCAGGCGTTGATCGAGGGCGAAAGCCAGCTCCACGCCGCCGGCGCCGCCGCCCACCACGACGACCTGGAACAGATCGCCGCGGTCGTACCGGCGGGCCTTCTCGACCAGGGCATCCACTTGTTCCACGAACTCTCCGATCGGACGCGTCGGCAGCGCATGCTGCCGGACGCCGGGCACGTCCAAGCCCGTAACGGTCGATCCGATATCGAAGGAGGCGAGGTCGTAGGGAACGGATGGGGCGTTCTCCAGGAGAATACGCTGCCCGACCGGGTCGATGCCCACCGCCGGGTCCAGAACGACTCGGGCTCCGGCGCGCTCCGCGAGCCCCACGGCGTCGATTTCCAGCTGCTCTACCCGGTACTGGCCGGCCACGTAGCCGGGAACCATCCCGGAGTAGATGGCGATCCGCCGGTCCACGACCAGTGTGAGCCGAGCGTCGGGCGCGCCCCTCTCGATGCACCGCTCCAGCACGAAGATGTGGGAGTGCCCTGCCCCCACGAGCACGACGTCCCGGACTCCCTTGCCCGACATATGTGTTCCCTTTCTTCAGCGGCTGCGTACATTGGAGCGGCTCAGATGAGGATACCGCATGGTGCCTGTTCGGCAATGATCTTGTCCAGGGAGCGAGCTCGGAGAATGACCTCGATGTCCGACGAGGCGAAACGGGAGCGGATCGAAGCGATCTACCGCAAGTCCAAGAGGTCGTTCCCCCGGATTGCCGATCTCACGGCGGAGGAACTCCAGGGAAGGCCGGCGGAGGAGAAGATCGTGGTCGTCGACGTGCGCTCGCCGGAGGAGCAAGCGGTCTCGATGATCGACGGTGCCATCACGTCCCGGGAGTTCGAGGCCCGTCTCGAGGCGTACGAGGGTGCCACGGTCGTGGCGTACTGTACTATGGGCCACCGGAGCGGCCTGTACGTCCAGGGGCTCCAGAGTCGCGGCTGGACCGCGCTCAACCTGGTAGGGGCGATCCTAGCCTGGACGCACGTCGGCGGAGCTTTGGCGGACGGCGATGGCCCGACACGCATGGTTCACGTCTGGGGCCGGCAATACAATCTCGCCGCCGACGGGTACGAGGCCGTGTGGTGAGTCGGTAGCGATCGCCGCTGGCGCACGCGATGCTTGCTAAGTGATCCGGCTCGTGGCCAGATTGCCACCCACAAACCGCTGCGGGCGTAGCTCAGTTGGCAGAGCGTCAGCCTTCCAAGCTGAAGGTCACCGGTTCGAGACCGGTCGCCCGCTCTTTGATAGGCCTTCCCTAGGCCTAGGGCGTGTACCAGATCGGCGACGTGTACGCGCGCTCCCGGGTGATCATCGGGACTTCCGGCGCCATCGTGA
>DAOVWI010000176.1 GCA_030636765.1 Gemmatimonadales bacterium
CTGGGTCGCGCCGCCGGCCGCCACGCTCCCAACGCGCGTTCCGACCTGACCGATCCAGGCATGCTCGGCCATGACCGCCAGGTCGCAGGCCATCTGCGATTCGTTCCCCCCGCCCACTGCCATGCCGTTCAGCCGCGCCACCACCGGCTTGCCCGTGTTGACGATGCTCTCGATGTAGGAGCGGAAGAGGCGCATGTACTTCCAGTAGTCGCGCGGTCGGTTCGTGTAGAGCTGCTCGTATTCCTTGACGTCGCCGCCGGTGCAGAAAGCCCGGTGACCCGCCCCGGTGTAAACGATGACCCCGACGGAGTCGTCGAACGCCGCGTCGCGAAAGGCGGTCGCGAGCTCCTCGAGCGCCGGCGTCGAGTAGGCGTTGTAGTTGTGCGGACGGTTGATCGTGATCGTGGCGACCCACTCCGCCTTCGAATAGAGGATCTCCTTGAATCCGAAGGACTCGGCGGGCGTGCTCTCGAAGTGCGTCATGATCGTTCTCTCGACTCTATGGGTTCTCTCTCGGGTCAGCCTGCTCGTCTCACGGTCAGCGGCTCGCGGCGACCGTCGCCCCTGCCCGTTTCCGCGCCTGCGCCTTTTTCTGCATCGGCGCTCTTGCGAGGATGCCGTCCACATACCGGTCCGCGAGCGGCATCAGCATGTCGTGGAAAGCGTTGAACAGCGCGGCACTGCAGTCACCCGCCCACTCCGGCGGAAGGAGCGTTCTCGGCAGGTACGGGTCGACGAGCGGGAACTCCCTGTACTCGTGAACCAGCGCGAACCGGCCCACGAAGGCATCCTCGTCCGTCAGCTCACCTGCCTCGATCGCCGCTCGGCTGTGCTCGAACTCGGGCCAGTACCGCTGGACAAACGCCTCGTAGCGGCGGTTGATGCCCGGTAGATCCCAGCACTGGGCCACCAGGCGTTCGGCGTCGGAGAAGCCCCTATGCTCCGCCCGGAACACCTCGAGCCGGTCGCGGACCTCCAGGTCCGTGGCGATCTCCGCCACGGGCTCCAGGATGTCATGGGGTGAGACCCACACGCCGTTGCCGAGCGAGCCGCACCCCAGCCAGGTGAGGCGGACCCGGAGCCGATCGCGCAGATGCCGCTGGTCCTCCGGGATCGTGTAGGTGACCAGGTACCAGCGCCCGTCCCACGGCTCGTCTCGCGGCGGGTCGTAGATGCGCTGCCTGCCCTCCTCCAGCAGGCGTCGCCCCTGTCTGGTGAGGTCGTAGAAGCTGTGCCGTCCGTGGCGCTCGGCCCGCAGCCATCCCTTCGCCGCCATGCGGGAGAGCACCGTCCGAACGCCCCCCTGGGAGAGTCCGAGGGGCTCCAGCAGCGTGATCAGGCTGCCGGCCCACACGGGCTCGGGTCGGTGGAGGAGGGAATCCCCGTAGAGCGTAAAGACCAGATCCTGTGGGCGCTGAGTCGCCATGTATCCTTCGCCGTCGGGACGAGCGTGCCACGACCCGTGACCATATATGTCACTTTTGCTACGCTCGTAATATTACTGTAATGTATGAGACGCGTCAAATGCTCCTCCCCAGGCCTGGCGGTGTCGAGGCGCGCGCGGTACCTCGAGCATCGCATCTCCCGAAGCGCATGGTGGTTGGCAGTGAGGAACATCAATCGTGACGTGAGCGCTCCCCTGCCTTGCGGCGCCGGCAGCGGCTTCACCACGGTGAACGGCGTCCGCCTCCACTGCGTCGAGGCGGGCTCCGGTCCGCCCATCGTCCTCCTGCACGGTTTCCCCGAGTTCTGGTACGCGTGGCGCCACCAGATCCCGGCTCTCTCGGAGACTGGCTTCCGGGCCATCGCGCCCGACCTTCGCGGTTACAACGTGTCGGAGAAGCCGCCGGGCGTCGGGGCATACGAGCTGCGGCACCTCGTCGCCGACGTGGCGGGGCTGATCCGATGGACGGGAGCCCCGTCGGCCGTGCTTGTAGGCCACGACTGGGGCGGCGTGATCGCCTGGCAGGTGGCGAAGCACCACCCCGATCTCGTGGAGCGCCTGATCATCCTGAACGCGCCGCACCCGGTGGCGATGAAGCGCGAGCTCGGAAGCTGGCCCCAGCGCCAGCGGTCGTGGTACGCCCTCGCCTTCCAGATTCCGCGACTGCCGGAGCTGGCGATCGGGGCCCTCGACTTCGCGATTCTGCGGCGGATGCTGCGGCGTGACCCCGTTCGGCCGGGAGCGTTCACGGGTGACGACATCGAGGCGTACGTTCGGGCCCTCTCCCGGCCCGGAGCGCTCACCGCCACGATCAACTACTACCGGGCCCTCCGCACCGGCTCCCGCGGCCGACTTCCCGGACCCCGGTGGCGAGACACGACGATCGCGGCCCCAACGCTGGTCATCTGGGGCGAGCGCGATCGCTACCTGGGCCTACCGCTGCTGGACGGTCTCGAGCGGCTCGTGGACTCGCTCCGGATCGAACGCATCCCGAACGCCAGCCACTGGGTCCAGGCCGATGCCCCGGAGCGCGTGAACCAGCTCATCCTCGACTTCCTGGGTGAGGCCTCGTAGCAGCATGGCCGCCGCTGTCCGCTTCCGGCGCCCTCCCCGTATCTTCTCACGTGCCGGTCTTCATCCTTATCCTTCGGGGCAACTTGCAGGAGAAAAGCCGATGGCCCAGCCTCTGTACGTTTCCCGGGTGCGCATCAAGAAGCTCGAAGGCCCGCACCGAAAGGCCTGGATCGAGCCGTTCGAGGAGCCGCTCGAGTTCGGGGTCCATGGACCGATCGCCGAGTTCTACGGAGCCCGCACCGCGGAGCCGATTCCGACGACGCTCGACTACGTGGTGGCCGCGACCGGCGGGTGACTGACGGGCACCCTGGGCGGAGCCCTGGAAGCCAGAGGCATACCGAGCCACCCCGATCGCCTGACCTCGGCCGTCACCGGTGAGATCGGACCGGTGGAGGGCACCCTGCGGATCACGCGGATCCACGTCCGTTACGAGATCGTGATCCCCAAGGGAAAGCGACCGGAAGCGGAGCGAGCCCTCGAGCACCACGTGGCCCACTGCCCGGTGGCGCAGACCCTGACGCCGTGCGTGGAGATCGTGTGGGACGCCGAGATCCGGGAACGTGAAGACGAGAGCGAACGGGAAAACGAGAGCCCAGGGAAAGAGGAGAGCCCATGAAAGCCCAATCCCGTGTCCGCCTGTTCACCTGGGAGGACATGCCCAGGGAACGGGTGACCGATGCGCTGTCGCGCCGCCTGATCACGGGCGAGCGCATGATGCTCGCACAGGTCTATCTGGAGAAGGGGTGCATCGTGCCTAGGCACTCGCACGAGAACGAGCAGCTCACCTACATCCTCGAGGGCTCGCTGCGCTTTTGGATCGGAGAGGATGGCGAGGAGGAGCTCGTGATCCGGGCCGGCCAGGTGCTCCACATCCCTTCGAACGTCCTCCACATGGCGGAGGCGCTCGAGGACACGCTCGACGTGGACGTCTTCAGCCCGCCGCGCCAGGATTGGCTGGACGGAACGGACACGTACTTCCACGATACGTGAGAAGCGGGCCCCGTGGACACGCTCGCGCGGAGCGCATCCGCCGGCCTGAACCCGTAAGGAAGCGACGGAGGAATCGGCCGTGGACCTGGGTCTGAAGGGAAAGTCAGCGATCGTGGGCGGATCGAGCCGCGGGCTCGGGCGAGCCGTCGCGGAGGAGCTGGCCGCGGAGGGAGCCGATGTCCTCATCTGCGCCCGAGACGCGGATACGCTCGAGGGAACGAAGGAATCGATCCGGGGGCTCACGGGCTCCCGTGTCGTCGCGGTGCAGGCGAACCTGTCGGAGCCGGCCGAGGTGGAGAAGGTGGTAGCGGCCGGGGTCGCCGAGCTCGGCAAGATCGACATCCTCGTCACGAACACGGGCGGCCCTCCCTCGGGGAAGTTCGAGGAGCTGACCGCCGATGACTGGCAGGTGGCGGTGCGCCAGCTCCTCGAGAGCACCGTGAACTTCGCCCGCTCCGTCCTCCCTGGCATGAAGTCGCGCGGATGGGGGAGGATCATCAACCTCACCTCGATCGCCGTGAAGCAACCCGTCGACGGCCTCATGCTCTCGAACAGCGTACGCGCCGGTGTAACCGGCTTCGCGCGAACGCTGGCGAACGAGGTGGCGCCTTTCGGCGTTACCGTGAACAACGTGCTGCCGGGCTACACCCGGACCGATCGCCTGGTCGAGCTGGCGGAGCAGGGCGGCGCTGCGAAGGAGTCGGGGGGCGTGCAGTCGGTGTTCGAGGTCTGGGAGCGGGAGGTTCCGATGGGCCGGCTGGGGGAGCCGCGAGAGCTGGCGGCGCTCGTCGCGTTTCTCGCCTCGGAGCGAGCCTCCTA
>DAOVWI010000198.1 GCA_030636765.1 Gemmatimonadales bacterium
AGGAGCGGAGCGTGCCACGCGGGCAGCTACGAGGGATCGGTCGTTCTCGCGGCGGCGCCGACGCTCGTGCGCGAGAAGATCCGCTCGGGGCTCGCCCCGAATCCGGTATCGCTCTCGGAGGCGATTCGGGAAGGGAAGCGGAGCTTCGAGGAGGCCGGAGGCGCACGCGCGTACTTCGGCTACCCGGCCGATGCGAGCGCGGCCGAAGGGGAGCGCACGATCGCTGCTCTGGGCCTGATCCTGGCGGAGGCCGTGCTGGCCGAGCCGGAGGCAGCCGGGTGAGCCGGCTCGAGCTCGCGGGCCGCACGGCGGTCGTCACCGGGGCAGGCCGCGGCATCGGCCGGGCCGTGGCCCGTAGCCTCGCCGAGGCGGGCGCGGCGGTGGTCCTGGCGGCGAGGACCGGGCGGGAGATCGAGGCCGTGGCGGCGGAGATCTCGGGAGAGGGCCACCAAGCCCTGGCTGTGCGCTGCGACGTGACTGATCCCGCGAGCGTCGAGCGCCTGGCGGAGGAGGCGAGCCGCCTGGCGGAGGATGCGAGCCGCCTGGCCGACGGGGAGAGCCTTCCAGCCGACGGGGCGGGCGGAACCGTCGACATCCTCGTGAACAACGCGGGCGCAGCCCATTCGGCGCCGGTGCACAAGACCGAGCTCGAGGATTGGAACCGCATGCTCGCCGTCAACGCGACGGGCACGTTCCTCTGCACCCGCGCCCTGCTGCCAGGGATGATGGAGAGGGGGTGGGGGCGCATCGTGAACGTGGCGTCCGTTGCCGGACTCACCGGCGCCCGGTACATCGCGGCGTACGCCGCCTCCAAGCACGCGGTGATCGGCCTCACGAGGTGCACCGCCGCCGAGACTGCCGCCCGCCGCGTGACGGTGAACGCCGTGTGTCCTGGTTACGTGGACACGCCGATGACGACGGAGTCGCTCCGGCGGATCGCCGAAAAGACCGGCCGCTCGGCGGAAGAGGCGCTCCAGGCCATCCTGGCCGGCACGCCACAGAAGCGACTGATTCAGCCAGCGGAGGTCGCCCACGCGGTCCTCTCCCTGTGCCACGAAGAGGCGCGGGGGATCAACGGAGGTTCGATCGTGATCGACGGAGGGGAGCTACTCGCTTGAGCTTGCGCATCATCAACCCGGACGAGCTGGGCGCGCCGAAGGGATTCAGTCACGGAGTCCTGGCGCCGGAAGGCGGGCGGCTCCTGTTCGTCGCCGGTCAGAACGCGTCGCGCGACGAGAAGGGCGTCGAGGCCGAGATCCGGTCGGACTTCGTCCGCCAGTTCGCGATGGCCCTCGGCCGCGTGCTCTGCGTCGTCCGGGAGGCGGGCGGCGGCCCGGAGGACATCGGGCGAATGACGATCTTCGTCACCGACATGCCTGCGTACCACTCCGGCCGTGCCAGGCTGGGAGCCGCCTACCGGGAGCTCATGGGACGGCACTTCCCGGCCATGTCTCTCGTGGAGGTGACCAAGCTGGTGGACGAGGGGGCCATCGTGGAGATCGAGGCCACCGCGGTCCTCTCACCGCGGTCATCTGGAGGAGAGGAGGCCGGATGACGCTGGCACCCGAGTCGTTCCGCTACGAGCACGACACCGAGCGCCACGTGGCCACCATCACGCTGAACCGGCCCGAGCGCCTGAACGCGCTCACCTTCGAGGTCTACGCGGAGCTGCGGGACACCTTCCGGGCGCTGGACTCAGAGCCGGGCGTGCGAGCGGTCGTGATCACGGGCACCGGCCGGGCCTTCTGCACGGGCGGAGACGTGGAGGACATCATCGGAGCCCTCTTCGAGCGCGATTATGAGGGGCTTCTGGAGTTCACGCGCATGACGTGCGACCTGATCCTCGCCATCCGCCAGTGCCGCCGCCCCGTGGTGGCGGCGCTCAACGGAACGGTGGCGGGCGCCGGCGCCGTGATCGCTACGGCGTGCGACATCCGGATCGCAGCCGAGACGGCGAAGATCGCCTACCTCTTCACCCGGGTCGGCCTATCGGGGGCGGACATGGGAGCCGCCTGGATGCTTCCGCGGATCATCGGTCTCGGCCGGGCCACCGAGCTGCTCATGACCGGGGAGTTCATCGATGCGGAAGAGGCGCATCGAATCGGGCTCTACAACCGCGTGGTGCCCGTCGACCGGGTGCTGGAGGAGGCGCAGGAGCTGGCCGGTTCGCTGGCCGCCGGCCCCTCGTTCGCGCTCGAGATCACCAAGGACTCGCTGAACCGGGAGGCGACGCAGGACCTCGCCGGCGCGCTCGAGGCGGAGGCCCAGATCCAGGCGGCGTGCATGTTGGGTCCGAACTTCCGCGAGGCGTACGAGGCGTTCACGGCGAAGCGTGATGCGAAGTTCGTCTGAACCGGACGCCCGTACGGTCCGCGCCTTCCTGGAGGACCACCACATGGAGCTGGCGGAACGGGTCGGCGCCTTTGCGGCCGGCGAGATCGCGCCGCGGCCGGAGCCTGCCGACGACGCGGAGGCCCGGGAGGAAGCGCGGCGGCTGGTGGGTCTGCTCGGCGCCGGCGGATGGCTGGCCCCGATCGGAGAGCCGGACCTCCGCGCCTGCTGCCTGATCCGGGAGGCGCTGGCTGCCGCCTCTCCGCTGGCGGACGCCGTCTTCGCCCTCCAGGCGCTCGGAGGGACACCGCTCCTGCTGGCGCCCGAGCTGGATCGGGCGGTCGGTGAGCCGTCGGAGCGCGGGCACGATCCGGGAGAGCCGGAGTTCGCGGCCCGATGGCTGGCCCGCATCCTGGACGGGAGCGCGATCGGCGCGTTCGCGATGACCGAGCCGGAGGCCGGCAGCGACGTGGCGTCGCTGACCACGCGCGCCGAGCGGCGAGGCGACGAGTACGTCCTGAACGGGCGCAAGTCGCTCATCTCCAACGCCGGCATCGCCGACGTCTATACGGTGTTCGCGTCCACGGATCCGGCCGCCGGGAGCCGCGGCATCTCCTGCTTCCTCGTGCCGGCCGGCACCGAAGGGCTCCGCTTCGTCGGGCCGCAGGTGCTGAGCGAGCCCCACCCCCTCGGCGAGATCGCGTTCGAGGAGTGCGCTATCCCGTCGGAGCAGCGGGTGGGCCCGGAGGGCCGGGGCTTCAAGCTTGGGATGATGACGCTGGACCGGCTACGGCCGACGGTCGCCGCCGCGGCGTGCGGCATGGCTTCGCGCGCGCTCGCCGAGGCGCTCCTGCACGCGACGCAGCGCCGTCAGTTCGGGCAACCTCTCGGCGACTTCCAGCTCATCCAGGAGAAGCTGGGCCGGATGGCGATCGCGCTGGACGCCGCCCGCCTTCTCACGTATCGGGCGGCCTGGGAGAAGGACATGGGGGCGGAGCGGATCACGCTCGAGGCCTCGATGGCGAAGGCCTTCGCCACGGAAGCGGCGCAGCGGATCGTGGACGATGCGGTGCAGATCCTCGGCGGCCGGGGCGTCCTGGCCGAGAGCCCTGTGGACCGGCTGTACCGGGC
>DAOVWI010000109.1 GCA_030636765.1 Gemmatimonadales bacterium
CCCACGAAGTCGCAATTGCCACAGGGGTACGTGCCGTCCTCGGGGAAGCTCACCACTTCGCCCTTGTAGTAGAACGGCCCGGTGTTGCCGGTGCGCCTCCAGCGGCCGCGTTCCCGGAGCTCGTAGGCCAGCTCGGTCGCGTAGCGGCGGTCGCTCGTGTTCAGGCTGATGTTGTAGGCGATGAGGAACTCGCGGGCCCCCACCGCCGTGGCTCCGGCCATGGGGTTGAACTCCGCCGGTCCGAAGTCGGGCACCCACTCGGGGTCGGCGAGCCTGCCCTCCAGCCCCTCGTACTCGCCGGAGCGGACCGCGGCCAGGTTGCGGCGCTCCGGCAACGTGGCGGCGCGCTCGTAAAGGTAGACAGGGATACCGAGCTCATCGCCGATCCGCCGGCCCACCCGGCGGGCAATCTCCACGCAGTCGTCCATCGTGACGCCGGCGACGGGGACGAAGGGCACCACATCGGTCGCCCCGAAGCGCGGGTGCGCCCCGTGGTGCTCCCGCATGTCGATGAGCTCCGAGGCGCGCTTGGCGCCCTGGAAGGCGGCCTCGCCGACCGTCTCCGGAGGGCCGATGAAGGTGACGA
The DNA here is from genome assembly GCA_030636765.1 of Gemmatimonadales bacterium. GTDB lineage: Bacteria > Gemmatimonadota > Gemmatimonadetes > Palauibacterales > Palauibacteraceae. The sequence goes on from DAOVWI010000109.1 coordinate 587, forward strand.
CGGTTCGGTTGGTGTTCGCGCCGGGGTCGACGTCGAGCAGCGTGATGCCCGACACGCTCTCTATCGCGCCCGTGATCTCCCGGAGGAGCGCTTCATCCCGCCCCTCGGAGTAGTTGGGTACGCACTCGACGATCCGTTCCATGGTATCCCTCTTCAGGTGGAACGCAGAAGATTGCCGTCGCCGCCGCTCTGACACCAGTGATACCTTATCGCCGGCGCGACCGACGACCCCAGAGCCGGGTCCTGTTCTGAGCCACGCATAACGGGTTGGTATGACCGAAAAAATCCCCCCCGAGATCCTCGAGGACCTGTACCACTATCCGCTGAAGCGAAGGTCTTTCGCCTACCTGTTCTGGCTGTTCCTCGGCATCTTCGGGGTCCACCGCATGTACCTGAACCGGGTGTGGACGGGAATGTTCATGCTGCTGACGGGTGGTGGGGCGCTGATCTGGTGGGTGGTCGACTTCTTCCTGATCCCGAGGATGGTCTTCGAACAGAACACGATCCAGGCCCAGCGAAGAGAGCTCGGCCTCCCGCCCGTGGGTCTGGACTTCCTACCCCCGTCCGACGGCTCGGAGCTGGCGCGCCCGCCGCGTTGGTATGACCCGCGTTCCCATCGCGGACCCCGCGGCGTCAGGAAGATGGTGGCGGATGCTCTGGTGCTGGTCGTGGCGGGCTTCTCACTGGGCAGCGTGAGCCGATCCACCGGCAATGTGGAGGCGATCGCCGCAGTCGTCGCCCTCATCGTGGTCCTCAACTTCGGCCGGCAACTGGCGCCGCTGCATCACGTGCCGCTCATCGGAGATCTCGTGCGGTGGAGCTACCGCATGCGGCTCTTCTATCATCACGTGCGGCCCGGGAACGCGCTGTCGAGGCTCTTTCGTCCCGTGATCGGCTTCATCTACGCCCCGTTTCGGAAGAAGAGCCGGGCCGAGGTGAGCCTCTACCTGAGGCTGGGGGGCGCCTTCGTGATTCTCTTCCTGTTGGAGGATCTGGCAAACGAGGTCGTGCGGCCGTTCGTGACGGAGGCGAGCCTGGCGGGCTTAACCGGGGTCTGGTGGCTCAAGGACGTGGTCCTGACCCTGGTGTACATCTTCGCCTTCACGGCCCCGATCGGCGCGACCCTCATGATCTACGTGCTCACGCGCCGATCACACCTCGTCCTCGCCTTCATGAGCGCGCTGACGGTCGGCGCGGTGGTCCTGGGCGTGCTGTAGCCTCGCCGGCACACGTCGGGAGCTGTCTCAGATCGCTTTCGAGGAGCTGGTCGCCGCAGGCTACCCGGCGCGCGGAAACAGACGCTTGCCGGTTTCGTCTACCTCGACCCGGATCGCGCCTGTGGGGCAGTTGAAGGCGGCCTCCAGGATCTTCTCTTCCGTGTCCCCCGCCGGATCGACCACCTCCGACTGCCGGTCCGCGTTGTGGGCGAACACGCCGGGGGCGGTCGCGAGGCACATGGCGTTGCCGACACAGCGCGAGTGATCGACAAAGACGTCAAGGCGCCGAGTCATTGGTCTCCCTGAGTCCAGGTCACCGGCAGCGACTTGAGCGAGCGAAACTGAATGCTCGGCTGATACTCGACCTCCTCGGTCGCCAGCTCGAGCCTCGGAAAGCGCTCGGCCAACGCTCGGAAGACCTCCTGCCCTTCCATCCGCGCGAGCGCAACGCCGAGACAGTAGTGAATCCCCGAGCCGAAGGAGACGTGGGGGTTCGGCTGCCGGCCGATGTCGAACCGATCCGGATCGGGAAAAGCCGAGGGATCCCGGTTCGCTGCGGCCATGATCCACCGGATGCGATCCCCTTTGCGGATCGTTCTCCCGCCGAGCTCGACATCCTCGGCGGCGATCCGCTGGGTCGACTTCACGGGCGGGTCGTAGCGGAGACACTCCTCGGTGGCGAGCCGTGCCTTGCCGGCCGGGTCCGCCCTCAGCCGATCCCACTGGTCCGGGTGCCGGATGAGCGCGAGGAGCCCGTTGCAGATGAGGTTCATCGTCGTCTCGTGTCCGGCGAAAAGGAGCAGCCCCGTGTTGACCAGCACCTGGTGCCGGGTGAAGACCCCCGTCTTCTCTCCCCGGGCCAGGATCGAGATGAAGTCGTCTCCGGGGCACTCGAGGCGCTCCTCGACGAGGGGGGCCGCGTACTCGACGATCCCCCGCATGCCCTCGGTCAGCGGCCGGAGCCGCCAGGGCTCGCCCCGGTTCATGTAGAGGATGCTGTCGGCGAGCTCACGGAGGTAGTCGCGGTCCTCGAACGGGACATCCATCATCTGGGCGATGATGCGGACCGGAAGGGGAGCGGCAAACACCGTCAGGACATCCATGCGTCCAAGCGGTTCCAGCTCGTCCAGCAGCTCCCTCACCGCGTTCCGTACGAACGGCCGCCACGACTCCATCGCCGTCGGCGTGAAGTACTCGTGCACCACGCCGCGCTGGTGAAGGTGTTCGGGCCGGTCCTGCTCGACCAACTGATCGCCACGGAACTCCCGCACCTCGTCGAACAGCGGCAGATCCTCCGGATCGACCGGCGGATACGGAGGCGACGTGCTGTGCTTCATGATGGCGGACGAGAACAGCTCGTGATGGCGGAGCAGCCACACCACCTCCTCGTACCCTGTGATCACCCACAGCTGAAACCGCTCGTTCCAGTGTACCGGGTCCGCCTCGCGAAGCTGGGCGAAGTACGAATACGGGTCGGCGATCACCTCGGGGGCGAACAGATCGTCGAGGTCGGTCCGGGTCACTTGCTCTCTCCTCACGGCGCGCGGCCAGCCTGCGTGACGCTCCTACCAGGATGTTGCTACAAGGAAACAAGAAGACGGCCATCCCGCCATTGGCGGGACGGCCTCACGCGGCGGTTCGGCTTCACGCAGAAGGAAGGCTCAGAGAGCTCCTACGGAGTACCGGTCGAACGCGGACGTCAGGTCGCGGGCGATCTCCTCGGCAGGACGTCCCTCGATCTGGTGACGCTCCAGCATGAACACGAGCTCGCTGTTCTGAAGGAGCGCGATGGAGGGCGATGAGGGCCGAAACCCGGGGAAATACTCCCGCGCCCGTGCGGCCGCCTCCAGATCCTGGCCGGCGAAGACGGTCACGGATCGGTCTGGCACGGTTCCGTGCCCCAACGCGATGGCGACGGCGGGACGGGCGTTCCCCGCGGCGCAGCCGCAGACGGAGTTGACTACCACCATCGTCGTTCCTTCGGAGGCGGCCAGGACTTCGTCCACGTCATCGGCCGTGCGGAGCTCTTTCACCCCGATTCGGGTGAGCTCTTCGCGCATCGGGCGTACCAGGTTCGGATCATAGGGCATGGATCGCTGCTCCCTGTGCGCTGGGTGAAAGCCCAGGCTGTGTGAGAGTCTAGGAGGGTACGGGCACGTCGAAGTACACGTAGTTCTTGGCGATGAAGTCCGTGTACTGCTCGGGCACCTCATCGTCTACGAAGATCGCGTCCACCGGACACTCCGGCACGCAGGCGCCACAGTCGATGCACTCCTCGGGGTGGATGTAGAACATGTCATCGCCCTCGTAGATGCAGTCGACCGGGCACACGTCGACACACGACGCGTCCTTCTCGTTGATGCAAGGCTGCGTGATGATGTAGGTCATTGCGTGGCCATGGCTCGAGACGGCGTAGAGGTAAACATAGCTGCAGCCGGCAGTGTAGCTTTAGTGTCGATCCCAAACTACCTTATCCGTGGATCGCTGGTCAAGACCACCCAAGGACCGCTAACCTGCTAGCATGCCAGAGCGACGGGAAATCAGCGCATGGGCGGTGGCTGACCTGGTTGCACACCTCGGCCGCCTCGCCTACGGCTTCGGATTCACCGAGGGCCTCACGCCGGCTCAGTGGACCGCGCTGCGATACCTCTCGCGTGCCAACCGGTTTTCCCGCACCGTCTCGGCCTTCGCGGAGTTCCACGCGACGACGCGCGGCACGGCCTCCCAAACCATCCACGGCCTGGTGGATCGGAACTATCTGAGGCGGACCCGCTCGGCCACCGATGGTCGGAGTGCACGCCTCGACCTGACGGAGAAGGCACGGGAGGTGCTGGAGCGCGATCCCTTGCAGGTGCTGGTGCGCGCCGTGAACGGGGTGTCACCGGCAGCACGGGCGAATCTGGCCACAAGCCTCGAGCGCCTCGTGGCCGAGGTCGCCCACGAGTCCGGCAGGAGACCGTTTGGAAGCTGCTCCGCCTGCCAACATCTGGAGGGCGGTGAGCGCTGTCTGGACGGAGCCGGCTCCTGTACCTGCCGCCTGCTCGGGGAGGCCCTCGACGTGACGGAGACGAAACAGCTCTGCGTCCAGTTCGAGCCCGCTCGCTGATTAGTTCGACCGCATGCTCTCGGGCACTTTGTCCTCAGGGATGAACAGCGGCTTATCCGTGGGCCAACGAGGCATCAACACCGGATGATAGCCGTCGGGATAATAGAGATCGGGGTCGATCTCCGCATCGCGAATGAACTGACCCTGTAGGTCTTCCCTCTGATACTTGGGAACGGGAACGACGAGGCCGCCGTATAGTGCGATCGAGGCCTCCGCGTTCGGCGCCCTCACGTTCGGATAGTCTGGTATCACTCCATCACGCACCCAGATCTGATCCTTGGTCACGTTCACGACGACCATGTCCGGGGCGCCGAAGTGGAAGGGACCCTTCCAATGCACCCTGACTTCGGCAATCGTCTCCGCGTTCACGTAGGGGTCGAAGGGCATGTGCGTGGCCATGGCGATCCGGGGCTGTACCTGATTGAAGATGTAACCGGCGGCGTAGGCGGGCGTGTGGTGGGTGTCGACCGTGTAACGGCCCACGAACGGTGGCACGCCCTGGACGCCCGAGCTGATGGAGATTACCTCCGGCTGGGTCTCAGTGATCATGACATCCACGCCCTTGCAGTACTCGATATCCAGCGTGTTGGGACGCGTGTCACCGGTGAAGCAGAAGCTGAGCCCGTTCCAATCCAGACGGTAGCCCGACGCTCCATCCTTGGCATGGGACGCGGGCCAGTGGATCACCTTGACGCCGTTCTTCTCATAGGCCGTCCCCCCGGCGTCCCGGAAGTCGAACTCGTTGACCTCGATCTCCCAGCCCGTGGGAAATACGCTGAAAGCTTCCCGATGCCAGTGCATCATCTGCTTCATGCCCTCGACCATGTAGGCCACACCGTCTTTCTCGGTGCGCCCGGAGGGGCCCGTGATGCGAAACGGCTCGTGCCAGCGACCGGCCCAGGCGCCGAACGCGTACACCCATGGGAGGGAACCAAAATGGTCGACGTGGAGGTGGCTGAGGAAGATGTCGTTGAGCTGGTTGATCGCGACACCGGCGCCCAGGTAGTTGGCCACCGCACCTTCGCCCATGTCGAAGATGAAGGTGTCTCCGTTCCCGAGCTCGATGTAGATGGACGTGTTCATCTGACCGGGGCGGAGCATGGGGGCCGAGCCCATGAAGGTGATGCGCATCTCGTCGGGCTGGACTTCCTCGGTGCCGGGGAGCCAGTTCGCGGCGCTCCTTAACCACGGCTGAGGAGAGATCCCCTCGAACATGAGGCCTTCCTTCCACCGGCCCACCGGCACCCCGCCGGTCATCACGCTTTCGATCACCTCGGGATCTGTCTCGTATTCCGTCTCCTGTGACTCTTGAACAGGATCCACCGTCGGCACCGGCCCATCGCCAGCGCGTCCGAGTAGGCTGGACGCCACGAAACCCGTGAGCAGGAGAAGCGCCCCTGCACCAACCGTTACCAACCGTCGCACGACTTACCTCCCATAGCTAAGCCATAGCTAGGCTCGAGCTCGACATCGTTAGGCAAAGAGGAATCGCCACGATACGGGAGGGTATGGGTCAGCCGCAAGGATTGCGGCCGCGACCGCTTGCTTGCCCTTCCTACGTGCACGAGAGCAGGATCGTGAGGCCGGTTCACCAGCCCTTCGGGCCGCGAGATCAGGAGCGTGACATCGTATGAGGAGACCAAGCCTGCGAACCAGGCTACTGCGGACCTGGACGGTACCGATCTGGCTTCTGCTGGCTTCCGGACTCCAGCCGGGTACGCTCGAGGCCCAGAGCCGCGACCGAGCCGCCTGGCAGCGGGTGCCGGACGTCATCACCGCCCTTTCCATCGGCGAGGGAAGCCGGGTGGCGGATGTGGGCGCCGGCGGCGGCTACTTCACGGAGCGCCTGGCGAGAGACGTGGGGACAGGTGGACGCGTGTTCGCCGTGGAGATCAGCGAGCCTGCGCTAGCCCGGCTGGCCCGGCTCGCCGAGAGTCAGGGTCTGGACAATGTCGAGGTCATCCGCGGCCAGATCGACGGTCCCGGCCTGCCGGATCGATCGCTAGACGCCGTGCTGGTGGTAAACGCCTACCACGAGATGACGGAACACGCTGCGATGCTAGCCGGGCTGTACCGGGCGCTCAGGCCTGGCGGGCGATTGGTGATCCTGGATCTCGCGCCCTCCGATGGCGGCGCCTCGCGCGACCGCCAGACCGCGAGCCATCGGCTTGCCATCACCCTGGCCGCACAGGAGATCCTGAAGGCCGGCTTCGCGGTCGTCAGCCGGGACCCTGAGTTTACGAGGGACGGCCGCGGCCGCCAGCAGTGGATGTTGGTCGCGCGCCGCCCAACCCTACCCGTCAACCCCCGGGGCTAATCGTCGGCAGAGAGGCCGCAATCGATTC
>DAOVWI010000238.1 GCA_030636765.1 Gemmatimonadales bacterium
GAGGCCCGAGGCCTCGACGGCTTCCTGGGTGGTCTCGAGGGCATCGCGGAGGGCCCCGACGTACGAGCGGAACGCGTCGCTCTCGTCCCGAAGATGGCCGGAGGCGTCGTAGGCCGCCTCGATCTGCCCGGCGAGGCCGAGGAGCAGCAGGTTGACCTCACGGCCCCAGGCCACACGCGGCGAGTGGTAGAGGTCGTCGCGAAACCGCCCCTGCACTGCAGGGCTCGTGAACGCGTCATTCACGACCACGGGCCCCAGTCCCTCGATGAAGAGCCCGACTGGATACGGCCGCACGAAGGGGTCGACCATCTCGAGCACCGCTGCCGGATCGGTCGTTCCGGCGAGGATCTCCCCGGAGTAGCCGCCGAGGAAGAGATCGGTCGCCGGGTCGGTGTTGGGGGCGGCGATCGGCCGGCCTTCACCGTCGAGGGAAAGCGCCAGGAACGAGAGCGGCCGCTGGGTGGCACCCGCTTCATCGAGGCGTCGTCGCCAGTAGTCCGCTTCCGGATCCGGCAGCAGCTCGAGGGTTCCGTCCACTCGCCGGCGAATGTCATCCGGGTCCAAGCGGACCTCGAAGTGCCGACGGGCTCCGCGCCACGTGGCGATCGCCGCGTCCAGGGCTGCCGGATCTGCCAGATAGGCCTCCAGCGCAGACCCATCCACGTGGAGGCGCGACGCAGCCTCCTCCACCGAGAGGCCGAGCCCATCTGCTGCCTCGAGGATCTGTTGCAGGCCCTCCAGCGCCATTGGGACCCACACAACGTTTACGTCCATGGCGAAGCGGCCGTTACCGTAGCCCGCGCGACTGTCGCGCCAGCTGCCGGGGAGCCACCCTTCGTCATCGCGGTGGGAGAAACCCACCAGGTTGGTGGCCGTTGGCTGCTCGGCGTAGGGATGCGCGAGCTGGGCCGCGAAGGCGAGGTTGCTGACGAGCGCACCCAGCCGCGACATGTCCGGCCCCGCTGGCTCGGTCAGGAAACGGCGCTTTCTCTCCGCCGGCACATCCGGGCGTGCGAGGTATCGATCGACGAGGACAGCGAGCTGGAGGTCATCGTCCACCATGCGGTAATTCTCGCGGACGGCTTGTGGATTCTCCAGCAGCTCCGTCGCGCGGGCGAGGTGCTCGGCGGCTGCGGCCGGATCACTCTCGCGGGCCTCCTCCCAAGCCTCGATCAACGCGCTGTACTCCGCCGCGGCCTCCCGGATGGCCTGACCGCCCAGCGCCTCCTCGTGACTCACGCTCCCAGACGGTTCGACCTTCCCGAGCACGCTCCCGATCACCAGCTCCTGCAGATCCACCGACGAGATCGGCTCCAGCATGAGCGCCGACATCATCTGGTCGCGGCCGAAGTACGTCGCGTAGTTCGGCATAGACGCCATGAGCTTCTCCTCGGAGCTGAGGAGCTCGAGGCCTCGTACCTGGCGCTCGAGGCGCCGGAAGGCGAGGGCGCGGGAGTCCCGGGCTGCTTCCTCCGGGGCCAGAGCCTGCGTCAGGCTGTCGGCCGTCCTCCGTTGCCTCGCGTAGTAATCCTCGAACGCGTCGTTGAAGAGGCGCTCGCGGCCGAGAGGCGTCAGGGCCTCCGAATCCGTTGTCACGGCCACGTCGAGCTCGATCGGCCCACTGGAACGGGCCTCCACCGAAATCCGGTCGTCGAGGAGGGTCGCGCTCGAGGCGTCCAGGTCTCCGCTCAACTCGACCGACAGGTGGTTGCGGCCGTCCAGGCTCGTGTGCTCGATGAGGACGGCCCAAGCGCCGTCGTCCTCCGAGAGAGTGACCCTCGGTTTGAGGCGGGACCGCAGTTCCTCGACATCGGCGGTGCCCAGGAGCGAGAGGTGCCGCTCCCGTTCCTCGGCCGGCAGGCGTTCCACGCTGCCGATGAGATGGGTCAGCTCGCGCAGGACGAACGGGGGATCGCCGTAGGGCCTCTGGGGCCACTCCCGGTACTGGAAGTCGCGCTCCTGTCGCATCGTGCCGAGCAGGAACCAGCCGATCTCGAGCGCCCCGGCGTCCGCGGCGAGGCGGTGCCGCATGAGGCGTCGTCGGCCATCGGACTCCGCCACCGCGCCGGACCCGGCCCAGTCCACGGGAGCCGGTCGGCCTTCCTCATCGCGAACCGTGAACGCCGCGCTCTCATTGGCGGCATCCGCCCACACGTGGACGACACGGCCGTCACGTTGGTTGAGGTAAATCTGAAACGTGTTCCCGCGGGAATCCCGGAAGAAGCGGGTCGCGTAGCCCTCGTACGCCGCCGGGTCATCCAGCCCCGCTTCGGGGAACTCGAGGACCGGCATCTGCTCCGCCCGGTCCGGCCGTCGAGGCGCCTGACACGCCTGCAGAAGGAA
>DAOVWI010000173.1 GCA_030636765.1 Gemmatimonadales bacterium
GCCGAGCGGCTCCGCGCCGTTGCCGCGGGAGACAACGCGTTTCATCAGCGGCTCAGCATTCCGGCGCTGATGCTGATGCCGGAAATCATGTGGGGCGTCGGGCTCTCCGAGGAACCGGACCGGCTGAACATCGTCGTCGAAGATGCTCTGGGCGGTCAGAGCTCGGCGGTGCTCACGCCCTCGGCGCTTCCGGAGGGCGCTCGCCAACTGCCGAACCTCGGCCACGACCCGCTCCGGCTGGGGGCGCCGGCCGACTGGCCCACGATGTGGGCGCCGGGCGAGGCTGCGCCGCTGTATCTACGCGATCCGGAGAGCTGGTACTGGGACCGGTATCTGTCCGAGGCCCGCACCCAGTACGTGCAGTTCAACGTGGTCGGCGACAAGGAGGACGGAGAGTCGGTCGACGCGTTCATCGAGCGTGTCCTGGAGGCGGCGGAACGGAACGGCGCTGAGCGGCTCGTCCTCGACATCCGGTTCAACGGGGGAGGGAACAACTTTCTCGCACGTCCGATCTGGCACCGGCTCGTCGGGAGCGACCGGTGGAACCAGCCGGGGCGGCTGTTCGTGATCACCGGCCGCCGCACCTTCTCGGCCGCCCAGAACCTGGCCACGATCTTGGACGAGCACACTTCCGCGGTTTTTGTGGGAGAGCCGACGGGGGGCTCCCCCAACCACTACGGCGACGCCCGCGCCTTTCGTCTGCCCAACAGCCAGCTGCGGGTCTCCGTCTCGACGCTCTACTGGCAGGACGGAATGCCATGGGACGACCGCCCCTGGGTGCCGCCCGACCTGGCGGCCGAGCTGACCGCCGAGGATCTCCACCAGAACAGGGATCCGGCGCTCGACGCCATCCTCGCCCTCGAGCCGGGCGTCGCGATCCCATCGCTGATCGAGCTTCTGCAGGCGGCGTATCAGCGCGCGGGCATCGAGGCCGCGGTCGAGTCGTATCGAGTCTACAGGTCGGAACCGGCCCACCGGTTCGTGAACACCGAGAGGCTCATGAACGAGGCCGGCTACTTCCTGCTCGGCGAAGGCCTCGCCGCGGAGGCGATTCAAATCTTCGCGCTCAACGTGGAGGCATACCCGGAATCGGGGAACGTGTACGACAGCCTCGGCGAGGCCTACATGGAGGCCGGCGAGAAGGAGCTAGCGATCGAGAATTACGAGAAAGCGCTTGAGATTGCGCCTGATAACACCAATGCAGTAAGGATGTTAGAGAAGCTCACCAAACCAGAGTCGAACGAGTGACCAACACGCTCCGCCCTCGTCGCGGTTCGCCCGTTCCTCCTTCGTAGCCCCCAGCGATAGTGCTCAGCCCCGGCCGTCGAGCCGGGCCTTCGCATGTGTCGGCGTAGTTACAGTCGTGCCACCGGAGCAAGGACCCAGGCTCGCAAACCCCCGTGAATCTTGGACTTCGCATCCGTCAAACGAAAAGGAGCGAAACCTGCATGACTCACTCATCTCTCTAGGTCGTTGGGGCCGGTCGAGACGATTCCAGGTCCGTGTCCGAATATAGACGGCGGATCGTTGGTGTTGACCGGGATTAGAAGGGTAAGAGGCTCAACCCAAGCGAGCTGATCATCCCAGAGGTGAGGTAGGCACTATGAGGCGATCGTCCCGCCCATCGACACTTCTTCCCATCACGATTCTCTCAGCAACGATCGTCTTCGCCGCCTGCGGAGACACACCGCCTCCGGTCGCGCCCGAGAGCCCGACTGACATCTCGTTCGACGCGGTATCGGCCAACGCCACGCAGCCGGGCCCCGACGATTGGATCGTCGTCTTCAAGTCGGGGGTCGCCGATCCTCCAGGCCTTGCTCGAGCCCTCGTGAATAGTGCCGGCGGCACGCTTCGGTTCACGTACACGGAGGCGCTCCAGGGCTTCGCGGCCCGGCTGCCCGCGCAGGCCCTCAACGGGATCCGCAACAACCCGAACGTGGAGTACGTGGAGGCGGACGGGGTGGTGGTGATCGAGGACACGCAGACGAATCCGCCCTCCTGGGGGCTCGACCGGATCGACCAGGCGAACCTCCCCCTGGACGGCAGCTACACGTACGACTTCACCGGCGACGGCGTCACAGTGTACATCCTAGACACCGGGATCCGGATCTCGCACAACGACTTCGGAGGCCGGGCGCAGTCAGGCTTCGACGTGATCAATGATGGCACGCCTGATGGAGAGGACTGTCACGGGCACGGCACCCACGTGGCCGGCACCGTCGGTGGGAGCTCCTACGGCGTGGCGAAGGCCGTCACGCTGAAGGCCGTTCGCGTCTTGGACTGCGGAGGATCGGGCAGCGCGTCAGGCGTGATCGACGCGATCGATTGGGTCACCGAAGTCCACAGCGGGCCCTCGGTGGCCAACATGAGCCTCAGTGGAGGCCACTTTCAGGCGATCGACGATGCGGTGACCGGGTCCGTCAACTCCGGGGTCGTCTATGCCGTCGCGGCGAGCAATGAGGCAAAAGATGCCTGCACCCGATCCCCCGCCAGCACGGACGCGGCGCTCACGGTCGGCTCGACGAACTCCCTGGACGGGCGCTCCTACTTCTCGAATTACGGGACGTGCGTCGATATTTTCGCGCCCGGCTCATCGATCGTGTCCGCCGGACACACGAGCGATGGAGCCTCCGCGACGAAGAGCGGCACGTCGATGGCCTCCCCACACGTCGCGGGCGTGGCGGCGCTGCACCTCCACGAGAACCCGAACCTCAGCCCCGCTCAAGTCTTCCAGGCCATCCTCGACGCCGCGACGCCCGGGGTCATCTCGGATCCCGGCCCTGGCTCGCCGAACCTGCTGCTGTGCTCGCTGTCCGCCGGCTGCGGCACCCCCGTCGTGAACCCGCCGGGGGATTTGGCCGTGTCGGTCAATGAAGTCTTCCCCGTCACCCTGGTCTCGGCCCAAGGGAACCGGGTGATGGGCAACGTCTCGGTGTCGGTGGTGAATGAGGCTGGAGAACCAGCCCCCGGCGTGAGGGTGGACGGTTTCTTCACCGTGAACGGCGAGCCCAGCCCCACCTACCCGGACGCCGGGACCACCGACGGGGGCATCCAGTACGGCACGGCCATGATCACGTCGGATAAGATGCGGAGGGTGACGTCGATGCACTTCTGCGTGACCCGGCTCTCCGGCGCGGGCTACGTAGACACAGCCGTGGATCCGCTCGAGTGCAGCTCCGGGGCGCCGCCACCGCCACCCGTTGATCTCCCGCCATCGGACAATCCGACGCTGACAGCCCAAGCCAAAACGAAGGGAAAGATCCGCGTCAACCTGAGTTGGGAGAATTTGCCCGCCTCCGCCGTCGACGTGGTCCGCAACCCCGGCGGCACGATCGCCGCCGCGATCAGCAATACTGGTTCATACACGGATCGGGATGTCGTAACGGGCGTGACGTACACATATCAGGTCTGCGACACAGCCGAGCCCGCGACGTGCACGAATCAGGCTAGCGCCACCCCGTAGTCGATCTCGCCGCGGCCGGGCGGCGGCACGCTGACGCTACGCTAGGCTGAAGGCGCTGCGGCCGTGGTCGGTCGCGGCGCCTTCGCATCGACCTCCCGCCTCCCGGGTCGCCGCCGCGACGCCCGCCGTTAATCCCTGGGCTCTCTGCGCATGCCGTCGCGTTTCTTATCTTCATTCGTTGGAGAAGAAAGGGGAGTGGGCCAGGGCCCTCGTAGCCTCGGAATGGGCGAACGGAATCAGGATGCATAAATCATGAAACGGGACATTCGGCTGATCGTACTGGCGGCGGCGGGCGCCGCAGCCATCCTGCCGGGCAGCGACGGGGCGGCTCGGGCCCTCGCAGCCTCATCACCGCGACTGCCGGCCGCCGCCGACACCTTCCCCGTAGGGGTCGTCGTGGACAGCATCGTGTCTATCTCCGACCCGACGCAGAGCTACGCGCTCTACCTGCCGTCCGAGTACGACCCGGGGCGCACGTGGCCCGTCATGTACCTGATGGATCCGCGTGGCCGGGCGCACATTCCGATGGAGCTCTTCCGAGATGCGGCGGAACGCTACGGCTGGATCCTCATCAGCTCCTACGACACGAGAAGCGACGGGCCGGTCGAGCCGAACGAGATCGCGCTCGACGCCATGCTGGGCGACACCCAGCGGCTGCTCGCTCCGAACATGAACCGCCTCTACCTGTGCGGATTCTCGGGCACGGCCCGCGTCGGGTGGATGTTCGCGGTCAGCCTGGCCGGACACGTCGCGGGGATGATCGGCGTGGGAGGCGGGCTGCCCAGCAGCGGCGTTGCGCTCGGTTATCCGTCCATGCTCGCGGCCGGGCCCTTTTCCTTCTTCGGCGCGACCGGCAACACGGACTTCAACTACGAGGAGATGCTCAAGCTCAACGACATGCTCGACAACTTCGACATCCC
>DAOVWI010000167.1 GCA_030636765.1 Gemmatimonadales bacterium
CTGGAGCCGGAGCCGGAGCCGGAGCCCGGTCTGCCGGAGCTGTTGCGCGGCGCGGACAGCGCGGCGGTCGACGGCGCGGCGGCCGGCGAGACCCCGCCGTCGGAAGAGGACACGGTGGGCGCGGACAGCGCGGCGGCCGACACGACGGAAACCGAGCCGGGCGAGCCGGAGCTGCGGCCGTTGACCGTGCTCTTCCTGGAGAGTGGGCAGGTCGGCCAGTTCCTCGTCCGAGAGCAGGATATTCCGACGGCGGAGCGGTACCTGGAGCTCGAGGGCGTGAAGCAGGCGATTCCGCGTGGCACCGAGCTGCGCTGGTCATCCGATCCGATCGCCAGTGGGGGTGAGGCCTACCGGACGCTCTACGTGCTCGAGGATCAGCCGCTTCTCACCGGTGAGGATCTTGCCGATGCCGGACCCGCCGCCAGAGATCCGACGTTCAACCAGCCGTACGTGCCGTTCGAGACGACGCGGAGGGGAGCCCGCAAGTTCGAGCGCGGGACGAGCCGCCACGTCGGCGATCTGATGGCGATCGTTCTGGATCGTCGTGTCACGAGCGCTCCGGTCATCCGGCAGACGCTGAGTCGCCGCGCGCAGATCGAGATGGGCGCAGGCTCGACCCTCCAGGAGGCTCAGGACCTGGCTCTCGTGCTGCGTGCCGGTGCCCTGCCGCAGCCGATTCGAATCGTGGAGGAGCGAAGCGTTGGACCATCGCTCGGCGCGGACTCGGTGCGGCAGGGGAAGATCGCCTTCATGATCGGCATCGCTGCCGTCCTCGTCCTCATGATCGCCTACTACAGGATGGCCGGCGCGATAGTGGTGATCGCCCTCAGCGTGTACGTGTTGCTTCTGCTCGGTGGCCTCGCGGGGCTCGGCGCCACGCTGACCCTGCCGGGGATTGCCGGGATCATCCTGTCGATCGGGATGGCGGTGGACGCCAACGTCCTGATCTTCGAGCGCATCCGCGAGGAGGTCGAGGCGGGCAAGACGCCGCGCACGGCGGTCGACAGCGGGTTCGAGCAGGCGTTGTCCGCCATCGTGGACGCCAACCTGACGACCCTGATCACGGCGATCATCCTCTTCCAGTTCGGGACGGGACCGGTCCGCGGGTTCGCCGTTACGCTGGTGATCGGGATCATCGCCTCCTTCTTCACCGCTCTCTACGTGACCCGCACCTTGTTCATGATCTACCTGGACCGGCGACCGGCCGGCGCACCCATTAGCGTCTGAGCCATGAGACTTTTCAAGGACGCGCACTACCACTTCATGGCCGGCAGGCGCCGGGCGTACGCGCTCTCCGGCGCGCTGGCCGTCGCCGGCCTGATCTCGATCGCCCTCCACGGAGGCCTGCGGTACGGGGTCGATTTCACCGGCGGCACCCTGGTCCAGGTCGGCTTCGTCGAGTCGTTGAGCGTCGCCGAGCTGCGCTCGGTGGTTGACGAGGCGGGATTTCCAGGGGCTCAGATCCAGGGGTTCAGGGGCACGAACGAGTTCATCGTCCGTCTCCAGACGTTCGAGGAGACCGGAGAGGGTGTGGTCGAGAGGCTCCAGGCGGCTTTCTCGGCGGCCGTCGGGGAGGAGGGGTACGACGTGCTCCGGGTCGAGGCCGTGGGGCCGAAGGTCGGGAGCGAGCTCCAGCGCAAAGCGACCTTCGCCATCCTCCTCTCTTTCGTGCTTACGTTGATCTATCTGGCCTTCCGCTTCGAGTGGCGCTTCGGCGTGGCCGCGGTGGTCGCGGCGATCCATGACATCGTGATCACGTTCGGCTTCATCTCGGCCTTCGGGCTCGAGATCACGCTCGGCACGGTCGCTGCGATCCTCACGATCGTCGGTTACTCGCTGAACGACACGATCGTGGTGTTCGATCGGATCCGTGAGAACCTGAAGAAGAAGCGGAAGGAGTCGTACGAGGCGACCCTGAATCGAAGCATCAACGAAACGCTTCCGCGAACGGTGCTGACGAGCGGAACCACGCTCGCGACGCTGCTCGCCCTGTTCCTCTTCGGCGGATCGGTCATTCGGCCGTTCGCTCTGGTGCTGATCCTGGGCGTCATTATCGGGACGTACTCTTCGATCTTCGTCGCCTCGCCCGTCCTGCTGGAGATCGAGGAGTACGGACACCGGAGGGCCAGAGCCCTGAGGGCACGCGCGGCCGGAGCCTGATCGCTGGGCGAGCTTCGCCTCTTCGACTCGCACCTGCACCTCACCGAGGGTCGCTTCGCGGAAGACCGCGACGCCGTCATCTCCAGAGCCCGTGAGATGGGCGTTTCCGAGATGGTCACGGTCTCGACCGATCCGCAGGACGCGCGAAGCGCCGTGGAGCTGGCGCGCCGCTTTGCGGACCTGCATGCGACGGCGGGCCTCCATCCGCACGACGCCTCCGCGATGAACGAGCGCACGCTCGAGCAGCTGGAGGCGCTGGCCGAAGAGCCGGAGGTCGTGGCGATCGGCGAGACGGGCCTCGACTACCACTATGACAACGCCCCACGCGAGCAGCAGCGCCGCAGCTTTCGGCTGCAGCTCGAGCTGGCCGAGCGCACCGGCCTTCCGATCGTGGTCCACTCGCGCGACGCGGACGAGGGCACGGCCTCTCTCGTCACCGAGTTCTCGGGTCGTGCCACCGGCGTCCTGCACTGCTTCACGGGCGGCGACGAGCTGTTGGAGGCCGGGCTCGAGGCAGGATGGTGCGTTTCCTTCGGCGGGATCATAACCTTCAAGCGCTTCGACGCGGAGGGGCAGGTGCGCCGCGTCCCCTCCGATCGGCTCCTCATCGAGACGGACAGTCCCTATCTTGCTCCGGTCCCGATGAGGGGCCGGCGCAATGAGCCGGCCTACCTCATCCACACCTGCGGGCGCGTGGCGGAGATACGCGGCGAGAGGCCGGAGACGATAGCTGAGGTCACAAGCGATAACGCACGTAGGTTGTTCATGTTAGACGTCTCTCATATCGGATAGGATCATGCGGACCATCTTCCAGCTCTTCGGCAAGTCACCCTTCGGCCCGCTCGTCGAGCACACTCGGAGAGTCCATTCCACGGTTGAGCTCATCAGCCCGCTCTTCGAGGCGTTCCTCGCTGAGGATTGGGAGCGCAGCCGGAAGCTGTACAAGCAGATATCGAAGCTCGAACACAAAGCCGATCTGACGAAGGACGAGATCCGCGACACGCTCCCGAGGTCGATCTTTCTCCCGGTGGATCGGGGGGACATGCTGCGGTATCTGAAGGAGCAGGACGCGATCGCGGATGCGGCCGAGGATGTCGCGGTGATCGTGACCATGCGGCACACGCCGTGCCCGGACGCCCTGAAGCCAGAGGTGATGCACCTGGTCGACCAGGTGATCAAGACCAGCGAGCTCCTGCTCGACGCGGGGCTTGAGCTGCAGAGGCTGTTCGAGTCCTCCTTCGGTGGCCCGGAGGTGGCGAAGGTCCTCGCCATGGTCTCGGAAGTGAACGACCAGGAGTGGGAGGCGGACAAGGTCCAGGGGTCCCTCGCGCGCGCCCTGCTCGAGTACGAAGAGGAACTGGGCGCGGTATCCATTCTTCTCTGGATGCGCATCATCGAGGTGCTCGGCCAGGTGGCGAATCATGCGGAGAACACGGGAGACCTCCTCCGCATGATGCTGGCGAGGGAGTGAGCGGTGGAGTGACGCTCGCTCCAGCTTTCACGCATGCGAGGCAGTCGTGAGCGCGGTTACCCTGATCATGGTGATCGCCGTGGTTGCGGCGTTCTACATGGCGTGGAACATCGGCGCCAACGACGTCGCCAACGCGATGGGCACCTCCGTGGGATCGGGGGCGCTCACGATGATGGGGGCCGTCGTCCTGGCCGGGATCTTCGAGTTCGCCGGGGCCACGCTGGTCGGCACGCACGTCTCGGAGACGATCCGGAAGGGCATCGTAGAGGTCCGGTTCTTCCAGCCCGAGACCGGCCTCTTCGGGGACATGGGGCCGAGGATCCTCATGCTCGGCATGGTCTCGGCCCTGCTCTCGGCCGGAGTGTGGCTCCAGATCGCCACCATGTTCGGCCTTCCCGTTTCCACGACGCACTCCATCGTGGGTGCCGTGATCGGCTTCGCTGTCGTGGCCGTGGGGGTGGAGGCGGTCGACTGGGGGACGGCCGGCCTGATCGCGGTCAGCTGGGTGCTCTCCCCGCTCTTCGGAGGGTTGCTCGCGGCGGGGATGTTCTTCGTGGTGAGTCGGGGCGTGCTGCGGAAGGAAGATCCGATCGCGGCGACGCGGGTGGTCGGGCCGTATCTGGTGGGGCTCGTCGTCTTCATGCTCGTTCTGAGCTTCGTCTACAAGGCTCTCAAGAACGTGCTTCCCGATCCGCCCTGGTGGCTCGTGCTCCTGGTTGCGGTGGCGAGCGGGGTGCTTGCCTACCTGTTTTCGCGGATCGCGCTGAGCCGCTCCAGCCCGCCGCCGGATCGCCCGTTCGCGTACGTGGAGAAGGTGTTCGGGCGGATCCAGGTGATGACGGCGGCGTACGTGGCCTTCGCGCACGGC
>DAOVWI010000256.1 GCA_030636765.1 Gemmatimonadales bacterium
ATATACGGCGCGGAAAGGACCGCGACGGCAAGAACCGGAACCGTGCCGTAAAGGCTCGCTGTCATGAAGAGAGGGCTCCGACGCACTGAGAACCTCTTGGATGCGAATCCCGCTCGAGCGCTCCCGCGCCCGCCGACTCTCTCACTACCTGCTCGCCGGCCGGGTGTTTCAGGGCCGACAAACTGCCACGACGGGCTCGAAGCGAGCAAGCCGGAAGAGCGATGCAACCCTTTCGCGATTGGTCATGTCTAAACGGGTGACTTCGATGGAGAGGTCACCGGATAATGGGCAGTCGTGAAGATAGATGGGGGGCGGATGATGACGACGCTGATGGGGGGTGGATGATGATGTTGAGAAAGAAACGGCTTACTCGGCGGCCTCGGATGCTGTACGTGAGGGTGGTCGGTTAGGGACGCGGAGCAACACAGCGCACGCATCCAGCGCCGAGTAGAGGCGCCCCGCCGGTGGTTTCTCCTGCGAGACCGCCGTCGGGGCGTTCTCTTTTCCCGGTAGCCTTCTTCTATCCCCGCTCCGCGAAGATCTCGTCTAGACGCTTCTGCGCGGCCTCGATGCGGGGCTGCAGCTCGGGATCGGCGTCCTGCCAAAGCTCGACGAAGCGGGCGTAGTACTCAGCCGCCTTCTCCCAGTCCCCCCGCTCATCGTAGAGCTGTCCCAGGCTTTCGTAGGTAGGGCCAAGGACGTAGCGGTCGCCGAGGATGCGGAAGGCCACGGGCGTCGTTACGTACCTCTCGTAGACGGCGATCGCCGAATCGGCCTTCCCGGCCCGTGCGAAGCTCTCGCCCAGGGCGGGGACGGCACACAGCTGACATCCGCCGGCTCGTGCGTTGGCGCGGCGGAGTTCGGTGATCGCCTCGTCGAGCCGGCCCTCGGAAAGGGCTATGCTGCCGCGCATCCAGTGCAGGTCCCGTTCCGCGTCCTCGTACGAGCCTTCCAGGTCCAGCGCCTCGAACTCCTCCAGCACCTCGGCCGCCCGATCGGGACGCCCTGCCCGCGCATAGACCGAGGCCAGGCTTAGATACGGTCGATCGAGTGGATCCAGCTCGGAGAAGGGCAGCACCTGCAGAGCGGAATCGGCAATGCGCAGCGCACGGCCGGCATCGTGGGCGACGCTCGCCCTCAGATACGACATGTTCAGCGCGACCTCCAGGGCTCGGTCCTCGAGTCCCCGCTCCTGGCTGGCGGCTACCTCATCGAGGTAGTGGCGCTCCGCTTCCGCAAGCTGGCCTTGCGCGGCCGCCACGTGGCCGAGGAGGCTGCTCGTGTAGCCACGCCAGAAGAGGCTCCTTGCCTCCCGCTGGCGGACGTCCTCCAGGCTCGCGACGGCCTGATCGTAGTCACCCTGGCTGCTAGCCAGAAAAGCGCGCATTTCTGCTGTCCTCGGGCTCCCGGGAAAGCGATTCTCGAACACGGCGAGTGTGGCTTCCGCCTGCTCTCCTCTTCCGAGCGCCGCCTGTGTGCCCACGAGGTTCAAATATGAGAGGGGGCTCGTGGAATCGGCCCGAATCGCTCTTTCCAGATAGTGCGCAGTCGACTCGAGGTCGCGCAGCTCTTCGTACTGGAGCGCGAGGTTGTTCAGGACCCACGGATGCTCCGGATAGGCCTCGAGCGCGTTCTCGTAGGCCGCGATCGACTTGTCGGTCTCGTTCGTCACCTTGTCGTAGTAGCTGCCGATCGTGATGAAGCGCTCGACGCGGGTGAGTCTGTCACGATGCTCGTACGCGCGGGTCAGGGCATCCGCGGCCCGGGAAGCTTCCTCCCCTCGGTTCCCCAGCGCGATGCCGAGCTTCCGCCAGGCCATGGCGAAAGACGAATCCAGGGCCACCGCCTCC
>DAOVWI010000243.1 GCA_030636765.1 Gemmatimonadales bacterium
ATGTTCGTCACGTAGGCGAACGCCCCATCCGGGGTGATGGCCACGCCCTCCGGAAACGGGGAGGCGACGGGAGGTGGCGGTGCGGGCGGAGGGGGAGGGGTAGGTCCAGAGGGTGTGGGGCTGTCGCCACCGCCGCATCCCGTGAGGACGAAAGCGAACAACGCGACGACCCCAAGACGGGGCAGGACGCCTAACGGGACGCACCGGCGGGACGGGTAATACATGGCAACCTCCTTCGGCTGGTTACTTCCAGCATCGTAAGAGAGGAGAGCAAGACGGACGAAGAAGCGGATGCTCCGTTGGTGATCGCGCCCCGCAAGCTTGTAACAAGAACCCCACGTGGCTGGTCCCGCACATCTGGGAGGGCCTTCTCGCGTGCGCTACGGGCGCTGAGGACCGCCTCGCCTTCGCAAACCTGCTGCGCGAAACGAACGTCCCAAACAGCCATCTGAGTCCCGAGCTGCGCGCCCTCCTTGTCTGTTCCGCTGTTGGGAGCGTGAGTCACTTCCCTTCATCCGGGTTACGAAGGATCTCGCGAAATCGGCTCACGCGGATCTGGAGACGGCCGTGCGTGTGGCCGGAGGGACGGCCCCGGTTCCGGGCCGCTGAGGCAGGTGCCTGGGGCCATACAGTTGCGCAGGCTGGCCGGTCCGGCCCAACCTTCTCTATCGCGCCGGCCCCACTCCGGCACGTTCGAGGTGGGTTGCAAGGCAGTCCGCGACGGGGATCCATGAGCGACCCTTCGCATAGCACCGTGACGCAGCTGCTCGGACAGGTCCGGGCCGGCAGCACCTCCGCGTTCGATCGGCTCTTCCCCCTGGTGTACAGCGAGCTCAAAGAGCGGGCGCACGCCCAGCGGCGCCGTTGGCAGGGCGACGAGACGATGAACACGACCGCCCTGATCCACGAGGCGTACCTGAAGCTGGCCGCAGCAGACGAGCCCGATTGGCAGAGCCGCGCACACTTCCTCGCCGTGTCGGCCCGGGCGATGCGCCGGATCCTGATCGACTACGCGCGGATCAAACGAGCGGAGAAGCGCGGAGGAGACCGGGCCCAGGTCACCCTGGATGAGATGAATCTGGACCCGGGTCCCGACCTCTCGACCGAGCGCGCCGAAGCGCTCCTGGCTCTCGACACGTCACTCAAGAAGCTGAGGGAGCAGGACGAGCGTCAGAGCCGGATCGTCGAGTGCCGCTTCTTCGGCGGAATGACGATCCCGGATACGGCAGCGGTGCTCAGGATCTCGCCGGCGACCGTCAAGCGCGGCTGGGTGATGGCGCAGGGCTGGCTGTACCGGGACATGCAGCGGGCGCTGAAGGGCTAGCCGGGGTCCTCCGCCATGTCTTCCACTGCGCAGCCGACCCTGGAAGAGCTCTTCGAGCAAGCGCTCAGCCTGCGAGGTAAGCAGCGTGAGGTGTTTCTCGAAACCTGCTCGGATGATCCTACCATCCGCGCCGAGCTCGCCTCCCTCCTGGCCGCTACCGAGAAAGGCGTGCCCTTCTTCGATAGCCTCGCCCGCGCCGTCATCTCCCTCTCCCCGTGGGACGAGGCGCCCGCCGGGGACGAGTCTGCCAGCGATCCGCTGATCGGCCGGTCGCTCCGGCAGTACCGCATCGAAGAGAAGCTGGGCGGGGGCGGCATGGGGGTCGTCTACCGGGCGCACGACACCCGGCTGGACCGCGCCGTGGCCCTCAAGTTCCTGCCTCCGCATCTAAGCGCCAATGAGGCGGCCAAGGAGCGGTTCCTGGTCGAAGCCCGAGCTGCGGCCGGCCTGGACCACACGAACGTGTGCGCGATCCACGAGATCGGGGAAGACGAGGACGGACGGCTCTTCATCGCCATGGCCTACTACGAGGGCGAGACGGTCAAGGAGATTCTCGCTCGGGGTCCGCTTGAGGTTGACGAGGCCATGAATCTCGCGGCCCAGGCGGCGAGCGGGCTGGCAGTGGCCCACGCGCGCGGGATCGTTCACCGAGACATCAAGCCCGGCAACCTGATGGTCACCGAAGGGGGAGTCCTCAAGATCCTTGACTTCGGGCTGGCCAAGACGGCCGAGGCGAGTCTGACGGAGGCGGGCATGCGGCTCGGGACGCCGGCCTACATGTCTCCCGAGCAGACGAGGGGCGAGGAGATCA
>DAOVWI010000208.1 GCA_030636765.1 Gemmatimonadales bacterium
CGCCGACCATGGAGTCGGGCTGCGGCTGGTAGACCACGATCTCGCCCTCGGGCACGGTGATCTCCCGCGGCCAGCCTCCCTCATCCTCCTGGGTGAGGGCGAAGACGACGCCGGCGGCCGCTCCCGTGAAGACGAGGGCGGCAGCAGCTGTGCCGATGCGGCGGGCTCTGGATCTGCTTGGGGCTCCTGCCGGAAGTTTCATTCTGATTCCTGGAGGTGAGATGTTCCTCTGGGTTTGCCAGGTCTTCGGAGCATCGGGTTCTTGAGTCTCACCGCCAAGGTACGGGCCGTGGAGATGGGCAGAAACCGCAGCCGCCCAGTGAGGCGACCCGCGCTTGTCAAAGAGCGGTCTTACGACGATAATACACGGGTTATGTGGACACGGCTTATGTGTAAACAGCGAGGTAGCCCGTGAATCTCACTCTCGCCTTGGATGACGAGCTCTTGAGAGACGCCCGCGAAGCTGCACGGACGATGGGAAAGAGTCTGAACCAGGTCGTGCGCGAGTACCTCGAGCATCTGACGGGACGTGATCAGCCCCAGGAGGATATCGACGAGCTACGACGTCTCTCGGCAGAGGGGCAGGGCCGCTCGCGGGGCTGGCGCTTCGAACGAGACGAGCTGCATGAGCGTCCGTAGCTTCTTCGACACCAACGTCCTGATCTACACGGACGACCATGACGCCCCCGAGAAGCAGGCGGGCGCGTTGGAACTCTTGGAGCGGGCCCGCCTCGATGGATCGGGTGCCGTGTCGACGCAGGTACTGCAGGAGTACTTCGTCGTCGCGACGCGCAAGCTCGGTGTCCCGGCCGGGGTCACTCGCCGGAAGGTAGAGCTCATCAGCCGACTGGGCCTGGTGATCCTCGGCCTTAACGACATCCTGTCCGCGATCGACCTTCACCGGCTGCACGGGATCGGCTTCTGGGATGCGCTGATTATCCAGGCCGCCAGGCAGGCGGACTGCCGCGTCCTCTACAGCGAGGATCTCCAACACGCGCGGCGTATCGAGGGACTGCAGATCATCAATCCGTTCGAGGGTATCGGCGCAGCCTGACTTTCGCGTTGACATAAATATGTCTAGCTGGTATTCTCGTATGCATGAGGACGACCGTTCGGTTGAGAGATGATCTGCTGAAACGCGCCAAGCGGCGCGCAGCCGAAGAGGGGCGCACGCTGACTTCGATCATCGAGGAAGGCGTGGCGCTGGTACTGGCCGGGCCCGGGCCGCGGCGCCGAGAGCGCGTCGAGGTCCCGGTCGCATCGGCCACTGGCGGCGTCCTCCCCGGCGTCGACCTGAACCGCTCGAGCGACCTCGAGGCGATCATGGATGAGCGGTGATCCTGCCCGACGTCAACGTGCTGGTCCACGCCTTCCGCCCCGATAGCTCCGATCACCGTCTATGCCATGCCTGGCTCGATGGCGTCGTGAACGGGGATTCGCGCTTCGCGATGTCGCCTCATGTGCTGAGCGGCCTGGTTCGAGTCACGACCCACCCGAAGGTCTTCCGGCAACCGAGCTTGCTCGATGAAGCGCTCCGGTTCTGCGATGTCCTGCTGAGTCAACCGCACTGCGTCGCCATCCAGCCGGGCGAGGGGCACTGGGATCTGTTCGCCCGGCTGTGCCGGGAGGCCGATGCCCGGGGCAACCTCGTGCCCGATGCGTGGTTCGCGGCGCTTGCCATCGAGGCCGGTTGCGAGTGGGTCACGATGGATCAAGACTACGCCCGCTTTCCCGGTCTGCGCTGGCGAATGCCGGAGTAGGGTGGTCATGAAGACGGCCCTGCCTCGGCCCAGAGAACAGGAACTCGGCGGCCCGCTCCGGCCTACTAGGCGCATCCGAAGAAGCCCCGCGCGCCCCAACGGCCTGAAGCCGTCGAGCGGGCTGCCCGTCTCACGAATCAAGAGCCCATGAAGCTGCGCAACGTCGCCATCATCGCCCACGTCGATCATGGAAAGACCACGCTGGTCGACCAGATGCTCCGTCAGGC
Source organism: Gemmatimonadales bacterium (assembly GCA_030636765.1). GTDB lineage: Bacteria > Gemmatimonadota > Gemmatimonadetes > Palauibacterales > Palauibacteraceae. The sequence goes on from DAOVWI010000208.1 coordinate 1,988, forward strand.
CGGGGTCTTCCGGGCGAACGAGATCGTACAGGAGCGCGTCATGGACTCGAACCCGCTCGAGCGCGAGCGGGGCATCACCATCCTCTCAAAGAACACCGCCGTCCATTGGGGCGATGCCAAGATCAACATCGTGGACACCCCTGGGCACCGCGATTTCGGCGGCGAAGTGGAGCGGATACTCCGGATGGTGGACGGCGTGCTCATCCTGGTGGATGCCGCCGAGGGCCCGATGCCCCAGACCCGGTTCGTGACGCGGAAGGCGCTGGAGCTCGGCCTCGTTCCGGTCGTGGTGATCAACAAGGTCGACCGTCCCGACGCCCGTCCCCTGGAGGTGCACGACGAGGTCCTCGACCTGTTCATCGAGCTCGAGGCGACGGACGATCAGCTCGACGCTGCGTTCCTGTACGCCAGCGGCCGGGACGGCTGGGCGAGCGTGGAGCCTGAAGCGCGGAGCGGCAATCTCGACCCCCTGTTCGAGACGATCCTCACCTCCGTGCCGGCTCCCGCGGCCGATCCCGACGGCCCGTTCCAGATGCTGGCCTCCACGCTCGACTACTCGAACTACGTGGGGCGCATCGCAATCGGCCGGATCGAGCGCGGCCAGGTGAGGGAAGGGCAGAGGGTGGCTCTACTCCCCCTCGGCGAACCCGGTTTGGTGCAAGACGGTGCGGGCGGTGAGGGGGTCGAAGGCCGCGTGACGAAGCTGTACAGCTTCGACGGTCTTTCCAGGGTCGAGATCGAAGAGGCGAGCGCCGGCGACATCGTCGCCCTGGCGGGGCTGGAGGGAGTGGAGATCGGGCAGACCCTGACGGATCCCGGCCGCCGGGAGCGGCTGCGCGGCATCGCCGTCGAGGAGCCCACCCTGTCGGTGGACTTCAGGGTCAATGACGGCCCGTTCGCCGGGGTGGCCGGCAAGTACGTGACTACCCGCCAGCTGCGGGAGCGCCTGTATCGGGAGATTCGGAGCAACGTCTCGCTCCGCGTCGAGGACACGGAGCAGCCCGACACCTTCGCCGTGTCCGGGCGGGGCGAGCTGCACCTCACGATCCTCATGGAGACGATGCGGCGCGAGGGCTACGAGTTCACGGTCTCGCGGCCCCGCGTGATCCTCAAGGAGGGGCTGGACGGAGAGGTGCTCGAGCCGTACGAGAAGGCGGTCATTGAGGTCCCGCAGGAGATGGTCGGCGTCGTGATGGAGAAGATGGGAAGCCGCCGGGCCGTGGTTTTGGACATGCGGCCGACCGACGCGGGTCCCGTGCGCCTCGACTTCCGGATTCCGGCCCGCGGCCTGTTCGGGTATCGATCGGAGTTCCTCACCGACACCC
>DAOVWI010000011.1 GCA_030636765.1 Gemmatimonadales bacterium
CCTGAGGCGGTCGCACGTGAAGTACGATACCAGGCCTTTGTTGATCTAGTGAAAGAAGGTGATTGTCTACTAACAGCGCATCATCAGGATGACCAGGCAGAAACATTATTGATTCAATTACTGCGTGGAGCAGGGCCTCGAGGAGGAGATCGAAGAAGCGGAGCCCGCCCAGGAGCTGCCGGCGGGTGGTGTCGCGGAGGACTCCGTTTTCTTCGAGGGACGTGAAGAGGAGCTCGCCGGAGTCCCGGCCGACACCACGGGAGCGGCCAGCGACACGACCGTGGGGGCGACCGGCCGGCTCCGGTTCGGTGAGGGCGCGGCTGGTCGCCCGGCCGCCACACGCCGCCGGTCGGTGGCCGATCAGAGCATCGTCCTCCTCTCCCTGAACTCCACGCCGCTCCAGTTCGACTTCCAGCGTAAGGACCAACCGAAGCTGGTGACGGAACGATGGCGAACGAACATCACATCCGATCTCCTGAGGGGCGTCGCCACGAACATCGAGTTCGATCTCTTCCGCGGGAGCGGCGAAGATCGGGACTTCAGCCCGTTCCTGTCGGCTGTGGGGGCCAGCTTCGGGTTCGGCTCCTCCCGGGGGCCGGGATCGATCTTCGGCCTCGGTCGTAGTGGCCGCGACCAGCCGCTGGCGCTGGGAAGCTCGACCCAACGGCTGGACTCTCGGAACCGGTTGCAGTCCTTCGACGCGGACGACCGCTTCGATGGTGGTCGCTCCGGGCCGTGGAACGTACAGATCGGCTATTCTCTCCTGCGGGCCCGCTCGGAGGAGGGCGGACAGGAAAGCCAATCCCTCAGTGGGTCTCTGTCGCTCCAGCCCACGCCCAAGTGGCGGATGCGCTGGACGACCCAGTACAATCTCACGCAGGGTCGATTCGGCGGCCAGATCGTCACTCTGGAACGCGACCTCCACCGCTGGCAGGCAACCTTCGGGTTCAGCAAGGCACCGAACGGTAACTTCATCTTCAACTTCTCCGTCAGCCTCAAGGATGCCCCCCAACTGGGGTTCGGCTCGGACGGCCAGGGCTTCCTTTGATGAGGGGAGTGGCTTAGAAGGCAAGCAGGATCGTGGCGCTCGGTCTTTGACAATTCAGACGCGGGCTTTCTACATTTGGCCGCCGTCCACGTGGCCGCCGGACGCGTCGTGTCCGGGAGGATGGCCCGGACTTTGGGATGCCCGTTCCCTTACGGAACAGAGGATGTTGGAAGCTGCTCCTCCCGCTCTCCAGGCAGTCAAGGAACCGGTCCTCGAGCGCCTCGCCGAGGTGGAAGCCGCGATCGGTCGGATGGTCCCGGCGGGCTACGAGGCGACGGACGCCGTCAACGAGTACATCTTGTCGCTGCAGGGGAAGCTCTTCCGGCCGACGCTGCTCCTGCTGTCCAACGGTGTGGGCGACGATCCTTCGCTCGAGGCCATCCAGCTTGCTGCGGTCGTCGAACTCATCCACGTCGCCACGCTGGTGCACGACGATGCGGTCGATCACTCCGCTCGTCGGCGCGGGCTACCGACCGTGAATGCCCGCTTCAGCCATCAAGTCTCGATTATCATGGGCGACTACCTGTACTCACGGGCCGTGATGGAGGTGGCGAAGATCGGTGACGTGAGCGCCATACACCTTCTTGCGCACGCCGCTAACCGAATGACGGTAGGCGAGATGCGACAGTTGATGTCACATGACACTTTACTATTCTCGGAAGAGGATTACTACCTTCTGTGCCAGTGCAAGACAGCCGCTCTGATGGCGGCGGCCTGCGAGTTGGGGGGCATGTTCGGCGCCGGGTTCACGCGCGAGCCGCTGCGCGACTTCGGCTTCCATCTGGGGATGGCGTTTCAGATCACCGACGATCTCCTCGATTACACCGTGCCGGCGGACGTGACGGGAAAACCCAGCGGGCAGGACTTGCGCGAGCACAAGGTCACGCTTCCACTCATTGCGGCGCTGCGGGAGATGGATGCGGCGGATCGAACGGTGGTACGGCAGGTGTTTGTCGATCCCGAGCCCGCAGAGGATGCGGTCCGGGAGGTGATGATCGGTGTGGATCAGAATGGCGGGCTGGAGTACGCGCGCTCCATGGCGCAGGAATTCGGCGACCGCGCCCGAGCGAATCTAGAGGAGCTTCCGGCGGACAGCTGCAGGGAAGCGCTGGACGCCGCGGTGGACTTCGTTACGCAGAGACAGAGCTGAATGATGGAATACACAAGGCGAAGGGCTACGGCACGCCGCGTAGTGCTGATCGTTGCTGGTGGGTTGCTGCTCGGTGGGCTCGTCACGGAGCTGCTCATTCTCGCCCTGCCTCAGAGCGCCGCCCGGCAGTTCTTCATCACGACCGTATCGGCCAGCCTTGGTCCGCTCTCCATTGACCTGCACGTTCTTGCCCTGACGCTCGGGCCCCTCATCCTGCGGTTGAACATTCTTAGCGTGATCGGGATACTACTGATTGCGTGGTTCGCTAGGTCGCTTCTGTAACGAAGCGAAGCTTCTCTCGATGGAGTGGCATCATGTTCGGTGGACTTGGGATGTGGGAACTCCTCCTCATCTTCTTTATAATCCTGCTCTTTTTCGGTGCCAAGCGACTCCCGGAGATCGGCAGCTCGCTCGGCAAGGGCATCCGCGAGTTCAAGGACTCCGTGCAAGAGGTCGAGGGGGGAGCCGGCCGCGAGATCTCGAGCGGCGAGGGGAACGACACGGAGGGTGAGCCCAAGAGCTGAGGGGCTACTAGGATGTGCCGAACGGCGAGTTGTTCTGAGTGACGAGGCGATCTCGGAGATCACGCACGTCCGCTCGATCGCGCAGTCCCTGAAGCCACTGGTTCAGCTGTTGCTGCTGTAGCCGCAGCGTGAGCTGCGCACGCATTCCTTCCTTCGCGGCCTCGAACGCCTCCAGCGACGGCTCCGAGCGCTCCAGAACTTCCAGCAGGACGATCGTCTCTCCTGCGTCCGTTGGGTCGGCCAGATAGCCCATCGGAAGGCCGAACGCTATTCCAACGGCTTCCGTGTCCCGCCCCAGCCCCGGCACGAAATCGAGGCGAGTGAACGGTTGGGAAACCTGCTCCGGCCAACCGATTCGCTGCCCGATCTCGGAGAGGGTCGCATCCTCGTTCGCAGCGAGCGCCTCGGCGGCCAGCTCTCTCGCGGCTTCCTTCCGTTTCTCCTGAAAGAGGAGCTGGCGGATGCTCGGCTCTACCTGCAGGAGATCGAACGTTCCGACCGGCCGGACCTCCGTCAGCTCGAGCATATGGTAGCCGCTCGCGTTCTCGAAGAACTGGCTCAAGTCTCCGATCACCGTGGTGGGGTCGAACGCCCAATCGATCCCGACGCCGAGCGCCCCGGCGCCGGGAACGAAGTTCGCGGCCTCGGTCAGCGTGACGGCCCCACGCATCTGGATGCCGAGCGAATCCGCCGCGGCCATCAGGCCGTCATCAAGGGCGACGCCCTCGAGGCGGTCGAGCCTGTCGAACAGCTCGTCTTCGGTATCGTCGGAGAGCCCTACCGGGAGCAGGATGTGGGAGGCGGTGACCGTGTCGCCGTCGCGCGCATCGACCCTCAGCAGGTGGACGCCCCGTGGCGAGAGGATCGGGTCCGAAACCTCGCCCACGGGCAGCGTGAAGGCCTCGACCCCCACCGGCCCCGCCAGGTCTCCTCGGGCGAACCTCCCCAGGCTGCCGCCACCTGGGGCCGTGGCCGCATCGGCGGATTCACTCCTGGCCAGCTCCTCGAACTCGGCCTCTCCGCTGACGATCAGCTGGCGCAGCGAGTCGGCCCGAGCGGCGGTTGCCGCTGTGTCTGCCGCCGACGGAAAGGCCGAGAGGCTCACGATGTTCACGATTGCGGTGGCCGGCCTTTCGAACTCGTCCCGGTGCTCCCGGTAGTAGGCTTCCACTTCGCCGCTCGTGATCACGACGTCCAACTCGTCGACCTCCTGGGAAGGGTCGATCGTCAGGAACCGGACCCGAGCGGTTTGCTGTCGGTCACGGTACGCGCGCCACACATCATCGTCGCTCACATAGACGGACGCCTGGATGCGCTCCGCCAGCTTCTGTCGGGGGAGCGCGTTTCGGTAGTACGATTCGATCTGGAGCAGCAGCAGTCCGTCCACGACCGGGTTGGCGAAGAACTGCCGGTACTTCTCGTAGTCGAACCGACCGTCGGTCTGGAAGGCCGGGTGGTTGAGGAGGTCGGGCGGCGGGCTCGTACGGAAGGCCTCCTGAATCTCGGCGTCGCTGATCTCGATCGAGAGGCGGCGGAGCTCCTGCTCGAGAAGCACCTGAGAGATCATCGTCTCCCACGCGACCTCACGGATCTGACGAACTTCCTCGTCGGTCAGCGGCCGATCGGCCTGACTTCGCGCCAGGTCCATGCGACCCTGCAGGAGCTGGCTCCACCCGACGAGCCGGATCTCCTGTCGATTGACCGTAAGAACCACCGGGTTCGGCCCTGTCGCCGCCGATGATTGGCGGCTCTGTACCCAGTCGAACACCAACCACCCGACGAACGCGATCGAGAGCGTGAGCATGACCCACTTCGCGCTGTCGCGCATCGCCCGCATCACCATCCTGGTCCGTCCCCCTCCGACACAAAAAACGAAGCGGCCCCTGGAGGCCGCGGATCTCTCTTCAGAAAACCGGCTGCCGAACGCCCGGAAAAGCTAGCGTCAACCCGTAGGCTCGGCAACCGAAAACGCCCGTCTTTCGTTGACTTTCTTGAATCCGGTCGGGTAACTTGCACCTTGTCCGCAACGCTCGCGTAGCAGCGGGTGAGTCCCATAGCAGCGACCTGCTAGAACCCGTCCCCTCGAACCGGGTCCATGTACTCCGATCGCATCGCCGGCAGCGAGATTCGACGTTTCGAAGAGCAGTATGCGGAGAACCCGGAGAGCTTCGTGTTCGCCCGTCTTGCCGACGCCCACCGCAAGGCCGGCAACTCCGCGCGGGCGTTGGAGATCCTCGAGCAGGGGCTGGAGCGGCATCCGGACTATCTGAGCGCGCATATCGTGTACGCTCGTTGTCTCATGGATCTCGGGCGTGTGGGGGAGGCGGCCGCGGCATGGACCCGTGTCCTCGACCTCGATCAGCTCAACCTGGTAGCTCTCCGCGAGCTCGCCGAGCTCGCGCTCGAGGCGAACCAGCGGGAGGACGCGCTCCGGTGGTCGGAGCGGCTCCTGCAGATCGACCCGCTCAATGAGGACGCCGAGAGGTTGGCGGCTGCCGCGGCGGACGCCGGGTCGCGGACGTCGGGCACCCCCTCGTTGGAGGGCTCTTCCCTCGAGTCGGCCGAGGCAAGCCTGCCTCACGACCTGGGTTTGATCACCGAGACGATGGCCGCGCTCTACCTCAAGCAGGGTCTGTACGAGGAGGCGGCCAAGATCTACTGGGAGCTGGTGAAGCGGCATCCGGCGGATCCCGCTCTCCGCGAGCGGCTTGCGGAGGCCCGGGCGCTGGCGAGCGGCGAGGACACGAACCCCGCCGTGCTGGCTTTCAAGGCACCCGGACTCGAGCCTGTGACGACAGCCGAGCCCGAAGCTACGGTCGAGTCCGCAGCGACAGCCGAGCCCGCTGCAGAGACCGAGCCCGCTACAACGGCCGAGCCCACGTCAGCCGGCTCGGGGATTCGCTCTTACCTGCAGGCTCTCGTGCGCGGAACGGCGCCGGTCGTGGGGCCGCCCCCCGACGACTCCGTGAGCGAGGAGGCTGACCGTCCACCGGCGTCAGGGTTTGGGGAGTGGCTTCGGCGCCGCGGCCGGTAACTCTCCCATGAGTCGAAGGCTGCGAATCGGCGTCCTCCACGGACCGAACCTCAACCTGCTGGGCCGCCGTGATCCCGCTCATTACGGCGAGCTGACGCTGGAGGCGCTCGATCGGCTTCTGGAGGAGCGAGCCGAGTCGCACGGGGCCGAGCTCGTGTTCCTGCAGTCCAATCACGAGGGCGAGCTGATCGACTGGCTGCACGAGCACATGGTTGACGTCGAGGGCTGGATCGTGAATCCGGGAGCTCTGGGGCACACCAGCTACGCGCTTCGCGATGCGCTTGCGGCGACCGGCAGGCCGTTCGTCGAAGTCCACCTGTCGAACGTCTACGCTCGGGAACCGTTCCGCGGCCGGTCGGTCTTGGCCGAGATCGCGCTCGGCGTGGTCGCGGGGTTTCGAGCCCGCGGCTACCTGATCGCCCTCGACGCCATGGTGGACCACCTCACGTCCCCGGTCCAAGGCGCTTCCGGGTGATCGCTTCGAGTGGGGATGTGCGAAGGGAGCGGCTCGCGAGACTCCGCGTCGACCTCCCGGCGCACGGCTTGGACGGCGCCGTCATCTGCCACGGACCTAACGTGCGCTACCTCTCGGGGTTCAGCGGTTCGAACGGCCTCCTGCTGGTCCTCTCCGAAGAAGCTTGCCTCATCACCGACTTCCGTTACGAGGATCAGGCGGAGGAGGAGGTGAACGGCACCGTGGAGGTCTTGCTGGCGACGGATGGAGGGATCGCCGCGCTGGCGGATCGGCTGGTGGATCGAACTCACGTGCGCAGCCTGGCCTTCGAGGCCGAGCACGTGACCGTGCGCGATAGGAGGGAGCTGGGCGAGCGATGCGCGAGCGTCCTGTGGGAGGACATGCCGCCGGCCGTGGAGGGGATGCGCGCGATCAAGGATCCTGACGAGGTGGAGCGCCTTGCAGCGGCGGTGGATGTGGCAGAGCGGGCTCTGGACGAGGCGCTCTCGACGGTGCGGGAGGGTATGGCCGAGCGGGAGCTCGCGGCCGAGCTCGAGTACCGACTCGCGAGGCACGGATCCGAAGGCCCGGCGTTCGACACGATCGTCGCGAGCGGGGAAAGAACCGCGCTTCCTCACGCGTCGCCCTCACAGCGTCGGCTCGCCGAGGGGGATCTGCTGCTGCTCGACTTCGGAGCCACCGTCGATGGATATCGCTCGGACATCACCCGCACGGTCGTGTTGGGCGCGGCGAAGCCATGGCAGCGCGAGATCCACGAGCACGTTCTGGAGGCTCAGGCCGCGGCGCTCGAGTCGCTGGTGCCCGGACGTCCCGCTCGCGAGGTGGATCGAGCCGCCCGTGATCTGCTGGAGGTCGCCGGGCTCGGGGAGCGCTTCGGCCATTCCATCGGTCACGGCATCGGGCTCGAGGTGCACGAGGGGCCGAGACTGTATCGTGAATCGAAGGATGTGATCCAGGTCGGAAATGTGGTGACGGTGGAACCGGGAGTGTATCTTTCGGGCGAGGGCGGAGTCCGGGTGGAGGAGGATGTGGAGGTGGTCGACGGGGGATATCGTGTCCTCACCTCTTCGTCGAGAGCGCTGCGGGAGCTCTGATAGGGCGAGAGGCCGGCGTTTGGCGGTCTGCCATGAAGTTGCGAATCGATAACGAGTTGCCAGAATGGCCGACACATCGGATTTTCGAAACGGGATGGTGATCGAGCTGGACGGGACGCTGTTCTCGATCATCTATTTCCAGCACGTGAAACCCGGGAAGGGCGGCGCCTTCGTGCGCACCAAGCTGAAGGGCGTGATGACCGGTGCGGTGCTCGACAAGACCTTTCGGGCAGGCGAAAAGGTCAGCGAGGTCCGCCTCGTTCGCCGGCCGATGCAGTACTCCTACACGGACGGACAGCTCTACTACTTCATGGACATGGAGACGTATGAGATATTCCCGCTCTCGGCGGACGCGATTGGGGAGGACCAGCTCCAATACCTTCAGGAGAACATGGTCTGCCAGGGTCTTACCAGGGAAGGTCACGTGCTCTCCGTCGAGCTGCCCCAGTTCGTCGAGCTCGAGATCGTGGATACCGATCCAGGCGTGAAGGGGGACACGGCTCAGGGAGGCACCAAGCCGGCGCGGCTGAGCACAGGCGCGACTGTACAGGTCCCCCTTTTCATCGAGCAGGGCGACACCGTTCGCGTCGACAGGACCGTCGACAAGTACCTGGAACGCGTCTCCTGATGTTCGATCTCGACTGGATTCGCCGCCTCATCGAGATGCTCGACGAGTCGGACGTCGATACCCTGGAGCTCTCGCGCCTCGGTACCCGGATCGTCCTGTCGAAATCGCCTCCCGTCACCGCGGGGCTGGCTCTCGCCGATCCTCCTTCTTTGAACGCGGGGTCGCCCGCCGGATCCGACGCTGGCACGGGGGCCGCTGCCGTGGGGCTCGAGGCGGCGGACGCGGTCGCGCGGACGGAACCGGACGAGGATCTGGTCGAAGTCCACTCGCCCATGGTCGGCACGTTTTACCGGGCTCCCGCTCCGGATGCTCCTCCGTATGTGGAGATCGGCGATCGCGTGAGCGAGGGCCAGACACTCTGCATCCTCGAGGCGATGAAGCTCATGAACGAGCTCGAATCCGAGGTTGCGGGCGTGATCCGACAGATCTCCGCGCGGGATGCCGAGCCCGTCGAGTATGGGCAGGTGCTCTTCCGAGTCGCGCTGGACGGCACCGGCTAGCGGGTAGCTGGTCCCCAGCAGGTTGCTGAAGAACCCTGGTGGGTCGCGCGCATGGGTCTTGTGAGTCGAAGACAAGGAACGAGGAGGAGTCGATGCCCTGTGCGACCACGCTGCACGCGGTGCCCTCGACGACGAGTGACGCCGTATTCGGCCACAACCGGAGCGAGCGAAGCGAGTGGAGGTCGGCGCCAGCCAACCCCCATGCGCCCTGCGGGTTACGGCGGCGTGGGGGCATCTCCGGCGTTGCCGCTCCTCCCCGATACGCACGGTATCGCGTCGTCGCGTCGCCTTGGATCTGTCACCCACGGCGCTCGTAACGCGACCCACCAGGGTTCTTCAGCGACCTGCCAGTGTTCGAAAAAATCCTGATAGCGAACCGGGGCGAGATCGCGCTCCGTGTCATTCGGGCTTGCCGTGAGCTCGGCGTACGGACGGTCGCTGTTTACTCCGAGGCGGACCGGGACTCCCTGCACGTACGGTTCTCCGATGAGGACATCTGCATCGGCCCGCCTGCCGCCAGGGACAGCTACCTCAACATCCCCCGGATCGTCGCGGCGGCCGAGATCACGGGTGCTGACGCGATCCATCCCGGTTATGGCTTCCTCGCGGAGAACGCCGAGTTCGCCGAGATCTGCGAGCGGAGCGGCCTTGTCTTTATCGGCCCGACGGCTGCTCAGATCCGGAGGATGGGGGACGAGGCAGAGGCTCGCGTGACGATGATCGACGCCGGCGTTCCGGTCGTGCCCGGCTCCGATGGACCGGTGGACGATGAGGAGGAGGCCGTGGAGGCGGCTCGACGCATCGGCTTTCCGGTCATGATCAAGGCCGCGGCCGGCGGCGGCGGAAAGGGCATGCGTGTCGGCGAGGAGGAGGAGGCTTTCCGCCGCGCCTTCGTCATGGCGCGCAACGAGGCGCAAGCCGCCTTCGACGACCCGACCGTCTACGTGGAGAAGTACATCACGCGGCCGCGCCACGTGGAGATCCAGGTGCTGGGGGACCATGAGGGCCACGTCGTCCACCTCGGAGAGCGCGATTGCTCCGTTCAGCGGCGCCATCAGAAGCTGATCGAGGAGAGCCCGAGCCCGGCGCTGGACAGCGATTTGAGGCAGACGATGGGGGAGGCGGCCGTGCGCGCAGCATCGGCGATCGGATACCGGAACGCCGGCACGGTGGAGTTCCTGCTCGACGATGACGGGAGCTTCTATTTCATGGAGATGAACACCCGGATCCAGGTCGAGCATCCGGTAACCGAAGCGGTGACGGCGATCGATCTCGTGAAGGAGCAGATCCGGATCGCGGCGGGTGAGCCGCTCTCCTTCCAGGAGCCACCGTCGCTGCGCGGTCATGCCATCGAGTGCCGGATCAACGCGGAGGATCCCGCGAACGATTTCCGCCCCTCGCCGGGGACGATTACCGCGTTCCACGCTCCGGGTGGGCCGGGGGTGCGCATCGACACCGCTGTATACGCGGGCTATCAGGTCCCTCCCTACTACGACTCGCTCATCGCGAAGCTGATCGTCCGCGCGAATGACAGGGAGGAGGCGTTGAGCCGAGCATACCACGCCCTGGACGAGTTCATCGTGGAGGGCATCCACACGACGATCCCCTTCCTGCGAGAGGTCCTGGAGCACCCCGATTTCGTGGCCGGCCGGGTCGACACACAGTTCGTCGAGCGTGTGTTTCGGCCATGAAGGTGGACGTCTTCGCCGTGCCTGGAGAGCTGGACGACGCGGATCTCTCGGGAGCGAAGGTGGTGGTCGTCGATGTGATCCGGGCCGCGACAACGGTGCTGACCGGGCTCGAGGCCGGAGCCCAGCGGGTGGTGGCCGCAGCCTCGATCGAAGAGGCGGTACGCCTGGCCGGCTCGACCGAGTGGAGCGGCGCGCTGCTGTGCGGCGAACGTGGCGGGCGGAGGATCGACGGCTTTGATCTGGGCAACTCGCCTGGTGAGTTCCGGCCGGAGACCGTGGAAGGGAAGACGCTCGTGTGCACCACGACGAACGGCACTCGAGTCCTCCGCCGGTGCCGCTTCGCGGGCGAGGTGTCCCTCGGGTGCTTCCGAAATCGCCGCGCCCTGGCCGACCGTCTCGTGGCGTCCATCGGCGCCGAGGCGGGGCGCAACGCGGCGCCCGGAGTGGCGATCGCCTGTGCGGGGAAGGAGGGTCGCCTCGGCCTGGAGGATCTCCTCTGCGCCGGTCTGATCGTCGAGGTCCTCGAGGAGAGCGTCCCGGGCATCACGCCCTCGGACGGAGCCCGGGTAGCGTTGGCTGTCGCGGCGGCGATCGGAGCGCCCACACCGGACTTCCTCTCGACCACGGCCGCCGGGGTCGCACTGGTCCGGATCGGACTCGAACGGGATCTGGCTTTCTGCGCGGAGGTGGATGTAAGCCCGTGCGTCCCGGTGCTCCGGGGCGGCGGGTTCGTGCTTGCCGAGCGGATCGAGACGGCCGGGAGCCTTGTGGAGACCGGGAGCGACTGATGACGAGGCCGAAGCGACCGGCGTACTCGGAGGCGCTCGGTGTGGCGCTCCTCGCGCTCGGAGCGCTTCTCCTCCTCGCCGTCGGGCTCCCTCGGATTGCCGCCGACGGCAGAAACCTGATTGGCCCGGCGGGGGTCCTGCTGGATGGATGGCTCGTCGCCGCTGTCGGCGGCTTCGGCTTCCTGGTTGCGGTCCCGGCGCTTGTTTGGGGTCTTTACTGGTTCGGTCTCATGAGCCGGTCGGTCGCGATTCGGGCCTCGATCTTCGGGATCACGCTGATGGTCTTCGTGCCCACTCTGGGCTGGCTGCTGAGCTCGGGTGCCGGCGGATGGGTCGGGAGGACAGCCGGCGATCTGCTCGTCTCGGGCTTTGGCACGCTCGGCGCCTTCCTCATCGTCGCTGCGGTTTTGCTGGCCGTTACGGTCCTGGCTCTCGAGCTCTCCGTGGCGCGAGCAGCCGGTCGACTGGCAACGCTGACGTGGAGGGGGATTCGCCGCTCGGGCGTCTGGGTGTGGGGTGCGCTGTGCTGGGTGGTGCGGCGCCTGGGCGCAGTGGCGACCCGGCTGCGCTCCTCGCCGGCCGAGCCGGAGTCGCCGTGGGAGTCGACCGCCGACGAGGAGTGGACCGAGGAAGCCGATGTTGCGGCGGACGTGGAGGAGCGTCCGGACCTCACCCGGACGGCGGACGCGGCGCCCGGTTCGGTGCTCCCGGATGGAGCCGACCTCTCCCAGACTGATCTGCCTCCCATCGACCTTCTCACTCAGCCGGAGCAGCGGAGTGAGGGGTTGCAGCGCCATGAGCTGAAGGCGCTCGGCGCGGTCCTGGTGGACAAGCTTCGGACGTTCCGGGTAGAGGGGAAGATCTCCGGGTGGACGACCGGGCCCGTGGTGACGCAGTTCGAGGTGGTCCCGGCGGAGGGGGTGAAGGTCGGCCAGATCTCCGCGTTGGCCGACGACCTGGCTCTCGCGCTCAAGGCGCCCTCGATTAGGATCGTGGCTCCGATTCCGGGGAAGGGCGCGGTGGGCGTGGAGGTGCCGAACCCCGAGCCGGAGATCGTGTGGCTGCGGGAGGTGCTCGAGTCTCCCCGGTACCGCCGCGCCGGCGCGGAGCTTCCGATCGCGCTCGGCAGGGATCTAGCCGGCCGTCCCTATGTGACGGACCTGGACCGGATGCCCCACCTGCTGATTGCGGGCGCCACCGGGTCGGGCAAGTCGATCTGCATCAACACGATCATCACGAGTCTGGTTTACCGGTTCACTCCACGCGAGCTCCGCCTGCTGATGGTGGATCCGAAGATGGTGGAGCTCAGCATCTACAACGACCTTCCGCACCTTCGCCACCCGGTCGTCACGGACAACAGCGAGGCGGCCTCGATCCTCAAGTGGGCGGTCTACGAGATGGGCCGGCGCTACGGGCTGCTGTCCGCCAACGCTTGCCGCAACCTCGCGGAGTTCAACCGGCGCGTGGCCTCGGGGCGCGAGGTCCTGCCGGCGGCGGGTTCCGTAATGCCGTACGAGGACGGCGAGCTGCCCTACATCGTGCTGCTGATAGACGAGCTGGCCGATCTCATCATGACCGTACAGGCGGAGGTTGAGGCGCCGTTGGCCATGCTGGCTCAGAAGGCGCGTGCCGTGGGGCTTCACCTGGTCATCTCGACGCAGCGACCGTCGGTGAACGTGATCACCGGCCTCATCAAGGCGAACTTCCCGAGCCGGATCGCGTTTCGCGTCGCCTCCAAGACCGACAGCCGGACGATCCTCGACCAGAACGGCGCGGAGAGCCTTCTCGGGAACGGGGACATGCTCTTCCTTCCCCCGGGCGAAGCGGACCCGATCCGGATCCAGGGCGCCTTCATCTCCAGCGACGACACCGAAAGGTTGATCGAATGGTACCGGATGCAGGCGGAGGGGGCGCGCCAGGAGGCTGGAGCTACCGAAGCCGACATCCTGCAGGTCGTGCGCGACATGGAGCAGGAGGAATCGCCAGGCGACGCCGGGGACGTGCTCGAAGAGCGGGACGATCTCTTCCAGCAGGCCGCCGAGATCGTGATCACGAACAGCTCCGGATCGACCAGTCTGCTCCAGCGGCGACTGAAGATCGGTTATGGGCGGGCCGCGCGGATCGTGGACCAGCTCCATCACGCCGGGATTCTGGGTCCCCCGGACGGCTCCAGGCCGCGCGAGGTGCTCGCGGGGCTCGAGGAGCTCGGCGAGATCCTCGGGAGCTCGAGACGGACGGGGCCATAGCAGGTCGCCCGGTCGGCCCGGCCCCCGCCGGAACGGGCCCTCACGGCATGTGTAATCAGAACCGCGGGTTGGCGGCGTGTCACGAACGCGAGGCATCGACTTGATCTTTCCTTCGAGGTTTTGCGGGCTCCTGATGGCCGGGCTCGGCCTCCTGACGGCCCCGGTCGCGGCGGTCGGTGTTCTGACGGTCCCGACCGCGGCTCGGGCGGCGCTCCAGAGTACGCCGGAGGAGCCTGACGCTCGGGAGCTTCTGGCCCGGGCGGAGCGGGTCTACAGCGAGCTGCGCACCCTCCGTGCACGCTTCACGCAGACGGTCGAGGTCCCGCTGCTCGAGCGCTCGAGAACGGGCTCCGGGGTCTGGTACCAGAAGGGCCGAGGCCGCTTCAAGATGGAGTTCGCCGATCCGATCGGAGATCTGATCGTCGCGGACGGTACGTATCTGTGGCTCTATTACCCGACGACGAACCCGGGTCAGGCGATTCGTTCCACGATCGAGGCGAGCCCGATGGGCGCCCAGATGGTCGATCTCCAGGGCAGGATCTTCGAAGACGCCCGCACCTCGTACGACGCCGAGTACGTTGGCGAGGAGATGGTGACGGGACGGCCGGCTCATCAGATTACGCTCCACCCGAGAGCCGAGTCGCCGTATCGTCTCGTTCGCGTGTGGGTGGACACGGAGAACTTCCTCGTCCGGAAGTTCGAGATCACCGAGGAGAACCAGACGGTACGGACCGTGGTGTTGGGCGATCTCGAACCGAACGTCCCGATCGACGACGGGACGTTCCACTTCGTGCTTCCCCCGCGAGTCGACGTCTTTCAGGGATGAAGCTCGGCCTGGTCAGTCTGGGCTGCGACAAGAACACCGTCGATTCCGAGCGAATCCTCGCCGCCCTCACCGCGTATGGCGCCGAGCGTGCGTCGACGCTCCAGGAAGCGGACGTAGTCGTCGTGAACACCTGCGGTTTCATCGACGCCGCGAAGCGGGAGTCGATCGAGACGATCCTGGAGGCCGCCCGGCTGAAGGGAGAGGCCAGCTGCCGGGCCGTCGTGGCGGTCGGCTGTCTCGTGGAACGTCACCGGGAGGAGCTCGCCGCCTCCCTGCCCGAAGTGGATCTCTTCCTCGGCTTGAGAGACCTGGACCGGCTGGTTCCGGAGCTCCAGCAGCGCGGTCTCCTCGGGATGCGTCGCCGACACCCGGGTGATCGAACCCCTCTCGGCTCGGACCGGCACGTGCGCTACCTGAAGGTGAGCGAAGGATGCGACCACGGGTGCGCGTTCTGCGCGATTCCGCTGTGGCGGGGACGGCATCGGTCGTTCGATCCGGACCGCCTCCTGGCGGAGGCCCGACGCCTGGAGGCGCAGGGCGTCGTGGAGCTCAACCTCGTCGCCCAGGATCTGGCCCACTACGGTCGCGAGTTCCGGGATGGAACCGACATCGCGGCGCTTCTCACGCGTTTGCTGGAGGAGACCGATATCCCCTGGTTCCGCCTTCTGTACGTGTATTCGGCCGGCCTCAGAGAGCCTCTCGTGGAGCTGATGGCGTCGGAGGAGCGCGTTCTGTCGTACATCGACATGCCGATCCAGCATGCCAGCGACAGCGTGCTGAAGCGGATGCGCCGCCCCGAGCGGCAGGAGACTCTGCGGCGCAAGCTCACGTGGCTTCGCGACGCGATCCCGGACCTCACCCTCAGGACCACCGTCCTGGTGGGTTTCCCCGGCGAGACGGACGAGGACTTCCGGAAGCTGCTGGATTTTCTCGAGGACGCCCAGTTCGACAGGCTCGGGGCGTTCGCCTTCTCCCCGCAGGAGGGAACGCGGGCGATGGACCTGCAGGATCTCTTCGTTTCGGAGAGCGTGGCCCGCGCCCGCCTGGAAGAGCTCGTCGAGGTGCAGCGGGCGATCTCCGCCGAGCGGCTGGCCCGTGAGGTGGGCCGGCGTCGGCGCGCGATCGTCGGGAGCCTCTCGGAGAACGGCGCCGGCCCGACCGGGCGCCTGGAGAGTCAAGCGGACGACGTGGATGGAATCACTACGCTCCAGGCGGATGCTCCGCTCCGGGACGGCCAGATCGTGGAGGTGGAGGTCACTCACGCGGACGATTTCGATCTGACGGCGCGTGTGCTCCGGGTGCTTCGCGAGCCGGCCGTGACGCGTCGCAAGCTCCCCATTGCGGCGTTCGGTCTCGAGACGGCGTGGGGAAGATAGACGATTCCCGCCTCTGGGAACGTGCCCGGAGGGTGCTGCCCGGCGGGGTGAGCTCGCCGGTGCGCTCCTTCCGATCGGTCGGGGGCGAGCCCTTTTTCTCGGAGCGTGGAGAAGGTCCCTACCTCTACGACGTCGACGGGAAGCGTTACGTAGACTACGTGCTCTCGTGGGGACCTCTCATCCTCGGGCACGGACACCCGGCGGTCGTCGAGGCGGTGGAACGCGCCACTCGAACGGGGCTCACGTTCGGCACCCCCGTGAAGACGGAAGTGGAGCTGGCCGAGCTGATCGTGGATCTCGTGCCCGGGATCGAGATGGTGCGCTTCGTGAGCAGCGGCACCGAATCCACGATGTCGGCCATCCGCCTGGCCCGCGGGGTGACTGGCCGCGAACGCATCCTCAAGTTCGACGGCTGCTACCACGGCCACTCGGACTCCTTTCTCGTGCGTGCGGGCTCCGGCGTAGCCACACTCGGGCTGCCCGACTCCCCCGGGGTGCCGCTGTCACTCTCCGAGCTCACGATCTCGGTGCCGTTCAACGACCTCGACTGCGTGCGCTCCTCGCTGGATCGTTATCCGGACGAGATCGCCGCCGTCATCGTGGAACCGGTGATGGGCAACTTCGGCCTGATCGAGCCGATGCACGGATTCCTGGAAGGGCTCCGGGAGGTGACCCGGGCCACCGGGGCGCTCCTCGTGTTCGACGAGGTGATGACCGGTTTCCGCGTTGCGCTGGGGGGCGCCCAGGATCTCTACGGGGTGGTCCCGGATCTCACCACCCTGGGTAAGGTGATCGGTGGAGGTCTTCCGGTCGCCGCGTTCGGTGGCAGCCGAGAGCTGATGGAGCAGGTGGCTCCGACCGGACCGGTGTACCAGGCCGGTACGCTGAGTGGCAATCCGCTCGGCATGGCCGCCGGCCTCGCCCAGCTCCGGGTGCTCGCGCGGGAGAGACCGTACGACCACCTGGCGCGCCTGACCGGACGGCTGGTCTCCGGCATCCTGGCGGCGGCCGAGGAGCGGGGCATTCCCGCTTCAGGGGCGCACGTCGGCTCGATGTGGGGAGTGTTCTTCGCCGAAGACCCGGTTCACGACTACGACGGGGCCAAGCGGACGGACACGGAGTTCTTCGCCTCTTACTTCAGGGAGTGCCTGGAGCGCGGAGTGTTCTTCGCCCCCTCGCCCTTCGAGGCCGGATTCACCTCGACAGTGCACGGTCCCGAGCAGCTGGAGTACACTCTGATGGCCGTCGGAGAGGCGATGGATGCGGCGCGGGTCGGCTGATTCCAGCAGGCCTGCGTTGACGGGTCCCGGCGGGAGCGGAGGGGCGCTCGTTGCCTCGGCTCTCCTCTGCTGGGCGTGTGCGGGGACTTCGCCTCCGGAGGGGACCGCACCGGACGTGACGCCGCCTCCGGAGGGGACCGCACCGGACGTGACGCCGCCTCGGGCAAGGACCGCACCGGAAGTAGTCGCCGAACGCCCGATCACCGAAACCATCACGTCGGAGCCGACGGTTCGGGTGGGCGTCGAGGTCGGCGTCTCATCGGTGGCCATCATGTCGACGGCCGGCCTGCGCGTGCTGGATGGCGAGAGCGGGGAGGTGCTCGAGGCCAGCGGGGAGGAGATCCTCCGTTTCGAGGCCTCCGAAGGTAAGCTCCTGGTCGAATCCGGAGGCCGCATCGGAGACGGCCGGCCACGGCTGGTCGTCGAGCCGCTCGATCCGGCGATCCCCATCGTTCTCTCGGGCAAGAGGTACCACGGCGCGGCCGAGCTCCTCGTCGATCCAGCCAGAGGCATCGTGGTCATCAACCGGATCGGTCTGGAGGAGTACCTCCGCGGCGTCGTGCCGGCCGAGATCGGCCGTCGCCCGCCGGAAGAGTTCGACGCCGTGAAGGCGCAGGCGGTGGCCGCCCGCACGTACGCGATCTCCAGCCTCGGGAGTCGAGACTCTCTGGGCTTCGATGTTTTCGCCACCGTCGAGGATCAGGCATACGGAGGCGTTGACCTGGAACGAGCTGAGATCGACCGGGCGGTGCGGGAGACCGAAGGAGAGATCCTCACGTATGACGGCGCCGTGGTGCTGGCGTTGTATCACTCGACGTGCGGGGGTCGCACCGCCACACGGTACGAGGTTTGGGCGGAGCCCGACCTCCCGTATCTTCGCTCCGTCCGTGACCGCGCAGCGGGCGGTGACGACTTCTGCGCGATCTCCCCCCGGTACACATGGCGGGAAAGCTGGACCCCCGACGAGATGAACGGACTGGTTCGCGCCGAGCTGGCCGGAAGGCTCGGGGTTCCTCCCACGTCGATCGGGCGTATTCTGGAGATTCGCGTCCTCAGCCGGACGGAAGAGGATCGGGTGGACGAGCTGGAGATCGCGGCCACCGGAGGCCGCTACGTGATCCGTAAGAACGATATCCGCTTCGTGCTGCGATCCTCGGAGGGGCGGATTCTCGGGTCCACGGATTTCAGGGTGCTCCACGGCCGGGTGGACGCGAACGGGGTGCTGGTCGAGGGTCGCGGATACGGCCACGGCATCGGCATGTGCCAGTGGGGCGCGATCGGTCGGGCGAGGGCGGGGCAGGATTACCGACAGATCCTGGCCGCCTACTACACGGGCGCAAGGCTGGAAAAGCTGTACTAGTGAGAGGAGTGGAGCGAATAGTGGATCGTGTGAAGAGGGACGTCCGCGTGGCGGTCGTTGGGGCGGGGGGCGCGGCGCAGGTCGTCCACCTTCCGATCCTAAAGCGGTTGCCCGACCTGGAGGTGACGGCGCTGCTCGACACACAGGTCGAGAAGGCTCGCACGATCGCCGAGCGCTTCGGGGTGCCTCACGTGGCGAGGGAGCTGGGAGAGCTCCCCGCGGAGGTTCACGTCGATGCGGCGTTAGTGTGCACGCCCAACGACACGCACGCAGCCGTCGTTCGGGATGCGCTCGAGCGGGGAGTGCATGTCTTGTGTGAGAGGCCGCTGGCCCCGGGCAGCGAGGAGGCGGCGCGACTGATCCACCTGGCGGAGAAGGCAAACCGCCAGCTGATGGTCGCGATGAATCAGCGGTTCCGCTTCGATGTTCGGGCGATCCAGCAGTTCATGGCGAGCGGAGAGCTCGGCGAGGTGCTGTTCGTGCGCTCCGTCTGGCTGACCCGAAGCCAGGGACGGCCGAAGCACGGGTGGCGTCGTGATCCGAAACGCGCCGGTGGTGGGGTGCTGATGGACCTTGGGGTCCAGGCCCTCGATGTGGCGCTCTGGCTGCTGGGCTACCCGGACGTCGAACGCGTCACCGCGAGCATGCACTCCACCTCCGGGGTCGAGGACTCGGCGTTCGCTTTCCTCGCTCTAGCCGGAGGCGTGACTCTCAGCGTCGAGGTGAGCTGGGAACTCCGCTCGGAGCGCGACAGACACTCCCTCCTCGTGCTCGGGACTCTCGGCTCGGCCACGACCTCCCCGTTCCGAGTGCGGAAGGACATGGAGACAGGTCCCCTGGATGTGGCGCCCCCTCTGGATGTGGATGAGGCCGGCCTCTATCGGGCCTCCTATCGGCAGGAGTGGGCGGAGTTCCTGCGCTTCGTGCGCGGAGAGAAGCCGCTCGAGGTGCAGGGCGAGCAGGTGCGGCTCATGCAGACGCTGGAAGCGTGCTATAGATCGGCCCGTGAGGGCCGCGAAGTAGCGATCTAGCTGGCCGACCTGCTCGTGCAGATCCGCGTTCCGGCGGTCCCGCGGGGTGCCGGTTGGGTCGCGGCCAGCGGCTTCATCCTCGGCCTTGCGCACCCTCCCCTTCATCTCCTTCTGCCCTCCTTCCTAGGGCTGGTCCCGTTCGGCATCTGGCTGGGCAGGCTGCCCGAGGGCGAGGAGGGGCGAAGAGAGGCGTTCCGGGGCGGGTTCTGGCTCGGGGTCGTCTACTACACGCTTCTTCTCCACTGGCTCGCGACCTCGCTGGTGCACTACTCCCTCATGGCGTTGCCGGGCTTCGTGCTCACCGTCGTCCCGATGTGTCTTTTTCTGGCGGTCGCGACGGTGGGCGTCTACCACGTGCGCCGCCGGCTCGGCTGGCCGCTGTGGATCGCCCTGCCGGTCTTCTGGACGGCGGCCGAGTGGCTCCGGGCGCACCTCGGACCGATCTCCTTTCCGTGGAACGAGTTCGGCTACACGCTCACGGGGTTTCCTCAACTCATCGGCGTCGCCGACATCGTCGGGGCTCGTGGGCTGAGCTTCTGGCTGGTCATGTTGAACGGCCTGCTCGCCACTGGGATCCTGGCCTGGCGGGCCGGGCGGAGGCGCGACGTGTGGCTCGCGTTCGGCGGCTGGGTACTCGCTCTGGCGCTCCCGGTCGCCTACTCACTGCACCGGTGGACGAGCCTGGATCACGAGGTGGCCGCCACTGTCACGATCGTGCAGCCGAACATCCCGGAGGATCTCAAGCTGGATCGGCACGCCGCGATCGACAGCACGCGCCGTGTGGTCGAGAGCCTTCTCGCCGGGCACGATCCCGGGCGACCGATCGATCTCCTCGTACTCCCGGAGACCGTCATCCCCCTTCCGATCGACCCGATCCCGGCGACCGGCTACAGGGGTTTGCGCCGGGTCAGGACATGGCTTGCGAATCTTGCCTACGACCGGCGAGCGCCGGTCCTCTTCGGGACGATCGGCATCGACAAGCTGCCTGGGGGCGAGTGGGACTACTTCAACTCGGCCCTGCTGGTGGACGCGACGGGCGAGCGGATTGGCCGATACGACAAGCACCACCTCGTTCCGGTCGTCGAGCGCGTGCCGTTCCTGAATCCCGACTGGTTCACCTGGGCCCCCTACTTCGACTTCGGGGGGTTCGGCGTCGGGGTGGGCACGGCGCCGATGGAGTCGGACGGCGTGAGCTTCGGCGTCTTGATCTGCTACGAATCGATCTTCGCCGGTCTGAGCCGGGAGTTTCGGCGGCGGGGCGCCGACTACCTCGTCAACATCACGAACGATGCATGGTTCGGTCGCGAGGAGCCGTCGTGGAGCCGCAGCAGCGCGCTCTGGCAGCATCCCTCGCACCTGGTGCTCCGTGCCATCGAGAGCCGGATCGGCATCGCCCGAGCCGCGAACACGGGGATCTCGGAGATCGTGGATCCGCTGGGCCGCGTCCACGAGGCGACCGAGCTGTTCACGTCCGCCATCTTCACGGCCGACGTGCTGACGACCCGAGGCCTGACTCCCTTCGCCCGCGCCGGCGACGTCGTGGGCTGGCTGGCGGCGCTGGCGGCCGCGGTGGGAGCCGTCCTGCCGGCTATTCTCGGAGGCGCTGCTCGAGCAGCAGGCCCGCCACCCGAAGGAAATCGTGCTCCGTGACGATGCCAACCAGCCGGCCCTTCGCCGTCACCGGAAGACAGCCGATCCGGTTGTCCTTCATCAGCTCGATCGCCTCGAGGGTCGGCGTGTCCGGCTGGACGGTGATCAGCTCCCTCTGCATGACGTCGCTCACCGGGGTGGGAGCCTCTTCCTCCCCTCTTCCGCCCGACGCCAGAAAGCGGAGCAGGGAGCGGTGAGACACGAGGCCAAGCAACCGGTGTCGCTCATCCTCGACCGGGATATGGTGGATCCGGTGCCAGTCCATGAGCCGCGCCACGAGGTCGATCGGCTCGTCCTCGCCGACGGTGATGAGGTCGGTCGTCATGTACTGCTCGATCCTCTGGTAGCTTGGTTTCCAATCTCCCGCTTCGTGAAACTCGGCCAGCGGCCAGCGGTGGACGGGCTGCCCCGTCTGCGCGCGGTCGGCGATGGCGGCGGTGAGGGCGTTCAGCCGTTCCGGAAGGCTTCCCCGCTCCTTCATGCGGGCAAGCGATCGGAGCATCCACTGGGCCGGAGTCTGCTTCGAGGCGACGCGCTCCTCGATGATGCCCAGATACCGCTCGATGTCCTCTTCGTCGACCTCGCCCGCGCGCAGCCCCTCGCGAGCGAGCGGCAGGATCCGCTCCAGGACGAGACGTCGCGCGCTCTGGGTGTGGTCGACGTCGAGCCACATGAGGTGCGAGTCCAGGCCCAGACGGGCCGCGGCCACGAAGTTGCCCAGAGCGTCATCGAAGTCCATCCCATCGCGCACGTCCCGCTCCTCGTGGGCGAGCGCGCTCACCAGCCCGAACCAGAACGCCGCGTTGGCCACCTCATCGAGGGGGGTGGGTCCCGATGCGAGCACTCGACTCTCGATCCGGAGGTGGGGTTTCCCATCGCTGATCCCGTAGCACGGCCGATTCCACCGGTACACGGTGCTGTTGTGCAGCTGCAGGGCCTTCAGGCTGGGAACGCGTCCCTGCCGTAACTCTTCCAGGGGATCCTCCTCGATCTCTGCCCCGATGAGCACCCGGAAGCGCGAGATGTCCTCCCGGAATATCTCCAGAACGGAGTCTTCGACCCAGTGCGTGCCGAAGTGGACGCGTGGCTTGATGTCCCGCATGTCGGGCCTCGCGCTGCGCGTGTCGATCGACTGCTGAAAGAGCGCAATCCGTGTCTCCCGCCACAATCGCTTCCCGAAGAGGAGCGGAGATCCGGCCGCGACCGCGAGGGCCGGAGCGGCGGCCACCAGCGCGATGTTGTAGAGGCGGGCGAACTCCGCTGCGCCCACCTGGAAATGCACCTGGAAGCTCGTGTTCGCCGCCTCCAGCATCATCGTCTCGTGCTCGACGAGCAGCTCGTCCACACCCTTCAGGTAGAACTTGTAGGTCCCGCCGCGGAGGTGGTCGAGCGCGGCGCTCAGGGCGAAGTAGCGCTCCTCCGGAGTCATGTTCTCGAGGGTGAGATCCGATTTCTGCAGCGTGGGGAGGATACCCGTGAGGACGATCCGCGCGCCGACCTCCGCCGCGGCCTGTTCGACCGTCTCCAGGAGAGAGGCCAGCTCCGCCTCCAGGCGCCGCAGACAACCACCGCCGAACGGGATCGGGTCGAGGTTGAACTCCAGGTTGAACAGCGCCAGCTCGTGGGTGACTCGCGGGTCGTCGACGCGCTCGAGCACCTCGATGGCCTTGGAAGCCGGGTGCCAGTTCTCGTCGACCAGGAACATCTCCTGCTCCACGCCGATCCGGCGGACGCCCGACTCGATCGCGCCGGACGCAAGCATCTGCTCGAGCGCCTCGACGTCCCGAAGGATCTTGTTTGTGAAGACCCGGCGCTGCTCCGTGTCGAAGCGGCGTACGTCTTTCTCACCCATGAGGAAGGCCTCCAGCGAGCCGGAACCACGGAACTTTCGGCCGGTCGCCAGACCGGCGGAGGTCGGCCGTCGTCAAGCTAAGGGCTGCCCGGGCCACTGAGAAGGCGCTCTAGGAGCCTGTCCGAGTAATGGGGCGAGCCGTTAGGCGCTGAAGCCGGCGGCGCACAGAAAGCGGCATGCCACGTCGGGCCACGCGTAGGCCTTCGCCCGCTCCGGGCCGGCCCTTCCCATCGCGGCTCTCAGCCCGGCATCCTGGAGGAGCCGGATGAGCGCCTCCCTCAGGGCCTCCGGTCGGTCCGGGTTCACGAGGAGGCCCGTCTCTCCGTTCGGCACGACTTCCGGAACGGCCGCGGTTCGGAGGGCGACGATCGGCAGGCCGGCGGCCATCGCTTCCACGAAGACGATCCCGAAGCCTTCCTGAAGGGAGGGAAGGCAGAACACATCTGCTCTCCGGTACTCGGCCCTCACCGCCTCCATGGTAGGCAGCTCGCCGAGCAGCTCCACCGAATCCCCTAGATTCAGCGCCGATCGCTCGCGTTGCAGACGGGTCAGCTCGGGTCCGCCGCCGATGACTCGCAGGGTAGCGCCCGGGACGACCGAGCGAACGAAAGGCATGGCGCGGAGGAGGGCGATCGTGTTCTTTCGCCGGTACTGCCGGGCGACACTGAGGATCACCGGTCCGGAGCTCGCGGTCACGCTTTCGTCGCTTCCCGATCCGTTGCCCGAGGCCCTCCAGGCGGCATCCAGATCGATCCCTTCCGGCACGACCCTCACGCGCTCGGGGGCGAGGCCGTAGGCGTCGATCGCCAGCGAGCGGCTGTACTGGCTGGTGGCGATCACGACGTCTGCCCGGCGCGCGTTCGCGCCCTCGAGGAGAGAGAGAGCTCGAAAGCGGAGGTGAGGCCACCCCCGTTCGAAGCGCAGCTCGTCGGCCATCACGCCCTTCAAGCAAACGACATAACGAGCCGCCGGCCTCCGCAGGGCGAACCCGTCCATGTCGAAGCCGAGCACGAGGTCTGCGTCCGAGACCGCGGATCCCGCGGAGTGCGCCACCCGCAGATTGTACC